>DATJVE010000035.1:0-24128 GCA_035501975.1 Pseudolabrys sp.
ACGCCGTTCTGTTCTTCGCCAGCCCGCAAGCCGACTACGTCACCGGCCAGGTGATGAGCGTGAGCGGCGGGCTGACTTTCGCAGGTTAGTTTTTCGAGATCTCATGGAGGGAAACATGACTGCAGTGGCAATGACCAAACCCGCCGCCGACGGCGACACCGCGGCGCGCTTTCGCCCCGCCGGGCTCGATTTCGCCAGTTTCAAGCCGAAGCACTTCCTCTGGTCGGTCGCCGGTAAGGTGGCGACCATTACCTTGAACCGGCCGGAGCGGAAGAACCCGCTGACGCTCGAGTCTTACGCCGAGCTGCGCGACCTGTTCCGCAACCTGCAATACGCCGACGAGATCAAGAACGTGGTGATCGCCGGCGCCGGCGGCAACTTCTGCTCCGGCGGCGACGTGCACGAGATCATCGGCCCGCTGGTCGAGATGCAGCGCAAGGACGACATGGCGGGCCTCATCGCTTTCACCCGCATGACCGGCCAGCTGGTCAAGGAGATGCGCGCCTGTCCGCAGCCGATCGTCGCGGCGATCGACGGCATCTGCGCCGGCGCCGGCGCGATCATCGCCATGGCCTCGGACCTGCGCGTCGGTACCGCGCGCAGCAAAGTGGCGTTCTTGTTCGTGCGCGTCGGCCTTGCCGGCGCCGACATGGGCGCTTGCGCCATGCTGCCGCGCATCATCGGCCACGGCCGCGCCTCCGAGCTGCTCTATACCGGCCGCGCCATGGACGGCGCCGAAGCCGAACGCTGGGGCTTCTACAATAAGCTCAGCGAGCCGGAGACCGTGCTCGCCGACGCGCAGGCGCTGGCCAAGCAGTTGGCGGACGGTCCGACCTTCGCCAACGCCATGACCAAGAAGTGTCTGCACCAGGAATGGAATATGGGCGTCGACGAGGCGATCGAAGCCGAGGCGCAGGCACAGGCGATCTGCATGCAGACCAAGGATTATGAGCGGGCCTACGAGGCCTTCGTCGCCAAGCAGAAGCCGGTGTTCCAGGGTAATTGAGGAAGCCCAAGGCAAGACGGACGCCGCGGCTATCATGGCCGCGGCGTCACTGTTTTCATTTTCGGCGTCGCCGACCCGATCGCCGAACTAGGTAATTTGACCGCCCGGTGATAGTATTTGGCGATCACCAGCGGTCGAGCGAGACATGAAACTCAGCCAATTGCGCAATTTCACCGCGGTGGTCGAGGCCGGCGCGGTCCGCCAGGCGGCCAAGGTTCTCAATCTGTCGCAGTCGTCGGTTACCAAGAGCATCCAGCAACTGGAAGACGACCTCGGCGTCGAGCTTTTGCATCGCGGCGCCCACGGCGTTGCCGCGACCGAGGCGGGCAGGGCGCTGTTCGCGCGCATCAAGACCGTCGAGGCGGAGCTCCGCCACGCCCGCAACGACGTCGAAGCGATTCAGGGCGCGGGATTAGGCGAAATCCGCGTCAGCGCCTCGCCGAGCGTCGCCACCGGATTGCTGCCGCGCGCGGTGATCGCTTTCCAGCGTACCCATCCGCGGGTGACCTTCCACATCCTCGAGGGCGTCTATCCTGATATGCTGCCGGCAATTCGCACCGGCGATCTCGATCTCGCCATTTGCCTGGTGCCGGGTAGGCCGCGCGACGACACGCTGAGCTTCATCAGCCTGGTGAAGGACCGACTGGTGCCGGCGGTGCGCGCCGACCATCCGGTTCTCAAGCGGCGCAACGTCAAGCTCGCCGACCTTACCGATCTGGATTGGATCATCTACCGCCGCACCCACACCGGGCTCGACGTGTTCGAGCAGACCTTCATCGCCAACCGGCTCGAGCCGCCGAAGAGCACCATCGAATGTACGTCGTTTGCCTGCGCGCTCGCGTTGGTCGAGAACGGCGACTACGTTACGCTGGTACCGTCGCAAATCTTCACCGGCAGCCGCCATACCCCTGCGATCGCGCCGGTGCTGCTGGATGCCCCCATGCAGCCCTGGCAGGTGGTAGCGATTTCGCGCGCCAAGCACGAATTGTCGGCCGTTTGCCAGGCGTTTCTAGCGGACGTGCAGAAAACCGCTGCCAAAATCGATCTGCCGCTGGGCGGCGCGCGGCGGGCGGCCCGGCGGTAATCGAGGCAAGCGTTCGATAAATTCGATCGCCCTGCCCATAAATTGCATCAATAAACGATAGCCGGAAATCCTATAATCTCCGCGGCCTTCACGGCGCCCGGTGGCCCGCGCCGTGGGTCCGATCAGGTCGGGGATACGCACGATGCTCACGAAAGCGAAATTCGCGATTATTCTGTTCGCGCTCACGCTGTTGCTGCGCTTCGCGCGCTGGTACTCGCAGCAGTTCGCCGCGCGGCTCAAGGAGCGCAATCTGGTCGCGCAGATCAAGGCGCGCGACGAAGGCACCGGCCGCTGGATCGAGATCCGCGACGGCGGGATCACCTCCGGCAGCGGCCACCATCCGAAACCCGACATCACGCTCTTGTTCAAGAACGCAGCGATCGGCGCCGCGCTGCTGACGCCGCCGATCAACTGGCTCAACCAGATCAACGCGCAGAAGGATTTCGTCCTCGGCGTCGAGGGCTCCGAGGATTTGACCAACTGGTTCGCGCAGACCCTGATGGCGATGCAGACCGCGCACTGGACCTTCGGCACGCCGATGCCCGACGGCTCGACGCGCTATTGCAACATGACCAATGGCGGGCCGGTGTTCATCACCGTCAAGGACGACAAGATCGTGCGCATGACGCCGATCGATTTCGACGACAGCGATCCGCAGCCGTGGACGATCAAAGCGCGCGGTCTCGAGTTTACGCCGCCGCGCAAGACGACGCTGGCGCCGCACGGACAGAACGCCAAGTCGATCGTCTATGCGCCGAACCGGCTGCTCTACCCGATGAAGCGCGTCGACTTCGATCCGAACGGCAAGCGCAATCCGCAGAACCGCGGCAAGTCGGACTATGTGCGCATCTCCTGGGACGAGGCGCTCGACCTCGTCGCCAACGAGATCAAGCGCTGCAAGCGCGACTACGGCCCGGGCGCGGTCGCGACGTCACACGGGTCGCACCACACCTGGGGCAATATCGGCTACTATTTGTCCGCGCTCTACCGCTTCGCCAATGCGGTCGGCATGACGCGCGTGCATCACAATCCGGACTCGTGGGAAGGCTGGTACTGGGGCGCGGTGCATCACTGGGGCTACACGCTGCGCGTCGGCCAGTCGGAAACCTACGGCACGGTCGAAGATTGTCTGCAAAATTGCGAAATGATCGTGTTCTGGGCGGCGGACCCGGAATCGACGTCAGGCTCCTACGGTGCGCAGGAAGGTACCGTGCGCCGGCAGTGGCTGAAGAATCCGAAGCTCGGCATCAAGGTCGTCCACGTCGATCCCTATTACAACGCGTCGGCGCAGTTCCTGCCCGGCAAGTGGTTCGCCCCCAAGCCGACCACGTCGCCCGCCATGGCGATGGCGATCGCTTACGTGTGGATCAAGGAAGGTCTCTACGACAAAGAGTATGTGAAGACGCACACCGTCGGTTTCGACGTCTGGAAGGCCTATCTGCTCGGCGAGGAAGACGGCGTTGCGAAGACGCCGGAGTGGCAAGAGAAGGAAACCGGCGTTCCGGCGAAAGACGTGCGCGCGCTCGCCCGCGAGTGGGGCAGGAAGCGGGTCTATCTCGCCCCCGGCGGCTGGGGCAACGGCCACGGCGGCGCCTGCCGCAACCAGACCGGCATCCAGTGGGCGCGCGTGATGGTGTGCCTGGCGGCGATGCAGGGCCTGGGCAAGCCCGGCATCAACATGGGCAATCTGCAATGGGGCTGTCCGCTCGACTTCAATTTCTATTTCCCCGGCTACGCCGACGGCGGCATGTCCGGCGATCTGGAAAACACATCGATGCCGGTCGAGCTGTATCAGCGCATGCCGCAGCTTCTGACCATGAGCTCCAACGCGCAGACCATCCCGCGCATCTGGATGCCGGAGGCGATCGCCGACGGCAAGGCGGAGGGTTACCGCTGGATCGGCAAGTCGATCGAGCACCAGTTCGCCAAATTCAGCTATCCGTCGCCGGGCCACGCACCGGTGAAGATGCTCTACAAATACGGTGGCTCGATGCTGGCCACCATGAACAACACCAACCGCCATGTGCGGATGTACCAGTCGGACAATCTGGAATTCGTCGTCAACCAGTCGATCTGGTTCGAGGGCGAGGCCAAGTTCGCCGACCTCATCCTGCCGGCCTGCACCAATTTCGAGCGCGTCGATATCTCCGAATGGGCCGGCCTCGGCGGCTACGGCCACCACGGCCAGCAGCAGCTCAATCACCGCGTCATCATCTTCCAGGCGCCGGCGATCAAGCCGCTCGGCGAATCGAAGACCGATTTCTGGATCTTCACCGAGATCTGCAAGCGGCTCGGCCTTGCCAACTACTTCAACGAGGGCGTCAACGAAATCGACTGGGTCAAGCGGCATTTCGATGCCTCCGACCTGCCAAAGGTGATCTCCTGGAAGGAATTCATGCGGCGCGGCTATTACGTCGTGCCGGCGGAAAAGGAGCATCTGCGCGCGCCGGTGTCGTTCCGCTGGTTCTGGGAGAACCGCAAGAAGGACGTGCCGGAATTCCAGCCGCTGCCGTCCGACTATACCGAGGAATATCTGCGCGGCTTGCAGACGCAGTCCGGCAAGCTCGAGTTCGAATGCAACAGCCTCAAGCGTTTCGCCGATCCGGAGCGGCCGCCCATCGTCAAATACGAGCCGTCATGGGAGGGCCCGCATTCCGGCGACCTGTTCGAGCGCTACCCGCTGCAACTGCTGACGCCGCACTCGAAATATTCCTATCACACGCAGGGCGACGGCAAGGATTCGTTTCTGCTCAACATCGAGGATCACCGCGTCAATGTCGGCGGCTATTTCTACTGGATCATCCGCCTGAACGCGCAGGATGCCGCCGAGCGCGGCATCAAGAAGCACGATCTGGTCAAGGTCTACAACGACCGCGGCGCGGTGATCTGCGCCGCGCTGCCGACGCAGCGGCTGCCGCGCGGCGTCTGCCACGGCTACGAGTCCTCGGCCGTTTACGATCCGATGGGCGAGCCGGGTAAGTCGGTCGACCGCGGCGGCGTGCTCAATCTGCTCACGCCCGAGCGCACGCAGACCAAGACCACGCATTCGCTCGCCGGCGCCAACGCCCTGGTCGAGGTCGTGCTGTGGGATGGCAAGACCGAGCATGTCTCGGAAACCTTCGCCAAGATGGAGAAGGACAAGGATATCCGCACCAAGCTCAAGGCGGCGCACCTGATGCCGGCAAAGTAAAAAGACAACAAGGAGGACTTGATGGCTTATGTCTTTAAAGAGAGCGATCTGCCGTCGCTGATCGACGCCAAGAAGGCGCGCGAGCGCATCTTCTTCGTCAACCAGGAACTCGCCAAGATCGACGATATGCTGGCGGGCGTGATGCACTACAAGCAGGGTGCGGCGTCGCCGCTGCACCTGCACAAGAACTGCGAACACTTCTATTTCATCATCGACGGCAAGGCGACGGTGGAATCGGATGACGGGATTCGTCCGGTCGGCCCCGGCGACATGATCTTCATCCCAGCCGAGGAGAAGCACCGCCTGCGCGCCACCACGCCGCTGTTCTATTTCGAGTGGCAGGCGCCCAACCGCTTCAAGACCACGATCCTCGAAGGCACGGACGACGACTTGCGCTGGGACCGCAAGGACGGCCGCGTCTGGATTCAAACCTGAATTTAGCCCGACAGCAGAGGACAATCATTATGTCGCTGACATTCATCGATACCAACAAGCTTCCTAAGAAGGCTACGGCTGGCCAAGGCGAATTCACCGAGGTGCTGAACGAAGCGCTGTGTAATGCGCACAACGTGCTCGGTTCCTTGCGTTGGCTGAAAGCGACTGAGACTTTCAAACCGGATGTCTCCGACAAGCATCAGCTCATCTACCTGATGGACGGCAAAGGCCGCATCCAGCTCAACAACAAAGATTACGATGTCGAGAAGGGCGCCGGCGTCTATCTCGGACCGTCCGAGACCGCCACCATCCAGGCGGCGAGCGGGGCGTCGCTGAAGCTCTTCCATCTCGTCGTGCCGAAAATTCCGAAGTAAGGGCGGTTCAGCCCGAGACGCGGTGTGAATACGATGAACAAATGGAACCTGATCGTCGACGTCGCCGCGTGCACCAACTGCAATTTGTGTACGCTCGCGGCCATGGACGAATATGTCGGAAACGAATTTCCCGGCTATTCGGCGCCGATGCCCAAGCACGGGCACAAGTGGATCAACATCCTGCAGAAGGAGCGCGGGCAGATCCCGGCCATCGACATCGCTTACGTGCCGACCATGTGCAATCACTGCGACAACGCGCCCTGCCTCGCCAAAGGCGGCGGCGCGGTGAAGAAGCGCGACGACGGCATCGTGCTGATCGATCCGGTCAAGGCGAAGGGGCGCAAGGACCTCGTCGATGCCTGCCCCTACGGCCACATCTGGTGGAACGAGGAGCTGCAATTGCCGCAAGCCTGGACCTTCGACGCCCATCTCATCGACCAGGGCTGGAAGCAGACGCGCGGCCAGCAATCCTGTCCGACCGGCGCCATGCGCGCGGTCTGCGTCGACGATGCCGAGATGGCGCGCGTCGCGCGCGAGCAGGGGCTCGAAGTCATGAAGCCCGAGCTCGCCACCGGCCCGCGCGTCTATTACAAGAATCTGTGGCGTTACGCGAAGTGCTTCGTCGCCGGCTCGGTGTCGATAGAAACGAATGGCGTGGTCGACTGCGTCGAGGGCGCGAACGTGCGCTTGCTCAAAGGCGGCGCCATGGTCGCGCAAACGGTAACCGACAATTACGGCGACTTCAAATTCGACCGGCTGGATGAAGAGTCCGGCGACTATGTGGTTGAGATTTCGGCGGCCGGCCGCTCAAAGAAAGCCGTCACCGCAAAACTTGGCGTCAGCATCAATCTCGGCGAAATCCGGTTGTAGTTTGCCCGACCCGTCGACTCCGCTCATTTTTCCCGAGCTCGGCGCGCTCTACCGGATGCTTGCCCCGGTGGCGGAGGCGCTGCTGCGCGTCATGGTCGGATTGGCGCTGGTGCCGCATGGCTTGCGCAACACGTTCAATTTTTTTCCGCGCACCGGACAACCGCTGCGCAGCGTGCGCGCGCTCGCCGATTATCTCGACACACAGGGCTACCGGCCGGGCATCGTCTGGGCCTCGGCGATCTCGGTCGTGCAGCTCGTCGGCGGGCCGCTGCTGGCGCTTGGCCTGTTCACCCGGCTCGCCGCGGTGCCGATCGTCCTCTTTTTGCTGGTCACCAATATCGAGCGTTGGCGGGTCGGCCGCTATTTCTGGAACCAGCTAGGCCTCGAATACACGCTGATGTGGACGATTGCCGCGCTTTATTTCCTCGTGCACGGCGGCGGAACCTATTCGCTTGACCACCTGATGCTCGGCCGCGAGTTCTAGGCGTGCCGATCTGCTGGAAAGGTTACCGGCGGACCCCTGCGTCGAAAAGCCGGACATCCCGCCATCTTAAGGCGCGCAAAAGGCCGCGGTTTCAACCGGCGAAACGGTATTTCCGGAATGGCGTACCACTTTCATCTAGATCGCGCCCCCCGAACCGCTTATTCTGCGAGCCGTTGCTGGCTGCAGCCCGGATGCGGATTCTCGCTCCGTTTTGACGGTTTGCGCGAGGGCTGCTGCAACATCATCTGCGGGCATCGAGGACAGACTGAATGAAGGCGTTCGGATACGTATCGGCCAAGGACATCGGGCATGCAGTGGCGGCGCTGGCAGAGCACGGCGCCAAGGCCAAGATTCTCGCCGGCGGCACCGATCTCCTGGTCGAACTCAAGCACGCGGTGCACGACCCGCAAGTCATCGTCGATGTCTCCCGGCTGCGCGAGCTCAAGACCATCGCGGTCGCCGAAGACGGCCTGCATATCGGCGCGCTCGCGACCCACGGCGACATTATGGCGTCGCCGATCATCCGCGACATGTTTCCGGCGCTGGTCGACGCCGCGCATTCGATCGGCGCGGTGCAGACGCGCAACCTCGGCACGCTCGGCGGCAATCTGATCACCTGCGTGCCGTCGATGGACAGCGGGCCGACGCTGATGGCCCTCGAGGCGTCGGTGACCGTGGCCAATGCCGACGGCCAGCGTCAGATGCCGCTCGCCGAATTGTTCGTCGGGCCGCGCAAGACCAGCCTCAAGCCGGGCGACCTTTTGGTCGACATCGTCATCCCAAAGCAGAACCTCAACAAGCCGGCCGGGTTCGAGAAATTCGGCTTGCGCAAGGGCCAGGCGCTGGCGCTGGTCAATGCCGCGGCTGCGTTCTTCATCGACAATGGTAAATTCAGCGCGCCGCGCATCGCGCTCGGCGCGGTGGCGCCTGTCGTCATCCGTGCGCCGAAGGCGGAAGCTTATCTCGAAGGCCGCGCGATCGGCCCCGAGGCGATGGCGGAAGCCGGCCGCATCGCGGCGACGCAAGCAAGGCCGATCAGCGATTTCCGCGCCAGCGCGGATTATCGGCGCGATCTCATCGCCGTTCTGGTGAAACGCGCGCTCGTCAGCGCGCAGGCACGGGCGACGGCGACGGACAAGGAGCTCGTGGCGTGACCGACGTAACGATGACCGTCAACGGGCAGACGCGCAGCGCTTCGGTGCCGCCGGAGACGACGCTACTGCAATTGCTGCGCGACCAATTCCATCTCACCGGCGCCAAACTTGGCTGCGATGTCGGCGATTGCGGCGCCTGCACAGTCATTGTCGACGGCCAGGCGGTCAATTCCTGTCTGATGCTCGCCGGCCAGGCTGACGGCCGCGAGATCCTCACCGTCGAGGGTCTCGCCAGCCGCGACCGGCTGCACGCTATCCAGCAATGCTTCGAGAACAACGGCGCGCTGCAATGTGGCTTCTGCGGCCCCGGCGTGCTGATGTCGGCCAAGGCGCTGCTCGACGAGAATCTCAACCCGACCACGCAGGAAATCCGCGACGCATTGTCGGGCAATCTCTGCCGCTGCACAGGCTACACCAAGATGATCGAGGCGGTGCACGATGCCGCCCGCCTGCTGCGTGAAGACTCCCCCGCCAAGCTCACCCACGCCCGGCCCGAGGTGACTGCCCCATGAACGAACATAGCCGAATCCTGGAACGCGAGAAGCTGGACATCGCCGAGACGCTGCGCGACGCCGATCTGCGGCTGCCGGCGGTTGCGCCGCGCGAGCCCTTTCCGATCGAGCCGCTGACGCCGGATGCCCGCCAGCAGACCCGCGCCGTCGGCCAGCGCGCGACGCGGCCGGACGGCCGCCTGCACGGTCTCGGCCAGACCAAATACATCGACGACCTCAGCTTCCCCGGTATGCTCTATGCACGCATCAAGCGCGCCGGCATCGCCTGCGCCCGCATCAAGCGCATCGACACCAGCGCGGCCGAGGCCATGCCCGGCGTGATGGCGGTGCTTACCGGCAAGGAAATTCCGACCAATACCTTCGGGCCCACGTTCCAGGATCAGCCGGTGCTGGTCGACGATCATGTGTTCCACGCCGGCGACGGCGTCGCCGCGGTGGCGGCGGTCACCGAGCAGATCGCCAATGAGGCGTTGGACAAGATCGTGGTCGAATACGAGCCGCTGCCGGCCGTGCTCGATCCGGTCGCCGCCATGCGCGAGGACTCGCCTAAGGTGCACGCGCCCGACAGCAATATTTACGCGACCAAGGTGATCCGCAAAGGCGACGTCGAGAAGGGCTTTGCCGAGTCCGACCATATCTTCGAGGGCCACTTCTCGACGCAGATGATCGAGCACGTGTCGCTCGAGCCGCACGCGGCCATCGCCGATTGGGACGCCAACGGCCGCCTCACCATCTACGCCACCATCGGGCGCATTACCCTGGCGCGCGCCGACATGGCGCGCACGCTGAAGATGCCGATGAGCCGCATCCGCATCGTCGGCACCATCGTCGGCGGCAATTTCGGCGGCAAGAACGAAATCACCCAGGAGCCGGCGCTGGCGCTGCTGTCGAAGAAGACCGGCCGGCCGGTGAAGGGAGTCTACACGCGCGGCGAGGAGTTCACCTCGACGACGACGCGCCACCCCATCATCATGGACTACAAGACCGGCGTTGCCAAAAACGGCCGTATCGTCGCGCGGCAGATCAGGCTGGTGCTTGACGGCGGTGCTTACTGCTCATGGAGCGCCACGACGCTCGGCAAAGCCTGCATCCTGTCGCCCGGTCCCTACAAGATCGACAACGTGCTGGCCGAGGCCTTCGTCGTTTACACCAACAAGACCATGACCGGGGCCATGCGCGGCTTCGGCGCGCCGCAGGTCTGCTTCGCCTACGAGTCGCACATGGACGACATCGCCAAGGCGCTCAAGTTGGATCCCCTGGAAATCCGCCTGCTCAACGCCTTCGACGAAAGCTCGCCGAGCCCGACCGGGCAGGTGTTGCACAGCGTGGTGGTCAAGGAAACGCTGCGCAAGGCGGCCGACCGCTTCGGCTGGGAGCCCCGCTCATGAAACAGCGCGGCCGCGGCATCGCCTGCATGTGGTATCCGATCGGCTTCACCGTCGACGCCAATCCAAGCGCGGCGACGGTGAAAGTGAACGAGGACGGCACCGCCACGGTGCTTACCGGCACGGTGGAAACCGGGCAGGGCTCGCTCACGGTGCTCGGCCAGATCGCCGCCGAGGCGCTCGGCATCGCCACCGACGACGTGCACGTCGTCTCCGCCGACACCGACTCCACCCCGATGGACACCGGCGCCATCGCCAGCCGCACGACCTATGTCACCGGCAATGCCATCTGGCTCGCCGCCGAAGCCGCCAAGGCGATTCTGTTCGAAACGGCGGCGCCGATGCTCGGCGTGAAGGTGAGCCAGCTCGAGGCCAAGGACCGCAAGATCCAGGTGAAGAACTACCCGCAGCGCAACGTGTCGATCGGCCAGGTGGCGCATCGCTCGCAGGTCATTCTCGGCCAGCCGGCGATCGGCAGCGCCTCGTGGAATCCGCCGACCGTCGCCATGGACCCGGAGACCGGGCAGGGCAAGCCGTTCGCGACTTACGTCTACGCCACGCAGATCGCCGAGGTCGACGTCGACGACGAGACCGGCGAGGTCGAGATCCTGCGCATCGCCGCCGCGCACGACTGCGGCACCGCCATCAATCCGATGCTGGTCGAGGGCCAGGTCGAGGGCGGCATTTCCATGGGCGTCGGCATGGCGCTGCAGGAGGAGATGCTGTTCGACGCCAACGGCCGCCACATCAATCCGAACCTGACCAACTACATCATGCCGACCTCGCTCGACATGCCGGAGATCACCGTCGACATTGTACAAGGGTTCGATCCGACCGGGCCGTTCGGCGCCAAGGGCGTTGGCGAGCCGACGGCGGTGCCGACCGCAGCGGCGGTGCTCAACGCCATTCACGACGCGGTCGGCGTGCGCGTCACCTCGCTGCCGGCGACGGCGGAAAAGGTGCTCGCCGCCATCAAGGCCAAGCGCGCCACCGAGCAGAAGCAGATCCCGGCCTGACGCCGGCTAACGCTTGAGCAGCTGGCTGCCAAACAGGCCGCGCGGCCGCACCAGCAGGATCAGCAGCATGACGGCAAAGGGCGCCATCTGCGCCAGCGGCGCGTAGATCAGCGAGCCGAGCGAGACCACCTGGCCGACCAGGAAGCTGGAGATCAGCGTGCCCTTGATGCTGCCGAGGCCGCCGATGATGACGACCATGAAGACAAAGGCCAGCACTTCGAGCCCCATATTCGGATCGACCATGATCAGCGGTGCGTGCAGGCCCCCGGCCAGCCCTGACAAGCCGCCGGCGATGACAAAGGTGATGGTGAACAACCGGTAGACGTTGATGCCGAGGCCCTCGACATGCTCGACGTCCTCGGTGCCGGCGCGGATCGCCTTGCCGATGATGGTGCGGTTGAGGAACAGCCAGATGCCGACATAGACGAGGGCGGCGATGCCGATGATCACCAGGCGATAGACCGGGATTTCCGTGCCCACGATATAGACTTGGGCGACGATCGGCTCCGCCACCGGACGCGGCACCAGGCCCCAGAAATACTTGATGACGCCGACGCCGCCGATCAGGACGCCAAACGACGTGATCATGGTGAAGGGCAAGTCCCGATCGTAGATGCGCCGGAAAACAAGCCGTTCCACCGCAAAAGCGGCGAGGCCGCCGACGATCACCCCGCCCAGTACGCCAAGCCAGATGTCTCCGACCCCCACGCTGACGGTGTAGGTGATGTAGCCGCCGATTGAATAATACAGCAGTTGGTCGAGGGTAATGATGCGCATCAGGCCGAAGCAGAGGGAGAGCCCGATGGTCATCAGGAAGAAGATGCCACCCAGGCTCAGGCCGAAGATGACGCCGGAGATTAGAAGCTGCGTACTCATCATCGGCCGCTCCCGCTTTGATCGGCTGCCTTGCCGGTGACGCGCAGGATCAGTTTTTGGAATAGCGGCTCCAGGCTGCCCCATATACCCCGCTCGCCCGCCAGCATGATGAACACGAGCACGAAGCCGATCACCAACTCCCAATTGCCGAACACTTTGCTCAGCACGTCCTTCATGCCGGTGTAGACGATCGCGCCGACCAGCGGCCCGTACAACGTGCCGACCCCGCCGAGGATGGTCACCACCACCGGGTCGGCGGCGCGCGCCGGGCTGGTGATCTCCGGGCTGACGAAGCCGAGATAGACCGCATACATCGCGCCGGCGAGCGCCGTGGTTGTGTTGGCGATGACAAAAGCAGACAGCCGGATATTGAAGCTGCTGTAGCCGAGAAACTTCACCTTGTCGTCGTTGAGCTTGGTCGCCAGGCACAGGGCGCCGAAGATCGAGTCGTCGAGATATTTGTAGAAGGCCCACAGCGCGAAGGCGACCAGGAACGCGAAGATGAAGAACTGATCGGGCCGCGACAGGTCGAGCACCGGCGTGGATGCCATGTTGGTGAGGAACCATAATCCGTTGTCGCCGTGCGTGATGCCGGCCAGCATCTTCTGCATCACGTAGAAAATGATCACTGCCAGCGCAAGATTGACCAGCGCAAAGTAATCGCCGCGCAAGCGCACGAACAATGCGCCGATCGCCAGGGCCGCGACGAATCCTCCGGCGATGCCGATCAGAATGCCGACGTAAGGATTGGTGCCGAAGTAAAACAGGTAAAACGAGGTAGCGTAGCCTCCGATCGCGAGGTAGGCCGGCTGTCCGAACGAGATGTAGCCCACGCGGCCGAGCAGGTAGTTGCAGCCCATGGTGTAGATCGAGAAAATAATGATCTCATTGGCGAACGGCAGCGGCAGGAATACCCGGACCAGCGCCACAAGGGCGAACGCCAGCACCAATCCCCACCACCATCGCAAAGCGTTCATCGCAGGCGTCCTCATCGGTCCTGGTCTAGAGATATTGCTCGCAGGCTTCGGGCTTGATCTGCTCGCGTTCGGTCAACTCGGCCATGATGCGGCCTTCCTTCAGGGCGTAGATCTTGTCGGCGATGGCGCAAACCAGCGGCAGGTTCTGCTCGACGATCACCAGCGCCGTTTTCTTGGCCAGCTCTTTGAAAACATCGCGCAGGTGCATCACGATGCTCGGTGCCAGCCCTTCGGTTGGCTCGTCCACCAGCAGCATCTTCGGCCGGCCGAGGATGGCGCGGCCGACCATCAGCATCTGCCGCTCGCCGCCGCTTAGATAGCCGGCCTTGCGGTCGAGCAGCACCTTCAGTTTGGGGAAATAGTCGAAGATCGGAACCCAATCGTAATCCTGGCTGGCATAGCTGCCGAGCTCGAGATTCTCCTGGACCGTCAGGTCGGAAAACACCTTCTTGTCCTGCGGAATGTACTTGATCCCCATTCCGGCGATGGCGAAAGCCGGTCGGCCGACCAGACTCTCGCCGTCGGAATCGATCGTTCCCGATGTCGGCTTGAGAAATCCGGAGATGGTCTTGAGCAGCGTGCTCTTGCCGGCGCCGTTGCGGCCGACGCAGGCAACGACTTGGTTGCGCCGCACGGTCATGGCCACGTCGAATAGCACCTTCGATTCGCCGTAAGCGACATTCAGCCCGGCAACTGTCAGGATATCGTCGCTCGGCGTCATGCAACGACGCTCCGGTCTTGCTCGGCACCCGTGTCGATCTGCCAGTAGCTTTTGCGGACTTCAGGATGTTGCAGGCATTCCCCCACCCCGCCGTCGGCGATCACGCGGCCTTCATGCATGACCGTGAGCCGTTGCAGGAAATCCTGCACGTGCGAAATCTTATGCTCCACGATCAGGATCGTCTGCCGGCCGACGCGCTGTCGCAGCACGTTGAGCACGCCCTGGATCTCGGATTCGGAAAGTCCCGCGAGCGGTTCGTCGAGCAGCAGCACCTTGGGTTCGGTCAGGACCGCCATCGCGATCTCCAGGCGCCGCTTCTCGCCGAGGCTGAGGTTCTTCACCTGCCGGTCGCGCAGGACATGCAAGTCGAACGTTTGCAGGGCCTCGACGATCTTCGGATCGTTACGCTGCGCCTTGCAGGTGTTCAGCAGCAGATGCAACAGCGACGAATTCCGGTGCGCCCGAAAAAAGGCGAGCACCAGATTGTCGACCACGCTGAGATTGTCGAACGTGGCGGTCAGCTGGAACGTCCGCATCAATCCGCGCGCGACGCGCTGCTGGGGCGACATGCGGGTGACGTCTTCGCCCTTGTAGAAAATCGATCCTTGGTCGGGTCGGAAATATCCGGTCAGCAGATTGAAAAAGGTCGTCTTGCCGGCGCCGTTCGAGCCGATGATGCCGGCGACTTCGTTCTCCCGCAGCAGATAGCTGACATCGTCGACCGCGACGAGCTTGCCAAAACGTTTTGTCACGTTTTGTGCCCTGATGATCTCGGCGCGCGTATCGGTTGCCACGACTCACCTGTTCTGAATGTGGTACCCCGGCGCAAGGTAGAAGGCTTGCGCCGGGGTGAAATTAACGGCGTCGTAATCGAGCGGACGAACCGATCGCTCGATCGATGCTGGGATCAGTAACCAAGCTCCTTGAGCGTCGGCAACACGGTTTCGCCGCCCATGGAGCCTTCCACGCTGAACAGGTCCCACTCGTTCTTTTGCTCCGCGGCGCCTTTGCCCTTGACCAGGAAGGCCGCGTACTTGAAGGCGGCCGAATGGTCCTCTCGCCAGGTGGCCGGACCCTTGACGGTGTCGAATCGACCGCCGTTTGCCATCAAAGCCGCCGAGACCTTTTTCGCGTCGAACGACTTTGCCCCCTCGAAGCCGCGGAACATCTCCATGTAGGCGATGTAAGCGATCGTCGCATAAGCATCCGGCGGCGCGTTGTACTTGGCGCGGTAGAGCGCAGTGAAATCCTCCGCGCTCTTGGCCACCGCTTTGTCCGGGAAGCTGCTGAGGTCGTAGTAGAAGTAGTGCATGGCGTAGACGCCCTGCAGCGCTTCCGGCGGCAGCCCTTTGGCAACCACGTTGGTGATGAAGGCGTTGAAGATGGTCATCTCCTTGTTCAGGCCCATCTGCGAGACCTGCTTGAGAAGCGCGACCGAATCGGCTGCGAACTGCGCGGCGATGAGAACGTCCGGCTTGGCGGCGCGGACCTTCTGCAGGATGGTGGTAAAGTCGTTGGTGCCGAGCGCAGCCTCGTCATAGCCGACGACCTCGGCGCCGAATTCCTTGGCGGCGGCATAGGCGCCGTCACGCATGTCCCAGCCCCAGCTATCGGTGCGGGCGAGGAAGAAGACGCGCTTCTTGCCGAGCGTCTGCACTGCCGACTTGCCGGCCATATAGCCGACCGTCCATGGGCTATAGGCGGCGGCGAAGCTGGACTCCGCGAGCTTGCCCTTTTGGAAGGCTTCCTTGGCCATGACGCAGACCGGGAAGTAAGGCATCGGCTCTTTGGAGACGATGGCATTGAGCGCGTAAGCGAGCGGCGCCCAAGTTTGGCCGCCGACGCCCTTGACGCCTTGCGAAACCATGTAGCGATAGCGGCGGACGCCGACGTCGAGCTTGGCTTCATCATCGTCGACGACGCCTTCCACCATCACTTTGCCGCCGGGCATATTGAGACCGCCCCGCTTGTTGATGACGTCGATCGCCAGCAGCGCGCCCTGTTTTTGAGTTTCCGCCACCGCCGCGAACGGCCCGGTGAGCGGAACCAGAATGCCGACCTTGACTTTGCTCGGTTCGGCCGCCTTTGCGGGTATGAAGCCGACAACGGTACTGAGCATTAGAGTTGTAATAAAATCTCGACGTTTCATGTTTGATCTCCTCCGATTGCCATGGATCTTGTTTGCTTCGCACACTCGCGCAGGTTCGCTGAGTTGCCGATGGTCGCAGCTTCACACGATGCCGATCGGCAAGATCTGGTCTGCATCAGCCGTCGGGCGCACTAACGCCGGCGCAAAAAGCCGCTTGCTCAAAAAGGCTGCTCGCCGGCAACTATGGGTGCCTCAATAGGACACCACATTCACTCCCGGCAGCTTTGACTTACATCAAGGGGAGTTGGAGAATTGATCTTGTTTTACGGGCATTTCCTGCGTGCCGCGGCGCAAAAATCGATCTTGAGTTGGCTTCCTGAATACGCCGCGGGAAGGTAGCATTGCCCCGAGTCCGCCGCGGGGCGCGCCGTCAAGCCGAAGGTTCATTGCCATGACATTTCTCGCGAACCAGAGGCGCCGCGCCGCGCTGTTCGGCGCCTTCGCCGCGCTGCTCGTGCCCGCTTTGCCGGCGCAAGCCGCAGACTATCCGAGCCGGCCGGTGACGCTGGTGGTGGCGTTTCCGCCCGGCGGACCGAGCGACGTGCTCGCCCGCATCGTCGGCAAGCAGATGGAGCAATTGCTCGGCCAGCCGATGGTGATTGAAAACAAGCCGGGCGCCGGCGGCAACATCGCCGCGGATTTCGTCGCGCGCGCGGCGCCCGACGGCTACACGCTGCTGCTCGGCAACAACAGCATCCTCGCCACCAACGAGAGCCTGTACAAGAAGCTCACCTACAGTCCGCAGAAAGACTTCATTCCGATCACGCTGATCGGGACCCAGGCCAATATCCTGGTGGTCAATCCGAAGGTGCCGGTGCAATCGTTGACCGAGCTGATCGATCTGTGCCGCGCGCGACCCGGCAAGATCAATTTCGCTTCGTCCGGCTACGGCGCGGCCGCGCATCTCGCCGGCGAATTGTTCAAGGCGGAGGCGCGCGTTGATATCGTGCACGTGCCCTACAAGGGCGCGGCGCCCGCGCTGCAGGACGTGATCGCCGGCAACGATCAGATGATGTTCGCCACCGCGGCGTCGGTGATCGGCCACATCAAGAACGGGCAGGTGCGCGCGCTGGCGGTAACCACGCTCAAGCGAACCGCGATCTTGCCGGACGTGCCGACCATGGACGAAGCCGGCTTGAAAGGCTTTGAGGCCAGCACCTGGCACGGCCTGGTCGCGCCGACCGGCACGCCGCCGGAGATCATCGCCAGGCTGCACGATACGGCGGTCAAGGCGCTGCATGATCCCGGCGTGCAGGCTTCGCTTCAGCGGCTCGGCGTCGACATCGTCGGCGACACGCCGGATGAATTCAAAGCCTATATCGCCAAGGAAGTGCCGAAATGGGCGCAGGTCGTCAAAGCCTCGGGCGCCACCGTCAATAAGTAGGAAACGCCATGAACAAAATCGAACGGCCAAACGGCGCGCTCGCCCGCAATGTGTGCCGTATCGGCCATCTCGACCTGCCCGGCGCCGGCCAAGTCAATATCAACGGCCGCTACGCCTATGTCGGGCATATCCCCAACAAGCAGGACCTCGGCACCTCGATCGTCGACATTGCCAATCCGGCCAACCCGCGTGTGGTGGCGACCGTCAACGTCGGCGATCTCGCCTCGCACAGCCACAAAGTGCGCGTCGCCGGCGACATTATGGTGGTCAATCACGAGCGCAACATGACGCCGGTCGGCCGTCGCGCCGAACAGATGCCCGGCGTGCGCCGCGAGCTGCGCGAGACGCTCGGCCGTGAGCCGACCCGCGCCGAGCTGGCGCAGCGGCTCAGCATCACCGAAGCCAACGTCGTCGAGGTGGAAGCCGCGGAGAAACAGCCTTACCGCAACGGCGGCTTCCGGATCTTCGATATTTCGGACCGCACCAAACCCAGGCTGATCCACCACCAGCTGACCGGCGGCAGCGGTGTGCACCGCTTCGATATGGACGAGCGCTACGCCTACATCTCGACCGAGATGGACGGCTTCCTCGGCGCCATGCTGGTGACCTACGACATGCGCGATCCGCAGCGTCCGCAGGAGGCCTCACGCTGGTGGCTGCCGGGGCAGAATATTGCGGCGGGCGAAAAGCCGACCTGGTCGGGCAAGCGGCACCGCTTGCACCACGCGCTGCGCTTCGGCGACGAGATGTTCGCAAGCTGTTGGCACGGCGGCATTCGCATCGTCGACGTGAGCGACATCGGCAAGCCGAAGACGGTCGCCGCGTACAACTACCACCCGCCGTTTCCCGAGCCGACGCACACCTTCGTGCCGGTGCCGGGCAAGATCGGCGGCAAGCGCATCGCGCTGTCGATCGACGAGGAAGATCAGGCGCAGAGCGCCAATGAAGAGGAAGCGCGCCGTGGCCGCTTGCACGCCGGCATCTGCGTGTTCGACGTGAGCGACTATGCCAACGTCAAGCCGCTGTCGATTTTCGAGGTGAGCGAGCTCGATTCACCCTTCGCCCGCACGCCGGGCGCGCGCTTCGGCGCGCACCAGTTCCACGAGCGCATGACCGGCACGCTGGTGCACGCGGTGTGGTTCGGCGGCGGCCTGCGCATCATCGACGTCGCCGATCCGATGGCGCCGCGCGAGGTCGGCTATTTCCTTCCCGATCCGGTCGGCGGCCGCGCCGCACCGCAAAGCAACGACGTGATGCTCGACGACCGCGGGCTCATCTACATCGTCGACCGCCACGTCGGCTTCGATGTGCTGGAATACACTGGGCACTAGCCCATGCCCGTTGGTCCCCGCGAATCGGGGACTCAATACTTTTTGAGAGCTGGATTCCCGCCTGCGCAAGAATGGCGGTCGGGGGCGGCTACTCCCCGGCCTTGCGATAAAACGCCGCGGCGTCGGCGCTGAACGCCTTGCGCGACTGCGCATCGATATAAAGCATGTGCCCGCCGCGATAGAGCTTGAGCTCGGCGCGGCTGGCGGTGTCCGCCGGCAGGTGATCGAGCGCGTAGCGGCTCATGCCATAGGGCGTGATCATGTCCGAATAGCCATGCGCGATCAGCAGGCGAAACGTCGGACTGAAGGCGAGTAGCGTGCGTAAGTCATCCTCCGCGCTCGCCTGCAGCCGGCCGCCCTGCCAATCCCATCCGCCGGTCACCTGTGGCGCCAACAGCGCGTAAGTCATCTCGGTCGTGAAGCCGAGCTCGTTGCGGGCATAGGCGGCCATGGCGCCGCCATAGGCGCGCGAGACGCCGTCGAGGATCGGATCGGGCCCGTGTGCCGAGCGCGCCTCCGGATAGGGATCGTCGACCGCGAAGGTCGCGTCGTAACGGCTGACGATCTTGCCATCCGGACGCAGGTTCTTCACGAAGGCGTTCTCGACAAAACCGCGCGCCTGGGTCACCACGTCCACCGGCAGCGCGGTCAGTTGCGCCACGCGTTCGTAGAACGCCTTGCCCGCCTCGCCCTGCGGCGGCGCGCCAGCCATGGTCACCAGATAGTCGGTCATGGCGAATTTTTCCGCCTGCGCCAGCGCGGCCGGCGTGAACGCATTCTTGCGTTCGAGGTTCGCCGCCGCCAGCGACGGCAGTTGCAACGCCGCGCGCAACGCCGACTCGTCGTCGCCGAAGGTCAGCCAGCCTTCCAGCATCGGCGACAGCATCACGATGCCGGAGATCAAAATACCCTGGTCGCGCTGCAGCGCGCGTGCCACCTTGGCCGCGCGGAAGCCGCCGTAGCTTTCGCCGAACAGATATTTCGGCGAGGCGGAACGGTTGTTCTTGGCGACGTAAAGCGCAATCGCCTTGGCGAACGATTCCGCGTCGCTGCGGATGCTCCAGAAATGTTTGGCGTCGTCCGGCTTGACCGTGCGGCTCCAGCCGGTGCCGATCGGATCAATCAGCACCAGGTCGGTGAAGGCGAGCCAGGTGTCGGGATTGTCGCGCAGTTGCGCGGTCGCCGCGTCGCGCCCTTCCGGCCCGAGATCGAGGATGCGCGGGCCGACCAGGCCGAGATGCAGAAAGGCGGAGGCCGCACCCGGCCCGCCGTTGAACACGAAAGTGAGCGGGCGGTTGGCGCCCGCGTTCTTGGCGACATAGGCGGTGTAGAACACCGCCGCGCTCTGCTCACCGGACTGATCGTAGAACGGCAGCGTGCCGGCGGTTGCCGTATAGGCGAGCTTGCCATGCGCCGTGTCGACGGAGTGCTCGGTGACCGAGTCAGGCGGCAGCAGGCGCAGCACGCCTTTAGCGGGCTCGTGATGCGCGGCCGGCGTGTCCCGGGTTACTGGCGGCCGCTCCTGTGCCAGTGCCGAACAGAGACCGCCGGCGACCATGAGGACGAGCACAAAATTAAGTGGAAAGGATCTTGCCATGGCACGTCTGTTTATGTGTTACACGCGATGCGGCGCGATGAGGCAGCAATAGGCGATTTGTCGCGCAAGGAAAACGCCTGTCACGGCTTCATCACGCACCATTGATGCGTTGAAATCGGCTGAACTGGAACTGCTGAATGCCGCCGGCCGGCGTCTGATGATCGTGCCGTCGGCTTTCCATCAGCTTAAATGATGGCCCGAGCACTTTCCCGAGCGAGCCGGCATCGTGCCGCACGACTGGCAGACCGCTGCAACGCTGCGGGCCGTCCGGCGCGAACGTTCCTATGATGACGTGGCCGCCCATGCGCACGGCCTTGCGCAAGCAACGGACATAAGCGGCGCGATCGTCCGGCTCGGTGAGGAAATGAAAAGCGGCTCGGTCGTGCCAGATGCCGTAAGTCTTAGTCGGTTGCCACCTCGTTATGTCGGCAACGATCCAATCGATCTTGGCAGCACGCGCGCCCAGCCGGGCCCGTGACGTCGCAAA
This sequence comes from Pseudolabrys sp., assembly GCA_035501975.1. GTDB lineage: Bacteria > Pseudomonadota > Alphaproteobacteria > Rhizobiales > Xanthobacteraceae > Pseudolabrys. The sequence continues at coordinate 21,033 of DATJVE010000035.1, forward strand.
CGCTTTCTCCGAGAGGTCGAGTATTGTGATGGATTTGAAGCCTTGCTCGCTCAGCGCATCGGCCAATCGCGAAGCGCCTCCGCCGACGTCGATGATCGAAGCATCGGCCTTGACGCCGGTTGCTCGAATAAGATCAAGCGAGATCGCCGGATTGGCCTCAAACCAGCTGACCTCGCCTTCGCCCTTGGTCTGATAGACGTTCTGCCAGTGGGTCTGCCGCTCGGAAGTGCTCACGTCTGTTTTCCGCCGCCGTTTGAGTGCATGCTACCGGTCCTAAGCTGGGAATGCATCGCGCCCGGCGCAACCGTTCAGGAGCGTGCGTGGTTTCCCCACCAATTCTCGACAACAAGGACCTAGACGCGCCCTCGGTCTTCGAGCCCGCCGCCCTGCTGCGGGAAGCACGGCGGCAGAAAGGCCTTATTGCCGCCAATGTGCCGGGGGTCTGCATCCTCGATCCCGATGGGGACATCGCCCGTCGTCTGAAGAATTCCGGCCGGGCAACGCGCTTCGATGCCTGGCCCTGCTACCATACGGACCTCTTTAGCTTCCAACTCGCGGGACAAACCGTCGGCATCGTTGGCTGCGCGGTGGGTGCGCCCTTCGCAGTCTTGATTGCTGAAGAGCTCTTTGCCTGCGGCTGCCGCGTCTTGATCAGTCTAACCTCGGCCGGGCAGATCGTTCCGGCCGGGAGCCCACCTTATTTCGTCGTCATTGACCGCGCGTTGCGCGATGAAGGAACCAGTTATCACTACGCTGCGCCCGCTGCGTTCGCCGAAGCCGATCCACACCTCGTCGAAACGGCTATGCGTGCGCTGACGGACGCAGGGCTGCGCGCCTATGTCGGCGCCACTTGGACGACGGATGCTCCCTTCCGCGAAACTGCCGCGGCCGTCGCCGCGGCACGCGCTAAGGGCGTGCTGGCCGTGGAAATGGAGGCGGCTGCGCTCTACACATTCGCGCGCCGGCGCGGCAAGCAGGTCCTCTGCCTTGCGCATGTTACCAATACTATGGGACTCGCCGGACAGGACTTCGAGAAGGGCGAAGCGGAAGGCACCACCGCCGCGCTGACGCTTCTCGCAACCCTCGTGACGGCGTTGTTGCCGCAGCAGGCGGGCGGTGCTCGCGATTAGGGCCCGGCCGGGTTGCTTGCCGAGAGGGCAATAAAGGCCGATCCGAACGTCACGCGCCGGCCGAGCCACAGATCAATCGGTGCAAGGAGCCGCGCGGCGATACCGCAAGGCGGATAATGTACCGCCCCGCGCGTTGTTGTGACTTTGAGACCGGCCGCGGCGACCAGATTGTGAAGCTCCGTGGCCGAGCGAAATTTTGCCCTACGCCAGGTGGGATCACCAAGCCAGCCGCGAATGCGTCGGTATGCGGACCAAAGGCTCCAGCGGCCGAGTTCGCCAATGATCAGCGATCCTCCCGGCTTGAGCACTCGGGCCATTTCCTTAACCGCTCCTTCCGCATCCCGGACAAAGCAGAGCATGGTCACGGCGACCACAAGGTCAAACGCCGCATCGTTGAACGGCAAATTCTCCGCCCGTCCGACGATCAGGCGCAATTGCAAGCCGTCGTGTTGGGCCCGCCGTTCGGCAGCCGCAATCATCGTCGGATCTGCGTCAAGGCCGGTCACCAGGCCGCCACGACGAGCGATGTCGAGGGCAAAGACAGCGTCACCACAGCCCACGTCGAGCAGTGTCTTGCCGGACACTGACTCGAGCAGATTAAACAGAAGCCCTTGCTCAAGCCTGTCTGTAATTTGGCCGAGCCGGCGTGATCGCCATCGGGCATAGGATTTCGTGAATTCACCCTTCGATCGACCGGCGGTCATGAGAGGTCTCTAACCGCCGCGCGCCTGGGTGCGCGCGGCAATTAGCACCGGCCGAGGGATGCTAGCGGCGTCCGCGGAAGGTCGGCCGGCGCTGCTGCGGCGAAGGGGCCGGCGCCTCGCCCTTGTGGCGGAAGCTGATGCGCCCGCGGTGCAGGTCATAAGGCGACATTTCCACGATTACGCGATCGCCGACGCCGGTGCGGATGCGGAACTTGCGCATCTTGCCGGCGGTGTAGGCCAGCACCTCGTGACCGTTGTCGAGTTTCACCCGGAAATTTCCGTCCGGCAGGACTTCGGTCACCGTGCCGTCGAACTCCAGCATTTCTTCCTTCGCCATCCAATTCGTCTCCCGGTCGATGTCAGCGTGCGCGGTGGCCGGCGTTGCGGCGCGGCTCATTCGGGCGCTGGAGGAATGTAACATTTTCGATGCCGCTTGGCTCCCCCGCAGTAGCGTGCTGCCGGGGGGGCGTCTGGTGGCCGTTCTGGCTCGCGCGGCCATGGTGGCCGTTGCCGCCGGTATGGCCCCGGTGGCCGTCCTTGGCGTGGTGGCCGTTGCCGCCGCCATGGGCGCGTTGCTGGCGGTTGTCCTGCTGCGGCCGGCCGTGCTGCCGGTTTCTGGCATTTTGCTGGGCCGGCCGGTGCGCAGGCGCGCGGCCGGTGCGGCGGTCGGTCGAAGGGATCGCCATGCGGATCAGCCGCTCGATGTCGCGCAGATAGGCCGCTTCCTCATGATCGCAGAAGGAAATCGCCACGCCATCGGCCCCGGCGCGGGCGGTGCGGCCGATGCGGTGGACGTAGGATTCGGGGATGTTCGGCAGGTCATAATTGACGACATGGCTGACGCCGTCCACGTCGATGCCGCGGGCGGCGATGTCGGTGGCGATCAAGGTGCGCAAAGCTCCGGAACGGAAGGCGGCGAGCACGCGCTCGCGCTGGTTCTGCGATTTGTTGCCGTGGATCGCCTCGGCGGCGTGCCCGGCCTTTTGCAGGCCGCGCACGACCTTGTCGGCGCCGTGCTTGGTGCGGGTGAACACCAGCACGCGGTCGATCGTCTCCGTCTTCAGCACTTCGGCGAGCAGCGCCGGCTTCGAGGCCTTCTCGGTGAGGATCACGCGCTGCTCGACCCGCTCGGCGGTGGAGGCCTGCGGCGTCACCGCCACGCGCGCCGGATCGCGCAGCATTTGGGCGGCGAGCTTGGTGATCTCCTGCGGCATGGTGGCGGAGAAGAACAGCGTCTGCCGCTCCTTGCGCAGCATGGCGAC
>DATJVE010000036.1:0-19452 GCA_035501975.1 Pseudolabrys sp.
CGAGGCCGGGCGCGGCTTCGCCGTGGTGGCCGGCGAGGTGAAGGCGCTCTCCGGGCAGACCAGCCGCGCCACCGAGGAAATCGCCGCGCAGATCGCCGGCATGCAGCGCGCCACCGTGCGCTCGATCGAGGCGATCACCTCAATCGAGCACATCATCCGCGAAATCGGCGACATCAGCGGCGCCATCGCCGCGGCGGTCACCGAGCAGGGCGCCGCCACCGCGGAAATCGCCCGCAGCGTCGAAATCGCTGCCAAGCGCACGGTGGAGACCGCCGACGAGGTCGGGCTGGTCGGCACCGCGACCGAAGATACGCGTTCGAGCGCCGGCGCGGTGAAGATGGTGGCCGACGATCTCGGCAGCGTCGCCGGCCGCATCCGCGGCCAGGTCGATGCGTTCTTCCAAAGGCTGAGCGCTTAGAGCCTTGCCATTCCGGGGCGCGGGCGCAGCCCGCGAACCTGGAATCCAGGGCCGCCGCCTCTTGCATCCGTTGTTTGGGTCTGGATTCCGGGCCCACGCGCTCCGCGCGTGTCGCGGAATGACAATCAAGATTCAAACGCCGCCGGAATGTGGCGCGGCAGCTTGCCGGGCGCGACCAGGATCGCGTCGAAGCGCAAGTCGCGGATCGTCGGCTGCAAATTATTGGCGAGCCAGACTGCCGCCGCCGCGGCGATGCGCTGCTGCTGCCGCTCGGTCACCGCTTCCGCCGCGGCATCGAGCGTGTCCCGCGCCTTCACCTCGACGAAGATCAGCGTGTGCCGTCACGCCGCGCCATCGCCGTTCGCCTTCGTGAGTGCCAGCGCGCGCTGGTAGACCTCGCGGCGTGGCCGGCCGGTAGCCAGCGCCACTTCGCCGACCGCGTCCTTGACCGAGACGCGGTCGAGCGCGCGGCGCAACAGCTCGTCGACGTCATCGGCGCTCTCGCCTGCTTCCGTCGGCGGCGCGACGACGATGACAATCTCGCCGCGCGTCTCGCCGCCGTCGGCATAGCGGCGGGCGAGAGCGGCGAGGTCGTCGCGGCGGATCTCCTCGTGCAGCTTGGTCAGCTCGCGGCAGATCGCGGCCGGGCGCGGCCCCAGTCCCGCGGCGAGATCGGTCAGCGCCGCGGAGAGGCGCGGCCCGCTCTCGAACAGCACCAGCGTCGCCGGAACGGCGGCGAGCTGCGCGATGCGCTTTTGCCGGGCCGCCTGCTTCGGCGGCAAGAAGCCTTCGAAGAAAAATCGGTCGGTCGGCAGGCCGGCAGCGCCTAGCGCCGTCAGCACCGCAGAAGCGCCCGGCACCGCGATCACCGGGTGCCCGGCTTCGCTCGCCGCGCGCACCAGCTTGTAGCCTGGATCGGAGATCAGCGGCGTGCCGGCGTCAGAAACCAGCGCCACCGCTTGCCCGGCCGCCAGGCGGGCAAGCAGTTTCGGGCGCGCTTCGGCGGCGTTGTGCTCGTGATAGGGCGTCAGCGGCGTCGCAATGCCGTAATGTTCGGTGAGCTTGCGGGTGACGCGGCTGTCCTCGCAGGCGATCACGTCGGCCGCGGCGAGCGTCTCCAACGCGCGCAGACTGATGTCGCGCAAGTTGCCGATCGGCGTCGCCACCAGATAAAGCCCGGCGGTGAGCGGCGGCGCCTCGAGCGCCGCGCCGGACAGCGCATAGCGGCGCTTGCGCCCGGCGTCCGCGGTCTTGTTGTCTGTGCCCATGGCGGCGAGTTTAGACGGCGGCTGGTGGCGCGTCATCGTAACAAATTCCCCTTCGTTTCCACGGCTTTACTTTGCGGGGAAAAATAGCGGATAGTCGCGGCTGACATTGAACTGTCACGCGGGGAGCCACCATGCCGGGGAGGCGGGCTGAGGAGGAGACGCCGTCGCGCGGGCGACGCCAGGTCTGCGCGACGCTCTGCTTTGCCGCCGCGGCCGTCGTGCTCACCGCCTGCGCCGGCGGCAATTCCGAATTCTTCAGCAACACGCCGCCGCCGGCCGTCGAGCCGGCGCCTGCCGCCACGCTCGGCCAGGGCCAGATCCGCGTCGCCCTCATCCTGCCGCTGTCGGCGCAGGGCAATGCCGGCGTCGCCGCGAGCTCGATGAAGAACGCCGCGGACCTCGCGCTCGCCGAATTCAAGAATCCGAACATCCAACTCTTGGTGAAGGACGACGGCGGCACCCCGCAGGGCGCGCAAGCCGGCGCGCAGCAGGCGATCAACGAGGGCGCCGAGATCATCATCGGCCCGCTGTTCGCGGAAGCGGTGAGCGCGGTCGGCGCGGTGGCGCGGCAGCGCAATATTCCGGTGATCGCCTTCTCGACCGATGTCGGCGTCGCCACGCGCGGCGTCTATCTGTTGAGCTTCCTGCCGGAGACCGACGTCAAGCGCATCGTCGCGTTCTCCGTTTCGCGCGGCAAGCGCTCGTTCGCCGCACTGGTTCCGGACAGCGCCTATGGCACCGTGGTGGAGGCCGCCTTCCAGCAGGAAGTGGCGCGCCGCGGCGGCCGCATCGTGGCGCTGGAGAAATATCCGCCCGATCCGAACAGGCTTGGCGAGCCGGTGCGCCGCGTGGCGCAGGCGGCCGCGCATGTCGATGCGATCCTCATACCCGACGGCGGCGACGCGGTGTCGCAAGTGGTGCGCGCGCTCGCCGGCGCTGGCGTCAATACCAAGCGCGTGCAACTGCTCGGCACCGGCGTGTGGTCGGACGATCAGCGCATCATGGGCGACACGACGCTCGACGGCGGTTGGTACCCGGCGCCCGATCCGGCCGGCTTCCGCAATTTCGCGGCGCGCTACCGCGCCCGCTACGGGCAGGACCCGGTGCGCACGGCGACGCTCGCCTATGACGCGGTGGCGCTGGTCGCGGCGCTGGTGAAGACGCAAGGGCCGGCCCGCTTCAGCGAACAGGTGCTGACCAATTCGTCGGGTTTTGCCGGCATCGACGGCGTGTTCCGCTTCCGCGCCGACGGCACCAACGAGCGCGGCCTCGCGGTGCTGCGCGTGACGCCCGGCGGCGGCCAGGTGATCAGCCCGGCGCCGAAGTCGTTCGCGCCGGGGACGTGATTTTTGTCGTTCCGGGACGGCGCGTGAGCGCCGGACCCGGACTCCAGGGCCGAGCGCAATTGGCGAAGAGAATGTCGCTCTGGATTTGGGGTTCGCTCGCTTTGCCCGCGCCCCGGAATACGGTCAAGCCGCCAAATCGGCCACCACCGCATCGAGCACGGGAAAGCCCGACTGCGTCACGCGCAGGCGGCCTTCGCTGGTGGTCTCAACCGCACCTTCGTCGCGCAGAATGGAAATGCGCTTAGGGTCTAGCGCGCGGCCCGAAATCGCCGTGTAGCGTTCCGGCTCGATGCCTTCGGCAAGACGCAGCCCCATCAGCAGAAATTCGTCGGCGGTCTCGCCCGAAGTGAGCTTGTCGTCGACGATGAGCCCCGTGCCCGAAGCCTCGACCCGCATCAGCCAGCTTTCCGGGCGCTTCTCGGTTTCGGTCGCAACGCGGCGGCCGTCGATGTTGAGCCGGCCGTGCGCGCCCGGACCGACGCCGGCATATTCGTGGCCGCGCCAATAGACCAGATTGTGCCGGCACTCGGCGCCCGGCCGCGCGTGGTTGGAGACTTCGTAGGCCGGCAGGCCAGCCGCGGCGCAGGTCGCCTGTGTGAGGTCGTAAAGATCGCGCGCGGTATCATCGTCGGGAACGACGAGCTTGCCGGTTTTGTGCAGGCCAAAAAACGGCGTGCCTTGTTCGATGGTGAGCTGATAGAGCGACAGATGCTCGGCGGCTTCCGCGATCGCGCGCTTGAGTTCGGCCTGCCAGGCGGCGAGCGTCTGCCGTGGACGCGCGTAGATGAGGTCGAACGAGTAACGCTCGAAATTGGCGCGCGCCACGGCGACCGCGTCGAGCGCTTCCTGCGCCGTGTGCAGTCGCCCCAACTCTTTCAACGACGTGTCGTCGAGCGCCTGCACGCCGAGCGAGACGCGATTGACGCCGGCTGCGCGATAGCCGCGAAAGCGCGTCGCCTCGACGCTGGTCGGATTGGCTTCGAGCGTGACTTCGACGTCGGGCGCGACGCTCCAGTGCCTGGCGATGGCGTCGAGGATCGCCGCGACCGAGGCCGGCTGCATCAGCGACGGCGTGCCGCCGCCGAAGAAGATGGTCGACACCGTGCGGCCGGCGACGCGGGCGGCGGTCGCCTTGAGCTCGCTCTCGATCGCGCGCACGAAGCGCGCCTCGTCGACGCCGCCGTGGCGCACGTGGCTGTTGAAGTCGCAATAGGGGCACTTCGACAGGCAGAAGGGCCAGTGCACGTAGACGGCGAACGGCGCGAACGTGGTTAATGACATGTTAACAAGTGTAAATGCGTCGCGGGGTCACGGCCAGTGGCAACGCGATGCGCGGGCTGAGAAGTGATTAAAATTGTAACGATCGTGAACCTGCGCAAGAGCGCGAGCCGAAGAACTATTGCCGCAGACATGCCGCCGCCAACTTCATAAACGCCCGGGCGCGGTGCGATAGGCCTTGGCCCTTCGGCGGCAGGCCGTGTTTTTCCTCGGCGCTCATCTGCCCGAAGGTCACGTCGAAGCCGTCGGGCTTGAACAGCGGATCGTAGCCGAAGCCCTTGTCGCCGCGCGGCGGCCATACCGCGACGCCATCGACGCGGCCTTCGAATTCTTCCGTATGCCCGTCCGGCCAGGCGAGACACAGCGCGGCGATGAAATGGCATCGCCGCTGTTCGGGCGTCTTGGCGCCGCGCTCGATCAAGAGCGTCTGGATCTTGTTCATGGCGAAACGGAAATCCTTGTCCGGCCCCGCCCAGCGCGCCGAGTGAATGCCGGGCTCGCCGCCAAGCGCGTCGACCACCAGACCCGAGTCGTCGGCGAAGGCCGCCTTGTGCGCCGCTTTCGCCGCGGCCATCGCCTTGATGCGCGCGTTGGCGGCGAAAGTCTTTCCGGTTTCCGCCGGCTCGCTCAATCCAAGCTCGCCGGCCGACTGCGCCGCGATGCCGTAGGGCGCGAGCAAGTCGCGCATCTCGGCGAGCTTGCCGGAATTATGGGTGGCGATCACCACCGGGCCTGTCAGCTTTCGGCTCACGCCACCGCCAGCTTCTGCAAGCCCACCAGTTTCTCAATGCCCTTGCGCGCCAGCGCCAGCAGCGCCTGGAACTGGTCCTCGCTGAACGGGATCTTTTCCGCGGTGGCCTGGATTTCCACGATGTTGCCGCCGCCGGTCATGACGAAATTGGCGTCGGTATCGGCTTCCGAATCCTCGGCGTAGTCGAGATCGAGCACCGCCGTGCCCTTGCAGACGCCGCAGGAGACGGCGGCGATGTGATCGCGCAGCACCTCGCCGCGCAGCATCTCGCGCGCCTTCATCCAGGTGAGGCAATCGGACAGCGCCACCCAGGCGCCGGTGATCGAGGCGGTGCGCGTGCCGCCGTCGGCCTGGATCACGTCGCAGTCGATGGTGATCTGCCGCTCGCCCAAGGCCTGCAGGTCGATCACCGAGCGCAACGAGCGTCCGATCAGCCGCTGGATCTCCACCGTGCGGCCGCCTTGCTTGCCGGCGGAGGCCTCGCGGCGGGTACGCTCGGAGGTGGCGCGCGGCAGCATGCCGTATTCGGCGGTGACCCAGCCGCGCCCCTGGCCCTTGAGCCAGGGCGGCAGCCGTTCCTCCAGGCTCGCGGTGACCAGCACGTGGGTGTCGCCGAATTTCACGAAACAAGAACCTTCGGCGTATTTCACCACGCCGCGCTCGAGCGAAACGGCACGCAATTCATCGACTTGTCGGCGGCTCGGCCGCATCGGGCTTGCTCCCTTTCCGTTGGCCGGACACCTTAACCATATGCATGACTTGAACAAGTCCGGCGCAATGGCCATTGTTGGCGGGTGTAAGGAGTAGCCGTGGCTTCCCACGACGTCCCGATCGGCTCAAACCAAGTCAGTCTCGCGGCGCTCAACGAGCGCTCGCGCGAGATTTTCCGCCAGATCGTCGAGAGCTATTTGGCGACCGGCGAGCCGGTCGGCTCGCGCAATCTGGCGCGGCTGTTGCCGATCACGCTGTCGCCGGCCTCGGTGCGCAACGTGATGTCGGACCTCGAGCAGCTCGGCCTCGTCTTCGCGCCGCATACCTCGGCCGGCCGCCTGCCGACGGAACTGGGCTTACGCTTTTTCGTCGACGCGCTGATGCAGGTCGGCGATCTGAGCGAAAACGACCGCCGCTCGATCGAGGCGCAAGTCGCGGCCGCCGGTCACGGCAAGTCGCTGGAGACCGTGCTCACCGAAGCCTCGCAGACCCTGTCCGGCTTGACGCATTCGGCCGGCGTGGTGGTGACCACGCAGAGCAACGTGCGGCTCAAGCACATCGAATTCGTCCAACTCGAGCCGGCGCGCGCGCTCGCCGTGCTGGTGGCGGAAGACGGCCAGGTCGAGAACCGCATCCTCAACGTGCCGGCCGGCCTGCCCACCTCGGCGCTGGTCGAGGCGGGCAATTTTCTCAACGCGCGCATCCGCGGCAAGACGCTGGCCGAACTGCGCGTCGAAATTGAAACCGCGGCGGTGGCGGGGCAGGCCGAGCTCGATCAGCTCACGCAGAAGATCGTCGCCGCGGGTCTTGCCAGCTGGTCGGGCGGGGAAAGCGACGAGCGCAAGCTGATCGTGCGCGGCCATGCCAATCTCTTAGAGGACCTGCACGCGCTGGAGGACCTCGAACGGGTGCGCTCGCTATTCGACGCGCTGGAGACCAAGCGCGAGGTGATCGATCTGCTCGGCCGCGCCGAGCGCGGCGACGGCGTGCGCATCTTCATCGGTTCGGAGAACAAGCTGTTTTCGCTCTCAGGTTCCTCGACCATCGTCGCGCCCTACCGTGACAGCAAGGGCAGCATCGTCGGCGTGATCGGGGTGATCGGGCCGACTCGGCTCAATTACGCCCGCGTCATCCCGATGGTGGATTATACCGCTCGCATCGTCAGCCGGCTCCTTTCTTCCTGACTTTGCGCATGGTCTTTTCCGAAAACCGGTCCCCCACTTTTCGGCACCATGCGCGCTGAAATGCTTGATTTTTCGCGTCCGAACCCTGATATCCCCCGCATCCGAACCATGCATGGATCAAGCACGATGACGGACCCGACCGCGCGCCAGGCCGAAACCGCGGGTGCCGAGCCCGAAACCAAGCCGGACGCCGGGATCGCGGCGGTTGAGCCCGATCCGGTGGCCGAGCTCGTGCGCGAGGCGGCCGAATACAAGGACAAGCTGCTGCGTACGCTGGCCGAGATGGAGAACCTGCGCAAACGCACCGAGCGCGAGGTCGCCGACGCGCGCCTCTACGGCAATGCCAGTTTCGCCCGCGACGTCTTGGCGGTCGCCGACAACATGCAGCGCGCCTTCGACGCCATGGGCTCCGAGCTGCGCCAGCAAAGCGATCCGAAGGTCAAGGCCCTGGTCGAAGGCGTCGAGTTGACCGAGCGCGAATTGCTCAATGTGCTGGAAAAGCACGGCGTGAAGAAATTCTCACCGGCCGGCGAGAAATTCGACCCCAATTTCCATCAGGCGATGTACGAAATCGAGAATCCGGACCTGCCCCCCGGTCACGTCGCGCAAGTGATCCAAGCCGGCTACACGCTCGGCGATCGCGTCTTGCGTCCGGCGCTGGTCGCGGTGGTCAAAGCCGCGCCGAAAGCGCAGCCGGCCTCGGCCAACGACAATCCGCAGTCCGGCGCGAAGTAGCCTCGCCTCGCCAAAACATTGAAATATTTTGCGCGCGCACGGCGCGCCGCGTTCGGTATTTTACCGCCGGACAATGCCCTGGTGAGAATTCGGTCAGTCGCGCAAAGGCGGCATCGAAACGATCGCCGATTGATTGTACAAGTATGCGGCGAATCATGCGGGGCAACGGCACTACCATCCTAGGTAAGCTTCTCGCGGGGGCCGCAGCGATCGCATTCGCGATGCCCGGCGCGCGGGCCGACGATAAACCGAAACAACCCACCTCGATCTGGGAGCAGGATACGCTCACCGGCGATTGGGGCGGCGCGCGCACCGCGCTCAAGGAAAACTATGGCATCGGCATCAAGCTGATCTCAACCGATGAGATCATGGGCGTGTTGTCCGGCGGCCTGCGTCGCGCGGCGAGCTACGAAGGGCGCCTGGAATTGTCCGTCGATACCGAACTCGACAAATTGGTCGGCTGGAAAGGCGCGAGCACGCATTTCACCATCTACCAGCTGCATAATGCCGGCCGCGTCGCCGCCGACAATGTCGGCAGCATCGGCGACGTCAGCGATATCGACGCGCTGGCGACCACGCGGCTGTTCACTGCCTATTTCCAGCAGAGCCTGTTCGACGACAAGCTGTCGATCCGCATCGGGCAAATCGCGGCCGACGACGAATTCCTCAACAGCGCGACCGCGGCCAATCTGCTCAACGGCACCTTCGGCTGGGCCAGCGTGGTGTCCGCCAACATGGTGAGCGGCGGACCGGCCCTTCCGCTGGCCACGCCCGGCGTGCGCGTCGCCGTCAAGCCGACCGAGCAGCTGACCTGGCAGACCGCGGTGTTCTCCGGCAATCCGGCCGGCGCCGACTGCAACGATAATCCGCAGGCCTGCAACCGCTACGGCCTGACCTTCAGTTTCAGCGGCGGCGCGCTGGTGATGAGCGAGCTGCAATACGCAGTCAATCAGGACAAGAACGCGACCGGCCTCTCCGGCGTCTACAAGCTCGGCGGTTGGTACGCGACGGCCGATTTCGCCGACCAGCATTTCGGCCTCACGGCCGGCGGAATGGTCGTTTCGTTGGCCGATCCGACCGCCGCCGGTCCGCTCAATCACAGCGGCAACGGCGGCGTCTATGCGCTTGCCGATCAGATGGTCTGGCGCGGCGACAAGAGCAGCGTGAACCTTTTCCTGCGCGGCGGCTTCGCGCCCTCCGACCGCAATCTGGTGTCGGCCTATGTCGACGGCGGCTTCGGCATCAAGGGCCCGCTGTCCGGCCGCGCCGATGACGTGCTCACCTTCGGCGCGTCTTACGCTCAGATCAGCAAGGATGCCGCGGCGCTCGATCAGGACACGCTGGCGATCAACGGGCCGCCTTATCCGATCCGCGACCACGAGATGGTCTTCGAATTGACCTATCAGGTGCAGGTCGCACCCTGGTGGACACTGCAGCCCGACCTGCAATACGTAGTGCATCCGGGCGGCAATGTGCCCGATCCGAATAATCCCAATGTCACCGTGGGCAACGCGTTGGTCGCGGGGCTGCGCAGCACGATCAAGTTCTAGACACCGATCGGCTCAACGGATTTCGATGCCGTCGCGCACCGCGCGGAAGCGGGTGAACACCGCGTCCCAATCCTCCTTGCGGCCGACGCCGACGACGCGCACATAGCCATCGCCGGAAAAGCGCAGCCATTGCGCCACCATCACCGGTTCGCCGTTCGGTCCCTGCGCCTCCGCCCTGATCTCATAGCCGGGCGAGCCGCCAATGCGCATTGAATCCGCCGACTGCAGGCGGATGTTGCTCAGCGGCGCCGTCGATAGAAGATCGCGCGCAAAGCGCGGGCGGTCGTCGGCCGCTTCCGGCGAGCCGCGCCCGATCGAGACGATGACATAAGGCTGCTTGCTCAAGTCGTCGCCTGTCCCCTCGGTCAGCAGCACGCCGCCGGCGGGGATGACCTTCAACACGCGAAAGCCGGCGAGCTCGCCGAGCTTGAACGGCAGCAGGCCAAGCTGCTCCTGGATCGGCGCGGCGCGGAAGGTGACGCTGGCCAGCGCCTTGCGCACCGCCGCGTCGGAATAGACCTTGAGCGCCGCCTCCGGCACTTCGACGTCGATCATCGCGGTCAGGTCCTTGTCGGCGGCCACGGCCAGCAAGATCCATTTGTGCAGCGTGACGCCGTTGACCTGCGCGCTGCCGCTGAACAACTGGCCGCTGCCGCTGCGGAACGAAAAATTCTCCCGTTTGATCGCAAAACCGGGCTGCGCCTTGGCGGTCGCCGCGCGCTCGAGCTCGCCATAGGCGCCCGCCGGCAGATCGAGAATGGTGATGGCGACCTTGCGATCGGCGTCCTCGAAGCCGGAGAAGCGGACACTCGGCTTGAGATCGCCTGGCGGCTCGATGCCGATACGCAAGCCGACCGGGAAGGCCGGCTCGGCCACGCAAGCCGGCGCCAGGATCACAAAGGCGGCCCAGGCCGCGATGAGGTAAGCCATGAGCCGGCGAGGCATGACGCTGTCTGTTCCTTTGGACGGTTTGCCTAGCCGGTGCCCCCCGCTGCGGCAATGGCGCGATTAACCTTGTTCTGTTCGCGGGGCTGGAACGGCCCGCGCCGGCCCGCGATTTCGTGACAGGCTGGCTTGCGGGGCGGGGTGGCCCTCCTATATGAGCCATTGAGCCGCAGAAATGCGGCAAAAAGCGTATCCAGGGGGCTGGATCAGGGGGTCCGTGGATGAGCCGCGGATACCCGTAGGGGCGCCAAGCGGCCCGGCCGGCCTGCCGCAATTTTGAGAGGAAGAACCATGGGCAAGGTCATCGGCATCGACCTCGGCACCACCAATTCGTGCGTTGCCGTCATGGAAGGAAAGACCCCGAAAGTCATCGAGAACGCGGAAGGCATGCGCACCACGCCTTCGATCGTCGCCTTCACCGACGACGGCGAGCGTCTCGTCGGCCAGCCGGCCAAGCGCCAGGCGGTCACCAATCCGGAAAAGACCATCTTTGCGGTCAAGCGCCTGATCGGCCGGCGCTACGACGACCCGATGGTGGAGAAGGACAAGAAGCTCGTCCCCTACAAGATTGCCAAGGCCTCGAACGGCGACGCCTGGGTCGAGGCGGACGGCAAGCAGTATTCGCCCTCGCAAATCTCCGCCTTCATCCTGCAAAAGATGAAGGAGACTGCGGAATCCTATCTCGGCAGCAAGGTCGAGCAGGCCGTCATCACCGTTCCCGCGTATTTCAACGACGCCCAGCGTCAGGCCACCAAGGACGCCGGCAAGATCGCCGGCCTCGAGGTGCTGCGCATCATCAACGAGCCGACCGCGGCCGCGCTCGCCTACGGTCTCGACAAGCAGAAGACCGGCACCATCGCGGTCTACGACCTCGGCGGCGGCACCTTCGATATCTCCATTCTGGAAATCGGCGACGGCGTGTTCGAGGTGAAGTCGACGAACGGCGATACGTTCCTCGGCGGCGAAGACTTCGACATGCGGCTGGTCAATTATCTGGCCGACGAATTCCAGAAGGAACAGGGCATCGACCTGCGCCGCGACAAGCTCGCGCTGCAGCGCCTGAAGGAAGCCTCCGAGAAGGCGAAGATCGAGCTGTCGTCCACGACACAGACCGAGATCAATCTGCCGTTCATCACGGCGGACGCCTCCGGTCCCAAACACCTCACCATGAAGCTCACCCGCGCCAAGTTCGAGGCGCTGGTCGACGACCTCATCCAGAAGACGATCCAGCCCTGCCGCCAGGCGATGAAAGACGCCGGCGTGTCGGCGGCCGAGATCAACGAAGTCGTCCTGGTCGGCGGCATGACGCGCATGCCGAAGGTGCAGGAAGTGGTGAAGCAGTTGTTCGGCAAGGAGCCGCACAAGGGCGTCAACCCGGACGAGGTGGTCGCCATCGGCGCCGCCATCCAGGCCGGCGTGCTGCAAGGCGACGTCAAGGACGTCCTGCTGCTCGACGTGACCCCGCTCTCGCTCGGCATCGAGACTTTGGGCGGCGTGTTCACCCGCATCATCGACCGCAACACCACGATCCCGACCAAGAAGAGCCAGGTGTTCTCCACCGCCGAGGATAACCAGAACGCGGTTACGATCCGCGTCTTCCAGGGCGAGCGCGAGATGGCGGCCGATAACAAGCTGCTCGGCCAGTTCGACCTGGTCGGTATTCCGCCGGCCCCGCGCGGCGTGCCGCAGGTCGAGGTCACCTTCGACATCGACGCCAACGGTATCGTCAACGTGTCCGCCAAGGACAAGGCGACCGGCAAGGAACAGCAGATCCGCATCCAGGCGTCGGGTGGCCTGTCCGAGGGCGACATCGAGAAGATGGTCAAGGACGCGGAAGCCCACGCCGAAGAGGACAAGAAGCGCAAGGCGGCGGTCGAGGCCAAGAACCACGCCGAGGCTTTGGTGCATTCGACCGAGAAGGCCTTGGCCGAGCACGGCTCCAAGGTGGGCGAGGCCGAGCGCACCGCGATCGAGAACGCCATGGCCGACTTGAAAGAGGCGCTCAAGGGCGACGATGCCGACGCGATCCAGCAGAAGACCAATGCACTGGCACAGGCGTCGATGAAGCTTGGCGAGGCCATGTACAAGGCGCAGCAGGAGCAGTCCGCTCCCGGCGGCGACGGCGCCAAGGCGGAGAAGAAGGAAGACGTTGTCGACGCGGAGTTCACCGAGGTCGACGACAAGAACGACAAGAAGTCCGCCTAAGCGCAAGGCGCTGGCCGTGCGATCGTCGACTGACGAGACATGTGTAACCCCGGGGCGTTGTCCCCGGGGTATCACTTTGCAAAGCGCGCGCGGCTGCCGAATCAAGTACGGCTGTGGCGTGATATAACGGCGGGACCGGCATGTCGAAACGCGACTACTACGAGGTCCTGGGCGTCTCGCGCACCTGCAGCGATGCCGAGCTCAAGGCTGCGTTCCGCAAGCTCGCCATGCAGCATCATCCGGATCGCAATCCGGGCGACGCCGAGTGCGAGCACAAATTCAAAGAACTCAACGAGGCCTATGACGTGCTCAAGGACGGCGACAAGCGCGCCGCCTACGACCGTTTCGGCCACGCCGCCTTCGAGCACGGCGGCATGGGCGCCGGCGCGCACGGCTTCGGCGCTGATTTTGCCTCGACCTTCTCCGACATCTTCGAGGACCTGTTCGGCATGGGTGGCGGCCGGCGCGGCCGTGCGCAAGGCCGCGAGCGCGGCGCCGACCTGCGCTACAACATGGAAATCAGCCTCGAGGAGGCCTTCGAGGGCAAGACGGCGCAGATCCACATCCCCACCTCGGTGGTTTGCGAGGCCTGCTCCGGCAGCGGCGCCAAAGCCGGCAGCAAGCCGAAGCCCTGCGCCACCTGCGGCGGCGCCGGCAAGATCAGGCATGCGCAAGGCTTCTTCACGCTCGAGCGCACCTGCCCGAGCTGTCAGGGCCGCGGTCAGGTGATCGAGAATCCCTGTCCCTTGTGCGCCGGTGCCGGGCGCGTCACGCGCGAGCGCAATTTGTCGGTGAATATCCCGGCCGGGGTCGAAGACGGTACCCGCATCCGTCTTGCCGGCGAAGGCGAGGCTGGTCTGCGCGGCGGTCCGGCCGGCGACCTTTATATTTTCCTCGCCATTACCCCGCACGAATTCTTCCAGCGCGACGGCGCCGACCTGCATTGCCGGGTACCGGTCTCCATGGTGACCGCGGCAATCGGCGGCGAATTCGAGGTGCCGGCGATCGACGGCAGCCAGGCCAAGGTCAAAGTTCCCGCCGGCACCCAGGCCGGGCGGCGATTCCGGCTGTCCGGCAAGGGGATGCCGGTCCTCCGCTCGAAACAAGCCGGCGACATGTACGTTCAAGTATCGGTGGAAACGCCGCAAAACCTCACCAAACGTCAGCGCGAATTGCTGGCCGAGTTTGAAAAACTGTCTTCCGAGGCGACTCAGCCCGAATCGGCCGGCTTCTTCAGCCGGGTGAAGGATTTTCTCGATGGGCTGGGAAATCGGGGCAGCCATACGGACTAGCCATCTTGACCCCCAGACCGGGGGCCGATACCCCTGAGTTCCTTGGACTAAAGCTAAATCCCCCGCACGCGTGACCCGCATCGATGCCGTCCCATTCCGTCGCCCGCGTCGCCAAGAAACCTCGTCTCGATGACGAGATGCAGTTCATCCGTTCCTGGATCGAGAAGCCGCTGTCGACCGGCGCGGTAATGCCGTCGAGCAAGGCGCTGGCGCGCACCATGGCGCGTTATGTGGATCCGAAAGCGAGCGGCCCGGTGATCGAGCTCGGGCCCGGCACCGGTCCGGTGACCCAGGCCTTAGTGCAGCATGGCGTCGATCCGGCGCGGCTGATCTTGGTCGAATTCAATCCCGACTTCTGCCGCCTCCTGCGCACGCGCTATCCGGCGGCGACCGTCGTGCAGGGCGACGCCTACCGGCTGCGCCGGCTGCTGGAGACGTTCGTGCGCGAGCCGGCCGCCGCGGTGGTGTCGGGCCTGCCGCTGGTCACCAAGCCGCTGCGCACGCGGCTGCGGCTGATTTCGGATGCGATGAGCTTGCTCGCGCCGGGCGCGCCCTTCGTGCAGTTCACCTACGCGATGGTGCCGCCGATCCCGAAGGCGCTCTCCGGCATCAAGGCCGAGGCTTCCGAATTGATCTGGCTGAACCTGCCGCCGGCGCGCGTGTGGGTCTATCGCGGGCGGTAAGCAGTCGCGGCTTCTGACCGTCATGCCCGCTCATGACGCTGCATGAGACGCCGCCGATGGCTACGCCAAAAATCCTCGTCTTGCCAGGTTCGACCCGCAGCGGTTCGCACAACGTCAAGCTGGCGGCGCTCGCGGTCAAAGAACTCGCCACGATCGATATCGACGTCACGCGCATCTCGCTCGCCGATTATCCGCTGCCGATCTACGAGGGGGAACTCGAAAACGGGTCCGGTCCTCCCGCCAACGCGGTCACGCTCAAAGAGATGATCATGGCGCACCACGGCGTGTTCATCACCAGCCCCGAATACAGCGCCTCGGTGACGCCGCTGCTGAAGAACGCCATCGACTGGGTGTCGCGCGTGCGGGCGCGCGGCGAGCCGGCTTATGCCGCGTTCAAGCGCCGCGCCTTTGCCATCGCCTCGGCCTCGCCCGGCCGTACCGGCGGCTTGCGCTCGCTGATGGCATTGCGGCAAATCCTCGAGCTCGGCTGCGGCGCGCTGGTGATCCCCGAGCAGGTGGCGATCGCGCAGGCCGATCAGGCCTTCGACGACCGCGACACGCTCGCCGATGCCGACACCGCCGACCTGTTGCGCGTTGAGCTCGCGCGGCTGGTGGACATGGCGCGGCTGATGATGTGAACGTTGTGCGGTTAAGGAGAAGGTCTTGACGCTCGATGCCCGCGAACGCCTGATCGTCGCCCTCGACCTGCCGTCGGTGCAGGCGGCGGAGGCTATGATTGCCTGCCTTGGCGACACCGTGTGCTTCTACAAGATCGGCTATCAGCTCGCCTTCGCCGGCGGGCTCTCGTTCGCCGCCGGCTTGATCGCCGCCGGCAAGCAGGTGTTCCTCGACCTCAAGCTGCACGACATCGGCAACACGGTGCAGAAGGGCGTCGAGAGCGTGGCGCAGCTCGGCGCGACCTTTCTCACCGTGCATGCCTATCCGCAGACCATGAAGGCGGCGGTGGAAGGCAAAAAGGGCTCGACCTTGCGCATTCTGGCGGTGACCGTGCTCACCTCCTATGACGACGCCGATCTTGCCGCCGCTGGCTACGACATGAGCGTTTCCGAGCTCGCTGCGGCGCGCGCCGGGCAGGCGCGCGACACCGGCGTCGACGGGCTGGTCTGTTCGCCCGAGGAGGCCGCCAACCTGCGCGGGATCGTCGGCCGCGGCATGGCGCTGGTCACCCCCGGCATCCGCCCCGCGGGCAGTGCCTCGGGTGACCAGAAGCGCATCATGACGCCGGCTCGCGCAATCGAGGCCGGCGCCGATTATCTGGTCGTAGGCCGGCCCATTGTGGAGGCCGGCGATCCGAAGGTCGCGGCCGATGCGATCGTCAATGAGATCGAACAGGCGACTGGAAAACAACGGGGAGACTGAGATGGCCAAAGGCTATTGGATCGCCAATGTCGATGTGCGCAATCCGGATGGGTACAAGGACTACGTCGCTGCCCTGCCGGATATTTTTCGCAAATATCGCGGGCGCTATACGACGCGCGGCGGCCGCACCGAGTGTGTGGAAGGCAAGAGCCGCAGCCGCATCGTGGTGATCGAATTCCCCAGCTTCGAGGCGGCGATGACCTGCTACCGCTCGCCGGAATACGCCAAGGCCATCGCATTGCGCCAAGCCGCAGCCGATGCCGATCTGATCGTGATCGAGGGCTACGACGGCTCGCAGCCGTAACCATCCCATTCGGTCATTCCGGGACGCGAGCGAAGCGAGCGGGTCCGGAATCCATACTGCGCAGCGCTGGGATTATGGATTCCGGGTTCGCCCGCCTTCGGCGGTCGCCCCGGAATGACAAGGGTAAATCTGCCCGCTATACCAAGCCAAAGTTCCCGGAGTTAGTCCCATGGCCGAGATGCGTTTGATCGTCGCCGGCGCCGGCGGGCGGATGGGCCGCACGCTGGTGAAGGCGATCGCCGATGCGAAGGATTTTGCGCTGGCCGGTGCGCTGGAAGACGCGCGCTCGCCGCTGATCGGCTGGGATGCCGGCACGCTCGCCGGCACGCCGGAGAACGGTGTCAAGCTCACCGGCGACGCCGCGGCGCTGCTCGACAAGGCTGACGGCATCATCGATTTCACCGCGCCGGCGGCGACGGTGAACTTGGCCGCGCTCGCCGCCAAGGGCGGCAAGGTGCACATCATCGGCACCACGGGCTTGAGTGCGGCCGACGAGGCCAAGATCAAGGACGCCGCCAAGAGCGCGGTGATCGTCAAGTCCGGCAATATGAGCCTCGGCGTCAATTTGCTGGCGGCGCTGACGCGCCGCGTGGCCAAGACGCTCGACAAGGCCTTCGACATCGAAATCCTGGAGATGCATCACAACCAGAAGGTCGACGCGCCGTCCGGCACCGCGCTGATGCTCGGCCGCGCGGCGGCGGAAGGCCGCGGCATCAATCTCGACAATCATTCGGTCAGGAGCCGCGACGGCCACACCGGCGCGCGCAAGGCGGGCGACATCGGCTTTGCCGCGCTGCGCGGCGGCAGCGTGGTCGGCGAGCATAGCGTGATCTTCGCCGGACCGGCCGAGCGCGTCGAGCTGACGCACAAGGCCGAGGACCGCATGATCTTCGCGCGCGGCGCATTGCATGCCGCGCTGTGGGCGCGCGGACAGAAGCCGGGGCTGTATTCGATGGCCGACGTGCTAGGCCTCGGCAATTTCTAGATGGGGGCGGGCGATGACGGAGCAGGAAATCGCCGCCAAGCGAGGGCGCGTGTTCGCGCTGTTCGGCGCCGGCGTTGCCGCCTTCGTCGGCGCCTACACGTTCAAGACTGACAGCGTGGCGTCGTCGACAACCTCGCTCGTCTTTGTGGTCGCCGGCCTTATTTGCGTTGTCGTTGCCGGCAAGATCGCGAAAAACCTGGCGAAGGATATTGCATCAAAGTGAGACGGCGGCGCCGATCAACACGAGCGATGCCGACTCAGTCGATCTCCCGTTCGTTCCCGCTTGTGCGGGAACGAACCGAGATTGGGTCGGCGGCAGAGCGCCTTACGACGCCAACAGCGATGTGCCGGTCATCTCCGGCGGCTTGGGCAGACCCATCAATTCCAGCAAGGTCGGCGCGATGTCGGCGAGCCGTCCCTCCGCCAGCAGCAACCGGTTGCCCGCGCCTGCCAGGATGAGCGGCACCAGATTGGTGGTGTGCGCCGTGTGCGGGCCGCCGGTTTGCGGATCGCGCATCATTTCGCAATTGCCGTGGTCGGCGGTGACCAGCAGCGCGCCGCCCACTTTGTTGATCGCAGCGGCGATCTTGCCGAGCCCGGTGTCGACAGTCTCCACCGCCTTGATCGCCGCCGGCAGGCTGCCGGTATGGCCGACCATGTCCGGGTTGGCGAAGTTGAGCACGATCAGGTCGTATTTGCGCGACTCGATCGCTTCCACCGCTTTGGCCGTCAGTTCGGGTGCCGACATTTCCGGCTGCAGATCGTAAGTTGCCACTTTGGGCGAGGGCACCATGATGCGGTCCTCGCCGGGGAACGGCTCCTCGCGGCCGCCGTTGAGGAAATAGGTGACGTGCGGATATTTTTCGGTTTCCGCCATGCGCAACTGCGTGCGGTGGGCGTTGGCGACGACCTCGCCGAGGATGTTCGGAAATAGTTGCGGCGGAAAGATCGTCTGCATCAATTTGTCGAGCGCGTCGCTGTACTGCGCCATGCCGATAGCCGCGGCGAAGCGCACGACGCGTTTGCGCGGAAAGCCGGAAAAAGCCGGATCGAGCATGGCGCTCAAGATTTCGCGCACGCGGTCGGCGCGGAAATTGAAACACAAGACGCCGTCGCCGTCCTTCATGCCGCGGTAGTCGCCGATCACCGCCGGCACGATGAATTCATCGTATTGCTTGTGCGCATAAGCGTCGGCGATGGCCGCTTGCGGATCGGCAAAGCGCGGGCCTTCGGCTGAGACGATCGCGTCATAGGCCTTGACCACGCGCTCCCACCGCTTGTCGCGATCCATGCCGTAGTAACGCCCGACGACGGTGGCCACCGGGACCGAGCGCGGCAGCGCGGCGGTGAACGTGTTGAGATACTCCGCCGCCGATTGCGGCGGCGTGTCGCGGCCGTCGGTGAGCGCATGCACCACCGCCGGCACTCCGGCATCGCTGAGAATCTTGACGAGCGCAATGGCGTGATCCTGGTGCGAATGCACGCCGCCCGGCGAAACCAGGCCGATGAGATGGCAGGTGCCGCCGCTTTGCTTGAGCTTATCGATCAAGCCCACCAGCGCCGGCGCCCGCGCAATCTCGCCGTTGGCGATGGCTTCGCCGATGCGCGGCAGGTCCTGCATGACGACGCGGCCAGCGCCGATATTGAGATGGCCGACCTCGGAGTTTCCCATCTGCCCGGGCGGCAGGCCGACGTCGGCGCCCGAAGTGCGCAGGAAGCCGTGCGGGTCGCCGGCCCAGAGTCTATCGAAGGTCGGCGTCTTGGCCTGGCGCACGGCGTTGTCGGCGCGTTCCTCGCGCCAGCCCCAGCCGTCCAACACCACCAGCATCACCGGACGACGCTTCTGCATCGCTATCGATCCTCACCAACAGCTCAAAGCGCAGCGGTTGTGGAGGATCGCGGCGCGAGCGTCAACGGCTCGCGGACGTTCGGCGGAACCCGCTACGCCGCCGCGTTAAGCGGCCGCCTGGCCGGCTTCCCAGCCGAGCATCGCGCGCTTGCGGGTGAGGCCCCAGTGGTAGCCGGTGATGTCGCCGTTCTTGCCGACGACGCGATGACACGGCACCACGAAGCAGATCGGGTTCTTGCCCACCGCGGCGCCGACCGCGCGCGCGGCCTTCGGCTCGCCGACCTTGGCCGCGATGCCTGAGTAGGTGTCGAGCTTGCCCATCGGAATGGTCAAAAGCTTCTCCCACACGCGCACTTCGAAGTCGGTGCCGATCAGCACCACGCGCAGCGGCTGCTCGGGCCGCCACAGCGCCGGATCGAAGATGCGTCGCGCCGTCGGCGCCGTCGCCGCGAAGTCCTCGACGTAGCGCGCCTTCGGCCAGCGCGAGCGCATGTCGCGCAACGCCGAACGCTCCTTGCCGGCATCGGCGAGCGCGAGGCCGGCGAGGCCGCGCGGCGTCGTCATCACC
>DATJVE010000037.1:0-14848 GCA_035501975.1 Pseudolabrys sp.
TGATTGATGGCGTCGAATTCGGCCTGGCTGCGCGTCAGGCTGGTGAAGTTGATGTTGTAGCCGAGTTCGCCGCCCATGATCGGGTGATTGAAGGTGTAGTCGTAGTCGAGCACCGGATGGATGACCGGGATCTGCTGCTGCACGTCGGCCGTCGAGAAGCCGTAGTAATAGATCGAGCGGATGTCGAAATAGCTGCGGTCGCCCTTGCCGGAGAGATAGAGTTGCGAAAGCCCCGAGTTGGCGGCGGCGCCGAGCGTGTCGCTGTAGTGATAGGCCGACAGACGCGGATTGTAGTCCGAGAAGAACGCCTTATCGGTCAGCAGAACGCCATCCCAACCCCACACCCATTTATCATTGATGGCGAACTGACCCTCGCTTTCCACGCTGCCGCGGAAGTTGCGGTCGCCGGGCGCATTCGTGCCCAGGGTCGCAAAATAGGACCGGTCGAGCTGGTTGATGCCGGCGGCGCGGATCGAATAGGCCCCGGTGAGCAGCCGCTGGCGGAACTCGCCCTGCAGCAACACGCCTTGCTTGGTCGTGACCATCGGCGAGAAGGTCGCGTCGTAGTCGGGCGCCAGCGCCCAGTAGTAGGGGACCTCGATGGCCTGTCCGTACACGGTGCTTGACGTGATGAACGGCGTCAGCACGCCGGTCTTGCGCTTGACGGTCGGATCGGGTGCCGAGAAGTAGGGCAGCCAGGCCAGCGGCTGGCCGAAGAATTCGAGGCGCGCGTCCTCGAAATAGAGCATCTTTTCGCCCTGGTCGTGGATGATGCGCACGGCTTTCACCTGCCACAGCGGCGGCTTCTTCGGATCGTCCTTGCACGGCGCACAGGCGGTATAGACGCCGCTATGGAAGATGGTGGTGTTGCCTTTCGAACGCTCGGCGCGCGCGGCCGCCATGCGCGTCTGATCGGGCGAATCAAGCCGCAGCGAATCGACGAAGCCGTCGCGGTAATCGTCCGACAGGTCCATGATGGTGCCGTAGGTGATCTTGCCGTCCGCTTCGGTGAGCCGGACGTTGCCCTCGGCGTGCAGACGCTTGCTGGTCTGGTCGTAGATCACCTTGTCGGCTTCGAGCGTCGAATTGCGGTAGTAAAGCTGCACGTTGCCGACCGCCGAAACGCGGTGATTGGTGTAGTCGTAATCGATCTCGTCCGCTTTCACGAGCATCTGCTGCGCGGCAGCATTTTCGCGCGCAATGGCGATGGCGGATTTCGGCTTGGCCGGCGGGCTCGGCGGGAAATTGAAGATTTGTTGCTGGGCGATGGCGGGCGCGCACGTCAGCGCGCTGCCGCAAGCCAGCACGGCGAGGACGGCAATCACTTTTGCGATGCCACGGCAAAGCGGCCGGGGCACAGGTGGACGAGCGCAAAGCGGCCCCGCCATCACCCGTCCTCCTGGTACAACAACGCAATAAACCCCGTCAGGCCCCCGGCAAGCACGGGCAGCCAAGCCGCTGCCACAGGGAGCATCAGCTCGGCCTTCGTCATGTCCTCAGTCACTTTCGACAAGACATAAAGCAGAAAGCCCGCTGCGACGCCACTTAAAATCATCTTTTGCACGCCGCCGAAGCGGAAGAAACGCAGGCTGACAGAGGCGGCAAGAAATACCATGGCCGCCAGCAAAAAAGGCTGCGCAATAAGCTTTTGGAATTGATATCTATAGCCTGCGGCGACAAGACCAGCGTGGTCGGCGATCGTGATATACGCTGGAAGATCCCAAAAAGGTACGGTTTCCGGGGTTGCAAAACTCTCGCGCGCCTGCTCCGGCGTCAGGCTGGTCTTGAGCTCGAAGACCGCATGCGTGGCCGGCAGGGTTCCCGGTCTGTTGACCCGGGCATCGATGAGCCGCCACACGCCGGGTTCCAGCGTCGCCGAGCGCGCGTCGACGCGCTGCGTGAAGCGGCCGTCATTGTCGAACATGAAAAACGTCACGCCGGCCAGGTTGACGCCCTGATCGCGGCTCGCTTTGGCGTTGATGATCGCCTGGCCTTCGCTGCTGCGCTGGCTGGACCAGAACGGGCCGCGGCCTTGCAGCTCAGCCGATTTTTCGCCGAACAAAATCGCTTCGTAGCGCTTCGACTGCTCCTGCATGATTGCCGAGAGCGGATTGTAGGCGGTGGTGGCGACGACGCCGAGCAGGAAGGCGACGATCACCGCCGGCGAGATGAATTGCCAGGCCGATACGCCGGCCGCCCGCGCGATCACCAATTCCAGCCGGCGCGAAAGATTGAGGTAGCAGACCATCGTGCCGATCAGCACGCAGAACGGCGTGACCCGCTCGATAATTTGCGGCACGCGATAGAACGACGTCTTCGCCGCCAGAAGCGCCGAGACGTGCGGAATTTCGCTCGCGCGGCGCATGGTCTCGATGTAGTCGACCAGCGCGACCAGCACGAAAATGCCGGCGAATACCAGGGACACCGCGCTGAGGAAGCGCAGCCCGATATAACGCCCAAGCGTCCGACCGATCATCTGCATGGCGCGCTCATTGCGTGGCAACGCGCCGCATCACGCGTTCGGTCAGCACGGTCAGCCAATTGTTGATCGCGGCGGGCAATTCCAGGATCAGCCCGCGCTGGATCACGAACAGGCCGCCGGCGAATGCGACGAGGAGCGCCACGTATTGCAGCGACAGCATCCATGGGATGGTGGCGCCGAACACGCTCGAGGCGAATCCGATCATGCGCAGCAGCGCCACGCCGCCGACGGCACCGAACACGGATATCGCCCGGCTTTGCCGGTTGGTGCGCGGCGCGCCGAGATAGGCGAATGCGATCACGGTGAAGGCGAGCGGATAGATCGGCGCGACGAGACGATCGTGCATCTCGGCGCGGAACTGATTCGGCTCCTCGCGGTAGAGCTTGTCGTTCGGATCGGGAAACAGCAGCTGCCATAGATAGCGTTCGCGGATCGAATATTGGATCGCGGCCTGGCCGGGGATCATCGAGGAGAGGTCGAAGGCGTAGCGGTCGAACACGACCATGGTGGGATCGCGCTCCTTGCTCTCGAAGCGCTGAACCATGCCGTTCTGCAGCACGAGGTAGGTGCCGTTCGCGCCGTTGAGCAGTTCGCCGACGTCGGCGATCACGGTCACGCGTTGCGCCGGATCGCGCTGGTCGTCGAGGAAGATGCCGTACATCTGCCCGTCGCTGCGCCGCTCGCGGATGCGCATGGTGACGCCGTTGGCGACGGTGGTGAAGCGGCCCGGCTGCACCAGATTGCTCACCACGTCGGCGTTCACTTCGGTGAGCCAATCGCGCAGCATGCGCAGGCCCTTGGGCGCGAAATAGGCGCTGATCGCCGTGACGCCGATCGCCACCACCACTGCCGCCGTCATGAAAGCGCGGAACAGGACCCACGGCGACATGCCGGCGGCGTTCATCACGATGATTTCGCTATCGGTGGACATTTTGTTGAGCACGTGGACGACCGCGATGAGCAGCGCGATCGGCGCGATCACCAGGATCAGCAGCGGGATGATCATGCCGGTGATGCTGACGAAGATCAGGATCGACTGACCCTGCGTCGTCATGAGGTCGATGTCGTGCAACGCCTGGGTGACCCAGATCACCGCGGTCAGGCTGACCAAAATGACCAGGAACGCACCGAACGTCGTGCGGAAAATATAGCGACCGATCGACCCCATCCGACGCGGCGTCCCCAATTCCGGCAAACCCCACCGCTCGTCCAGTACCCCTACCGGACGACCAGCGTATCCAGCCTATTCCCGCCCATTCAGAGTTACCTTGATCCATCTACAAAGTGGCCGTGCAAAGGCAAAGCCTTTGAACATGCACAACAAAAAGTAAAACCCGCAGGTCCGGGCCTCCGCCCTTCAAGGGTCGTTTTTCGGCGCCGGGCCGCCTGCACCCCCGATTTTGCGGCGGTGCTGAGCCGGCTGCGGCGAAAAGCCTGGAAATCGGGCGATTTGGGGCTTTGCAGAGGGTGGTACGGCAGGCCATATGGGATTTGCGACCGCCCCCCAACAAGGTTCCCAGGATCCAAGGAAACGAGCCGATGTCGGATGCCCTCAAGCTCGGGTTTGCCCCCTTCGCCGCCCCAGCCGGAATCGGTGCATCGGGCGTTCTCATCGTGTTCTGCGGCGACGGCCTCAGGTTTGGCCCTGCCACCACCAAGGCGATTGCGCCGGCCGCCGCTTTCGTGGCGCGCGCGGCCAAAGCCGAGCGCTTCGCCGGCAAGAGCGGCTCGGCGCTCGAATTGATCGTGCCGGAGGG
Organism: Pseudolabrys sp.; assembly: GCA_035501975.1. Classification (GTDB taxonomy): domain Bacteria; phylum Pseudomonadota; class Alphaproteobacteria; order Rhizobiales; family Xanthobacteraceae; genus Pseudolabrys. The sequence goes on from DATJVE010000037.1 coordinate 4,240, forward strand.
TTTGCAGGTCGCCCGACTGGTGGTAATCGGCGCCGGCAAGACGGCGGGGCTTGAACAGAAGGACATGCTCAAGCTGGGTGGGCTCGCCATGGGCAAACTGCCGGTCGCGGCGAGCGAAGGCATGGTGTTTGCCGAATTGCCGGGCGGCGCGCTGAAAGCCGAGCAGGCCGCCGACCTCGCGCTCGGCGTGGTGCTGCGCGCCTACGCCTTCGACCGCTACAAGACCAAGCGCAAAGAGGACGAGAAGCCACCAGAAAAGCGCAGCATGACCGTCGCGGTCGACGATGTGGCCGCTGTTCGCAAGACCTACGCCACGCGCGAAGCGATCGCCGGCGGCGTCGTGATGGCGCGTGACCTGGTCAACGAGCCGGCCAACGTGCTGTACCCGGAAGAATTCGCCCGCCGTGCCGGTGCGCTGAAGAAAATTGGCGTCGCGGTCGAGGTGCTCGACGTCAAGGCGATGAAAAAGCTCGGCATGAACGCGCTGCTCGGCGTCGCGCAAGGCTCCGCGCACGACGGCCGCGTGGTGGTGATGCGCTGGAATGGCGGCAAGAAGGGCGACGCGCCGCTCGCCTTCATCGGTAAAGGCGTCTGCTTCGACACCGGCGGCATCTCGATCAAGCCGGCGGCCTCGATGGAGGACATGAAGGGCGACATGGCAGGCGCCGCCTGCGTCACCGGCCTGATGCAGGCGCTCGCCGCGCGCAAGGCGCGCGTCAACGCGGTCGGCGTCATTGGCTTGGTCGAGAACATGCCGGACGGCAAGGCGCAACGCCCGGGCGACATTGTCACCTCGATGTCGGGGCAGACCATTGAGATCATCAATACCGACGCCGAAGGCCGCCTCGTTCTGGCCGACGCGATCTGGTACACGGCCAAGCATTTCAAGCCGAAATTCATGGTCGATCTGGCGACGCTGACCGGCGCCATCATCGTCGCGCTCGGCCAGGAATATGCCGGCATGTTCACCAACGACGACCGACTCGCCGAGCGGCTGACCAAGGCGGGCGAGGCGACCGGCGAGAAAGTCTGGCGCATGCCGCTCGCGCCCGAATACGATAAGATGATCGATTCCAAATTCGCCGACGTGAAGAACACCGGCGGCTCGCGCTGGGGCGGCGCCATCACCGCCGCGCAATTCATCCAGCGTTTCGTCGCCGACAAGACGCCGTGGGCGCATCTCGATATTGCCGGCACCGGCTTCGACAGCCGGCAGACCGACATCAACAAGAGCTGGGCCTCCGGTTGGGGCGTGCGCCTGCTCGACCGGCTGGTGAAGGATTACTACGAACGGTAACGTTTGGCGTTAGGCTGCGCCCCATGACCGAAATCCTCTTCTATCACCTGCGGGGCCAGAAGCTGGAAGGCGTGCTGCCGACGCTGCTGGAGAAATCGCTCGACCGCGGCTGGACGGTGATCGTGCAGGGCGCCTCCGAAGAGCGCATCGAGGCGCTCGACGCGCAATTGTGGACCTACCGCGACGACGGCTTCCTGCCGCATGGCACCTGGCGCGAGCAGGATGCCGCCGTGCAGCCGGTGCTGCTCACCGTCAATGACGGCAATCCCAATGCCGCCAGCGTGCGCTTCCTGATCGACGGCGCGCCGATGCCGGCCGATGCCGCCGCCTATCAGCGCATCGTGCTCGTGTTCAACGGCGAGGACGACGAGGCGGTCGCCGCTGCGCGCGCCCATTGGGGCGACGCCAAGGCCAAAGGCTTCGACGTCACCTATTGGCAAAGCGACGAGCAGGGGCGGTGGGTGATGAAGGCCTAAGGAACTAAGCCAATGGCCCATCGGCCAGCGGACACTCGGTCAATGGCTTGGTTAACCCCTTGGCCAGGCTTGGCTTGTCGATGCCATCGTGATGACGCAAAATAGCTATTAAGGGACAAGCGGATAAAACCGCCGGGGGAGATTGTATTGCGTTATCGCGCCGCCAAAATCGGGCTCGTTCTATGTACCGTCGGGCTTGCCGCCGCCGGCTGCAAGAATTCGGCGCAGCTGTTCCAGGACAACAACGAGGGCGGCTGGTTCTCCAAGCGTGTCGACATTTTCGACAAGCCGAGCTGGGCAAAGGCGACCGGCGAGGACCAGCAGAACGTCCAGCTCAACCCGCGCGGACCCGTCGACGCCAACGAACTGGTCAGCGCCGACGGCCGCTGCGGCGAGCCCGTGACGGCGGTAGCGCCGGCGGCTCCAGCCGCTCCTGCCGCTGCGCCCGCCCCGCCGGCGGACCGGCCGGTCGGCACCGTGGCCGGCGACCTTGCCATCACGCCGATGCCGGCGGCGACCCCGGTCGCGGTCAACCCGGAGGCTGTGCCGCCCGCTCAGCCGGCCGGCGGTTCCTTGACCATGGGCGGCATCGCACTCGGCATGACGGAGTGCGAAGTGGTGCGGCGCGCGGGTCTGCCCGGCAGCGTCAACATCACCGCCAGCGACAAAGGTGAGCGCAGGGTCGTGCTCACCTACCTGACCGGCAACTGGCCTGGCATCTACGCCTTCGAGTCCGGCCGGTTGAAGATCGTCGATGCCGCGCCGGCGCTGCCGACGCCGGTGAAGCCGGTCAAAAAGCAACGCGCCAAAAAACCGGTCAAGCCGAAAACCGCGACCCGCGACATCGAACGCGAATACGTGCAGTAGCGCGGCCGTCTCAGGCCGTTTCCAGCGCCGCACTGGCGGCGAGCCATTCCTCTTCCGCTTTCGCGATCGCCGCCACCACCTGCGCGCGGGTCTTGGACAATTCGGCAGCGCGCGCCGGATCGCTCGAAAACAGCGCGCCGTCGGCGAGGGTGGTGTCGAGCTTGTGCAGCTGGCGCGTGAGCTGCGCGATCAGAACTTCGGCTTGCGAGATGCGTTTGCGTAAGGGCGCGGTCTGCGCGCGTTTGTCGGCGGCGGCGCGGCGCACCTCGCTCGGCTCGGAGCGCGGCGAGGATTTCGAGCCGACCGTGACGCCTTGGCTGTCTCCGGCCAGCACCCAGCGCCGGTAATCGTCGAGATCGCCGTCAAACGGCGCGACTTTGCCGCCCGCGACCAGCCAAAGCCGGTCGGCGCAGGCTTCCAATAGATAACGGTCGTGCGACACCAGGATCACCGCGCCGGGAAAGTCGTTGATCGCCTCGATCAGCGCGCCGCGGCTGTCGATGTCGAGATGGTTGGTCGGCTCGTCGAGAATAATGAGTTGCGGCGCCTCGAAGGTCGCCAAGCCGAGCAGCAGCCGCGACTTCTCACCGCCGGATAGCGTCTTCACCGCGTGATTGGCGGCCAGTCCGGAAAAGCCGATGGCGCCGACGCGCCCGCGCACTTTGGCTTCCGGCGCGTCCGGCATAAGTTGGCGAACGTGGTCATAGGGGCTGGCGTCGGGATCGAGTTCGTCGAGCTGATGCTGCGCGAAATAACCGACCTTCAAAGTCGCGGCGCGCGTCACGCTGCCCTGCATGGGCGCGAGCCGGCCGGCGAGCAGCTTGACCAGAGTGGATTTGCCGTTGCCGTTTGCGCCGAGCATGGCGATGCGGTCGTCATTGTCGATACGCAGCGACAGCCCCGACAGCACCGCGCGGCCGTCGTAGCCGACCGACACGTCATCGGTGGCGATGATCGGCGGCGATAAGAGCTTGTGCGGCGCCGGGAAATGGATCGGCCGTACCTCCTCGGTGACCAGCGACGCGATCGGCTCCAGGCGCGCCAGCATCTTGAGGCGCGATTGCGCCTGCCGCGCCTTGGTGGCCTTGGCGCGGAAGCGGTCAACGAAGGCCTGTAGATGCTTGCGCTGCGCCTCCTGCTTCTTGATCAGCTTCTGGTCGAGCAGCATGCGCTCGCTGCGCTGGCGCCCGTAGGCCGAATAGCCGCCGCGATAGAGCGTGAGCTTGCGCTGTTCGAGCGCCAGGATGTGGCCGACGGCGCTGTCGAGCAGGTCGCGGTCGTGGCTGATGACCATCAGCGTATGCGGATAACGCGCCAAGTGATCCTGCAGCCAGAGCGTGCCTTCGAGATCGAGATAATTGGTCGGCTCGTCGAGCAGGAGCAGGTCGGGCTCGGCGAACAGCGTGGCGGCAAGCGCGACGCGCATGCGCCAGCCGCCGGAAAACTCCGCGCAGGGGCGCGCCTGGTCGGCGGCGGAAAATCCCAAGCCCGCCAGAATCGCGGCGGCGCGCGCCGGCGCTGCATGGGCGTCGATATCGACCAGCCGGGTCTGGATTTCGGCGATACGATGCGGATCCTGCGCGGTCTCGGCTTCCTTGAGCAGGCGCTCGCGCTCGCCATGCGCCTTGAGCACCACCTCGAGCAGGCTGTCCGGCCCGTTGGGAGCTTCCTGCGCCAGCCGCCCGACGCGCCAGCGCGGCGACATCGTCACCTCGCCGTGCTCTGGCGAAATGTCGCCGGCGATCACGCCGAACAGCGTGGTCTTGCCAGTGCCGTTGCGGCCAATCAGGCCGACGCGCGCGCCGCTCGGAATGCTGGCCGAGGCATGTTCCAACAGCGTGCGGCCGGCGATGCGGACGGTGAGATCGTCGATGACGAGCATGGCGTGGGGTTTTGGCCGAGCCGGCTGCGCCGCGCAACTTAATTCCCGTCATTCCCGGTTCGCTCGCTCGCGCTCGCGCCCCCGAATGACAGTGAGGATTTATCCGAGCGCGTCGGCGACCGCCTTGCCGCAGGTGACGGTGTCCGCCGGGCCTTTGAGGTCGCGCGTGCGCAAGCTTGGCTCGGCCAGCACCGTCTCGATCGCGGCAACGATTGCTTTCGCCGCCTCCGGCTCGCCGAGGTGGTCGAGCATCATCGCGCCCGACCAGATCTGGCCGATCGGATTGGCGATGCCCTGGCCGTAGATGTCCGGCGCCGAGCCGTGCACCGGCTCGAACACCGAGGGGAATTTGCGCTCGGGATTGATGTTGCCCGACGGCGCGATGCCGATGGTGCCCGTACACGCCGGTCCGAGGTCGGACAGGATGTCGCCGAACAGATTGGAGGCGACCACCACGTTGAACCAGTCGGGGTTCATGACAAAGCGCGCGGTGAGGATGTCGATGTGGAACTGGTTCCACTTCACGTCCGGATAGCTCTTCGCCATCTCGCGCACGCGCTCGTCCCAGTACGGCATGGTGATGGCGATGCCGTTCGATTTGGTCGCCGAGGTGAGGTGCTTCTTCGGCGTCGAGCGGGCGAGCTCGAAAGCGAATTTCAAGACGCGGTCGACGCCGATGCGGCTCATCACCGTCTCCTGCACCACCACCTCGCGCTCGGTGCCGGGGAACATCTTGCCGCCGATCGCCGAATACTCGCCCTCGGTGTTCTCGCGCACCACCCAGAAATCGATGTCGCCTGGCTTGCGGTTGGCGAGCGGGCAGGGCACGCCCGGCATCAGCCGCACCGGGCGCAGGTTGATGTACTGGTCGAATTCGCGGCGGAACAGGATCAGCGAGCCCCACAGCGAGATGTGATCGGGTACGCGGCTGGGCATGCCGACGGCGCCGAAATAGATGGCGTCGTGCTTGCCGATCCGCTCCTTCCAGTCCTCCGGCATCATGCGGCCGTGCTTTTCGTAATAGTCGCAACTGGCAAAATCGAAATCGTCGAGGCGCAGCTCGAAGCCGAATTTCTTCGCCGCCGCTTCGAGCACGCGCACGCCCTCCGGCATGACCTCCTTGCCGATGCCGTCGCCGGGAACGACCGCGATGCGGTAAACGCGATTGGTCGTCATAAGCAAATCCTTGTCACTGAACGCCGAAGCCCGTCGCTTAGCACGCTCAGCCGGGCTTGTGCAGGCCGATCCCGGTCTCGCGCTGGTAGATGATCAGGTCGAAGCTCGGCGTCGCCTCGTTGCCGAGGATCGACGAGAGCAGGGCGTGCGCCTGGCCGCGATGGTGGGTCTGGTGGTTGAAGAAATGGTCAAGCGCGGGCGCCAGCGGCTGCACGATCTCGACCGGCCGCACCACGGTGCGGTAGCGCAGCGTGCCGTTAAGATCGCTGTCGCTCAAGCGCGCGATATAGCGGCCGATCAGCGTGTCCTCGCTGCGGCGGGCGGCGCGCAAGTCTTCGAAGTCGTCATAGAGAATGGTATCGAGGCTCGGCGGCATTTCGCCGACGCCGGTGAAGCGCCGCATCCAAATACGGTCGCCGACCAGCAAATGGTTGAGGGTGCCGCGCAGCGACTTGAAGAAGGCGCCGCGGTCGGCGCGGTAATCGGCGTCCGACACGGTGGCGGCAGCGGCATAGAGCCGCTCATTGCACCACGCGTTATAGCCGGCGAACATCTGGTAACGGGATTTCATGGCTCGCTCCTGTCGCGCGGCCAATTCTCGCGAAACCGCGGCCATCCACGCGATCTTGCCGCGTGGTGCGCCCCCCGGTATAAGCCGCGCCAAATCGTACCTCCAATCAATGCCTGTCAAGGCTCCGATCAATCTTTGTGAAGGATGACCCGATGGCGCTCGAGCGCACCTTTTCCATCATCAAACCCGACGCCACCGCGCGCAATCTCACCGGCGCCATCAACGCCATGATCGAACAGGCGGGCCTGCGCATCGTCGCGCAGAAGCGCGTGCGCATCTCGCTGCCGCAAGCGCGGCAATTCTACGCCGTGCACAAGGAGCGGCCGTTCTTCGCCGAGCTGGTCGATTTCATGGTGTCCGGTCCGGTGGTGGTGCAGGTGCTCGAGGGCGACAACGCGATCGCGCGTTATCGCGAGCTGATGGGCGCGACCGACCCCGCCAAGGCCGCCGCCGGCACCATCCGCAAGGTGCACGCCAAGTCGATCGGCGAGAATTCGGTGCACGGCTCCGATGCACCGGAGACCGCGGCGCGTGAGATCGCGCAGTTCTTCTCCGAAAACGAGATCGTCGGCTAGGGCGATGACGTGAACTGGGCTTCGCTCGGATCGGAGTTCAGTTCGCCGGCCTTCTGGCTGTCCGTCCTCCAGATCATCTGGATCAACGTCCTGCTATCCGGCGACAACGCCGTGGTCATCGCCATGGCCTGCCGCGGGCTGCCGCACCGGCAACGGATGTGGGGCATGATTCTCGGCGCCGGCCTCGCCGTCGTCTTGCGGATCGTCTTCACCGGCGTGGTCGCCTCGCTGCTGCTGCTGCCTTATCTCAAGCTCGTTGGCGGTCTGGTGCTGTTCTATATCGCCGCCAAGCTTCTGGTGCCGGACCCGCCCGACGAGAGCGAATCGGAGGCGGTGCAACATCTTTGGCGCGCGGTGCGCATCGTCGCCGTCGCCGACGTCATCATGAGCCTCGATAACGTCATCGCCATCGCGGCGGCGGCGAATGGCGACATGGTGCTGCTGGTGCTGGGCCTTGCCGTCAGCATCCCGTTGATCGTCGCCGGCGCCGCGCTGATCGCGGCCTTGCTCGAGCGGTTTCCGATTTTCGTCTGGGCCGGTTCCGCGTTGCTCGGCTGGATCGCCGGCCAGGTGATCGCCACCGATCCCGTGGTGCATGGCTATCTGGTGCACGCCTATGACGTTCCGCTTGCGCGCACGGTCGAATACGCCTCGGCCGCCGCCGGCGCCGTGCTGGTGCTGATCGCCGGCGGGCTGTGGCGGCAGGCCAAGCGCGAAAGCGCGGTCTGACGCGCTTCGCGGCGCCCTTGATCGCGGCTATAGTGCCGAGGCGATGAATCAAGCGGTCAAACTCGGCAACGTGAAGCGGGTCGGCTTCTCCGCCTGCCCGCACGATTGCCCGTCGTGTTGCGCGCTCGACGTCGAACTGCTCGACGAGCGCACCATCGGCCGCGTGCACGGTGCCAAAGACAACGACTACACGTTGGGCGTCGTCTGCGCCAAGGTCGCGCGTTACGCCGAGCGCGAGCACCATAAGGACCGGCTTACGCATCCGCTGCAACGCGTCGGCGGCAAAGGCGAGGGCAGGTTCCGGCAAATCTCCTGGGACGACGCGCTCGATCTGGTCGCCGAGAAGTTCCTCGCCACGGAGAAACGTTACGGCGCCGAAAGCGTGTGGCCCTATCATTATGCCGGCACCATGGGCCTGGTCATGCGCGACGGCATCCAGCGTCTGCGCCATGCCAAGAAATATTCCGGCTTCCATTCCTCGATTTGCGTCAACCCGGCCTATTCCGGCTTTGCCGCCGGCACCGGCACCGTCGCCGGCGTCGATCCGCGCGAGATGGCGAAATCCGATCTGGTGGTGATCTGGGGCACCAACGCGGTGAGCACCCAGGTCAACGTGATGACGCACGCGACGCGCGCGCGCAAAGAGCGCGGCGCCAAGATCGCCGCGGTTGACGTCTATATGAACGGCACCATGGAACAGGCCGATCTGCCGGTGCTGGTGAAGCCCGGCACTGACGGCGCGCTCGCCTGCGCGGTGATGCATTGCCTGTTCCGCGACGGCAAGGCCGATTGGGACTACTTGAACAAATACACCGACGCGCCGCGAGAATTGGAAGCCCACCTGCGCTCGCGCGATCCCACTTGGGCCGCCGCGATTACCGGAACGCCGGTCGAGACCATCGAGGAATTCGCCCGCCTGATCGGCGAGCGCAAGCGCGCCTTCTTCCGCCTCGGCTACGGCTTCTCGCGCTCGCGCAACGGCGCCGCCAACATGCACGCGGCAAGCTGCATTCCGGCGGTCACCGGCGCCTGGCGGCTCGAGGGTGGCGGCGCCTTCCACATCAACGCCGACATCTACAAGCTCGACAAGACCATCATCGAAGGCCTCGACGTCTGGGACCGCTCGGTGCGCATGCTCGACCAGTCGCGCATTGGCGCCATCCTGACCGGCGACGCCGAGGCGCTCTCCGGCGGGCCGCCGGTGACGGCGATGATCATCCAGAGCACCAATCCCGTGTCGGTCGCCCCCGACCAGAACAAGGTGAAAGCCGGCTTTGCGCGCGAGGACCTGTTCGTCTGCGTGCACGAGCAGTTCATGACCGAGACCGCGCAGCTGGCCGACGTGGTGCTGCCGGCGACCACGTTCCTCGAGCACGACGACATCTATCGCGGCGGCGGCCACCAGTATCTCATCCTCGGGCCGAAGCTGATCGAGCCGCCGGGGGAATGCCGTAGCAACCATGAGCTGCTCCGCGCCCTGGCAAAGCGCGTCGGCGCGCGGCATCCGGGGTTCGAGTTAAGCGCGCGCGACCTGATCGACCAGATGCTGCGTGTGTCCAAGCGCGGCACGTTCGACGAATTGCAAGCCAATCGCTGGCTCGACTGTCAGCCGCCGTTCCGCCAGTCGCATTTCCTCGACGGCTTCCATTGGCCGGACGGCAAATTCCGCTTCAAGCCGGACTGGGAGAACGTGCCGTTCCGCAGCCCCTACAAGAGCGGGCCGATCGCCGCCATGCCGGCGCTGCCGGACCATTGGACCTCGATCGAGCAGGCGGATGCCGGGCATCCGTTCCGCCTGGCGACCTCGCCGGCGCGCAACTTCCTCAACTCGACCTTCAACGAGACGCCGACCTCGCTCGCGCAGGAACAAAGGCCGACCGTGTTCATCCATCCCGACGATGCAGCCGGGCAGGGCATCGCCGACGGCGACGCCGTGACGCTTGGCAATACGCGCGGACAGGTGCGCCTGCACGCCAAGCTGTTTCCCGGCGTGCGGCGCGGCGTGCTGATTGCGGAGTCGATCTGGCCGAACTCAGCCTACGACGACGGCTGCGGCATCAATTCGCTGACCGGTGCGGATTCGATTGCGCCCTATGGCGGCGCCGCCGTCCACGACAACAAGGTGTGGATCAGGCGGCGCGCGCCGTAGGCCGGCTATTTTTTTGCCAGCGCGCCATCGACGCTGAGCCGGCCGCCGCCGGTCACGAACAGCACCAGAGCGCCACCGGCGATGGCGAGATCCTTGCTGAGGAAAATGTATTGCAGGCCCTGCGCTGCCTGGGGAAACTGCCAATAAAGGTGCGCGGTCACAAAGGCGATCACGACAAAGACGAACGCAAGCAATGCGCCGTAGCGTGTGCCCACGCCGAGGACCAGCGCGACGATAATGATCCATTCGACCACGTGCGCCAACACGCTCATGAACTCCGGCATGATGAAGTTGATGGACTTGAGATAGGCGGCGCTTGGCCCACCGGTCGTGACCGTCATTAAAAAGACGACGGCTATCAGCAGGCGGCCGACGACCAGCAGTACGTCGGACATTCCCGTGGCGATACCGTCGGTGCAGGACAGCAGCGGATGCGATGATCTATCGTTCATTGAAGTTTTCTCCCCAGCTAGTTGTCATGTGTGATTTTGAATCTTTGACTTGCCGAAACACTAGCATACGCGGACCGCAGGGGATGCGGTTCGGCGATGCAAAAAAGCTGTGGGCAATGGCCCCCGCTCAAAGCTCCTTGCCGATCAGGCGGTCAAGGGAGTAAGGGCCGCCGCCGCGCAGCGCAATGGCGAAAAAGACGACGCCGAACATGAGGGCGAGCTCCATGCGCGCGAAGCCGCGCGGCAGTTGTACAACGAACGTGATCAAGGCCATTTCGATGGCGAGGGCGGCGGCGAAGAAGCGCGTGAACAGTCCAAGCGCGACGCAGGCCGCGCCAATTGTTTCCAGGACGATCGCGGCATAGGCAAAGAACAACCCCGGCACGAAACCATATTTGGCCATGCCGGGTGCGATGGCTGCGGCGCCGCTCATCA
>DATJVE010000038.1:0-11487 GCA_035501975.1 Pseudolabrys sp.
GACGACGAAACCGACCGACAGCGTCAGCGCCAGCAGCGTCATGTTGTTGATGGAGAAATTAAAGGCGTACATCGCCGCACAGGTACCGATCAGCGACACCGGCACGGCGAGCGCCGGAATGATGGTGGCCGAGACCTTCCGCAGGAACAGGAAGATCACCATGATCACCAGGCAGATCGCGATTGCCAGCGTCTCCTGCACATTGGCAACAGCCGCGCGGATCGAGATCGAGCGGTCGAACAGGGGCTGCATCTGGATCGCGGGCGGAATTTGCGCGCGCATCGCCGGCAGGGCATTGCGCACCTCGTCCACCACCTCGACGGTATTAGCGTCGGGCTGGCGCTGGATCGCCAGCACGATGGCGCGCGCGTCGTTGAACCAAGTGGCGATCTTGTCGTTCTCGACGCTGTCGATCACGTCGGCGATCTGGTTGAGCTTGACCGGCGCACCGTTGCGATAGGCCACCACCACGTCGCGATAGTCGGCGGCGCGGCGCATCGCGCCGGTGGCGAGCAGCGTCACCGCCTGCTGCTGGCCCTGCAACGTACCGACCGGCGCGTTGGAATTGGCGTTGGCAACGACGTTGCGAACATCCTCAAGCGAAATGTTACGCGCGGCCGCCGCCACCGGGTCGACCTGCACGTGCACGGCGAATTTCTGCGCGCCGTAGACCAGCACCTGGGCGATGCCCGACATCTGCGAAATATTCGGCGCCAGCACGGTCTCGGCGTAATCGTCGACCGTCGACAGCGGCAAGGTGTCGGAGCGCATGCTCACGTAGAGCACCGGGAAGTCGCCCGGATTGACCTTGCGGAAGCTCGGCGGCGTCGTCATCTCGATCGGCAGATTCTTCGCCGCGACCGACAGCGCGGTCTGCACGTCGAGGGCCGCGCCGTCAATATTGCGGCCGAGATCGAACTGGATGGTGATCTGCGTCAGACCAACCGCTGACGACGAGTTCATCGACGAGATGCCGGCAATGGTCGACAATTGCCGCTCGATCGGCGAGGCCACCGAGGACGCCATGGTCTCCGGGCTTGCGCCCGGCAACTGCGCTGTGATCTGGATGGTCGGAAAATCGACCGCCGGCAGCGCCGCCACCGGCAAGAGCCGGTAGGCGAAGGCGCCGAATACGATCAACGACGCCGTCATCAGCGTCGTCAGCACCGGGCGGCGAATGCAGGTTTCCGAGATGTTCATCGATCAGCCGCCGGCGACTTTGGCTTTGCGGGCGTTGACGCGCGCGCCGTTCGACAACTGCAACTGGCCGTCGGTCACGACGGTTTCACCGCCGTTGAGGCCACTGCCGATCACCGACTGATCGCCGACCGTGCGTTCGACCTTCACCGGCTGCATTTTGGCAATCTCGTCGTTGATGACGAAGACGAAATTGCCGGCCTGGCTGACTTGCACCGCGGTCGACGGCACCACCACCGCCTGCGGCTCGACCCGCAGCGTCAACTCGGTAGTGACCAGCGTTCCCGGCCACAACAGCTCGTCCTTGTTCGGCATGGTGGCGCGGATGGTCACCATGCCGGTCGCCGGGTCGACGCTGTTCTCGATCATCGTCACCTGGCCGGTGGCGCGTTTCTGGTCGCCGGGAATGGTCGCCTCGATGGTGGCGCTCTCCGCCGCCAGCGCCTTGCGGATCTCGGGCAGCACCTTCTGCGGCACGGTGAAGCTGACATAGACCGGCGCCATCTGGTTGATCGTCGCCATCGGCGCGGTGTCGGCCTGGCGCACGAAATTGCCGACCTTCACCGCGGCGGCGCTGATACGGCCGTCGATTGGCGCGGTGATGGTGCAGTAGCTGAGCTGGACCTTCAGGTTTTCCAAAAGCCCGGTGTCGGCCTTGATGGCGGCGCGGAAGACATCGGCCTGGGTCTTAGCGTTGTCGAGATTGACCACCGGGGTGGCGCTCTTGGCCACCAGATCGGTGTAGCGGTTGACGTCGCGCTCGGCGCCCTCGAGCTGCGCCTTGTCGCGGGCGATTGCGCCCTCGGTCTGCGCGATCTGCGCCTCGATGGCGCGGCCATCGAGGGTGAACAGCAGGTCGCCCCTCTTCACCTCGGCGCCGTCGCGGAAATGCACCGCGGTGATGGTCGTATCCACCCGCGGCTTGATGGCGACGCTGGCGATCGGGGTGACGTTGCCGAGCGAATCGAGCCGCACTGGCATCGGCTTGCGCTCAACGGTGGCGACCTCGACCGGCACCACGCGCGCCTGCGAGCGTGCGGCGACGCCGTCGTCGGTCCACAAACCACGGATAAGCAAGACAATGCCAATCAGGGCGAGCGCCGCCACCCCAAATAGCCACTTTCGCTTCATCATCTGCGATAGTCCGGTCCGGCCTGGGCTGCCTCAAGCCCTGTCCAGGCGCTCCCTAATCCGCGGAACTCGTTGTGTTCACTACCTAAGCGACCGCGTTGGCGGCCTTCTAGCATATAAACGCCGCCGGGTGCATATCCCTGCGCTCACTGGTAAACCCTCAAAATGCGGATTTTATTCGGGTCCGCCGCGTCGGAAGCCGGACATGCGCATTGCAACATGGAATGTCAATTCGATCCGCCAGCGCCTCGACAACGGGCTGGCTTGGCTGAAGGAAAGCCAGCCCGACATCGTCTGCCTGCAGGAGATCAAATGCGTCGACGAGGCGTTCCCGCGCGAGGCCTTCGAGGGGCTTGGCTACAACGTCGCCGTGCACGGCCAGAAGACCTTCAACGGCGTGGCGCTGCTGTCGAAGCTGCCATTTGACGAGGTCGCGCCGGGCCTGATCGGCGACGACGGCGACGTCCAGGCGCGCTTTCTCGAAGCCCTGGTCTCGACCAAGACCGGTGTGCTGCGCGTGGTCAGCCTGTATCTGCCCAATGGCAATGGCGGCGCAGATAAATATTCCTATAAACTCAATTGGATGGACAGACTTTCTCGTTTTTCAGGTGAGCGGCTGAAACTGGAGGAGCCGCTGGTCCTGGCCGGCGACTATAACGTTATCCCGAGCCCGCGCGACGCCAAGCGGCCCGAGGCTTGGGCCAACGACGCGCTCTTCCTGCTGCCGACCCGGGAGAAGTTTCGCGCGCTGATCAATCTCGGGCTGACCGATGCGCTGCGGGCGGTGAGCGACGATGCCGGGCTTTACACCTTCTGGGACTACCAGGCCGGCGCGTTCCAAAAGAACGACGGCATCCGCATCGACCACGTTTTGCTGTCACCGCAGGCGGCCGACCGGCTCGTCGATGCGGGCATCGACCGCCACGTACGCGGCTGGGACAAACCGTCCGACCACGTCCCGGTCTATGTCGATCTGGATATCGAGGCCCGGTGACTTGTCATTCCGGGGCGCGCGAAGCGCGAACTCGGAATCCAAATGCAAGCCCACTATTCATTTCGGGAGTCCGGGCCCGGCCCTTCAAGCCGTCCCGCAATGACGAAAGAATTCTACTCGCGCCGCGTTTCCAGCCAGCGCTTGAGATAGACCAGCGCCAGCGCCCGCTCGTCTTCGGTCGCCTGCTGGAAGGCGCTGTCGTAGAGCCGGTTGATCCAGGCCTGATCGGTGCCGACGCCGTCCTTGGCATTGTCCTTGGCAAGCGTGAGCCACATCAGCCCGCGCGCCGCTTGGCGCGGCACGTGATCGCCGGCAAACAGCATGGCGCCGAGCATCGCCTGCGACTGGCACTGCCCCTTTTGCGCCGACAGGCCGAACCAGCGCGCCGCCGTGCGCGGATCGTGCGGCGCGCCGACGCCATCGAGATAGAGCCGCGCCAAATAGTATTGCGCTTCCGGATCGCGGAAATACGACGCGGCGTAGTTAAACATCTCGCGCGCCCGGTCGGGATCGCGCTTGATCGCCGTCTTCGGAATGCCGTCCAGGTAATATTGGCCGAGCGCCACGAAGGCATTGGCGACAAAGCGCGCCTGCGGCGTGTCGGGGTTGTCGTCGGCATGGCTGTCGGCGATGCCGCGGAAATATTCGAAAGCCTTGAGGTCGTCCTGCACCACGCCGTCGCCTTCGGCATACATGCGCGCGAGCTTCCATTGCGCCAGTGCGTGGCCCTTCTCGGCGGCATATTCGAGCGAGTGGACGGCCTTGTCCTTCTCGCCGGTCTTGAGCCAACGCGTGCCGGAGCGGAATGCTTCCATCGCGGTCACCGGCGGCGCGGCGGCCATGACGTTGGTGGACTTGGTGCCATCAAAGGCCATGGCGGGCACGGCCATCAGGCCGGCGCCGATCACCATCACGCGCAGCAGCAACTCAGGTATCCGCATAACACTCTTTCTCGCCAGCTCCGCCCGGATGGGTGACCGCGCCGTTGACGGCGGGGCCGACCTGCTGGGTGTATTTCCACAAATAGCCCGAGCCGTAGTCGTTCTCGCGCGGCTTCCACTGCGCCTTGCGTTTGGCCAGCTCCGCGTCGGAGAGCTTGACGTTGAGCGTGCCCTTGTCGGCATCGAGCTCGATGATGTCGCCGTCGCGTATGAGCGCGATCGGGCCGCCGATTGCCGCCTCCGGCCCGATATGGCCGACGCAGAAGCCGCGGGTGGCGCCGGAGAAACGGCCGTCGGTGATGAGCGCGACCTTGCTGCCCATGCCCTGGCCGTAAAGCGCCGCCGTGGTGGCGAGCATCTCGCGCATGCCGGGGCCGCCTCTGGGGCCCTCGTAGCGGATCACCAGTACATCGCCTTCCTTGTAGGTGCGGTGCTTAACCGCGTCGAAGCAGTCTTCCTCGCGGTCGAAACAGCGCGCCGGGCCGGTGAATTTCAGGCCGCTCATGCCGGCCACCTTCACGATCGCGCCATCGGGCGCGAGATTGCCCTTCAAGCCGATCACGCCGCCGGTCGGCAGCAGCGGATTATTGGCCGGACGCACCACATCCTGGTCCGGATTCCATTTCACGCTCTTCAAGTTCTCGGCGATGGTGCGGCCGGTGACGGTCAGGCAATCGCCGTGCATAAAGCCGTGGTCGAGCAAGGTCTTCATCAGCAGCGGCACGCCGCCAGCTTCGAACATATCCTTGGCGACATAACGGCCGCTTGGTTTCAAATCCGCGATATACGGTGTCCTTTTCATGACGTCGGCGACATCAAACAGCGAAAACTCGATGCCGCATTCGTGCGCGATCGCCGGCAGGTGCAGCGCGGCATTGGTCGAGCCGCCGGTGGCGGCGACGACGGCGGCGGCATTCTCCAGCGCCTTGCGGGTGACGATGTCGCGCGGGCGGATGTTCTGCTTGATCAAATCCATGATCATCTCGCCCGCCAGCATGCAGAACTTGTCGCGGATCTCGTAAGGCGCCGGCGCGCCGGCCGAGTAAGGTAGGGCCAGCCCGATCGCTTCGGAAACGGTCGCCATAGTGTTGGCGGTGAATTGCGCGCCGCAGGCGCCGGCCGAGGGACAGGCATTCTGCTCGAGCGTGTCGAGATCCTCGTCGGACATCTGCCCGACCGAGTGCTTGCCGACCGCTTCGTAGACGTCCTGGATCGTGACTGCCTTGCCCTTGAATGTGCCGGGCAGGATCGAGCCGCCGTAGATATAGATCGAGGGCACGTTGAGGCGGCACATCGCCATCATCATGCCCGGCTGCGACTTGTCGCAGCCGGCGACGCCGATCAGCGCGTCATAGGCATGGCCGCGGACCGTGAGTTCGACCGAATCCGCGATCACCTCGCGCGAGGGCAGCGAGGCCTTCATGCCGGCATGGCCCATGGCAATGCCGTCGGTGACGGTGATGGTGCAGAATTCGCGCGGGGTGGCGCCGACCGAGGCGACGCCCTTCTTCACCGCCTGCGCCTGGCGCATCAGCGCGATGTTGCAGGGGGCGGCCTCGTTCCAGCAGGTGGCAACGCCGACGAAGGGCTGATGGATCTGCTCGGTGGTCAGCCCCATCGCGTAATAGAACGAGCGCGCAGGCGCGCGGTCCGGCCCCTCGGTGGTGTGTCGGCTCGGCAACCTGTCTTTCAAATGACTTTTGACGTCCATAACCTTGTCGTGCCCCCCAGCCCCAACTTTTTTGCCGCCGGATCGATCCGGCACTTATTCGCGAGGCCCCCCGGCCTGCTTTTGCTCAATGTCCGACAACGGTTTGTCCGCCGCTCGGCGCCCTTTCGATCATGGAAGGGTATGGCCAAATCGCGGCGCGGCGGGCATGATGGGCGCGTAAAGCTTAAATGTTCTAAACGTGTTGCAGCTTAGCCACAGCCTAGCCCGCGCAATGCCCATGCCCCCCAAGCTGCGGCGACGTTTCTTCGACCGCCCGGTCCTTGAGGTCGCGCCCGAGCTGATCGGCGCCACCCTGCTGGTTAACGGGGTGGGCGGGCGGATCGTCGAGGTCGAAGCCTATCACCATACTGAGCCGGCCGCTCATTCCTATGGCGGCCGCACCAAGCGCAATGCCGTGATGTTCGGGCCACCCGGCTATGCCTATGTCTATCGTTCCTACGGCATCCATTGGTGCCTCAACTTCGTCTGCGAAGCCGAGGGCTCGGCCAGCGCCGTGCTGATCCGGGCGCTGGAGCCGGTGGCAGGAATTGCTGCAATGCAGCGCCGACGGGGGCTGAGCGACGAACGGGGGCTCTGCTCGGGGCCGGGAAAACTGTGCGAGGCGCTCGGAGTCACCATCCGCCACAACGGCCTGCCCCTCGACCGGCCGCCGTTCGAATTGCGGGCGCGGCGGGAGGTGCCGGAGACCGCCGTGGGCGTCCGCATCGGCATCAGCAAAGCGGTCGATCACCCCTGGCGGTTTGGGCTGAAGGGCTCGCGGTTTTTGAGCAAGCCGTTTGCATGAGTGTCGTCCCGGCCGAGCGAAGCGAAAGCCGGGACGACAAAAAGCGTCAATACGAAAGCACGAACTCGCACCCCGCGGCGGTGGCGAATTCGCGGGTGACGCGGCCGCGCGACAGCTCGAACTCCAGCGTGATCGCGGCATCGTGGCAGCACAGGAAGGCGTGCTGGCCGTCTGCGGCAAAGCCGAAGCCCATCGGCGCCTTCGGCGTGTTGAACCCGGTGATCTGGTGAAACTTGAAGGCGTCGTAGATGGCGGCGTAGTTGTCGACGTGCGACGAC
Source organism: Pseudolabrys sp. (assembly GCA_035501975.1). Classification (GTDB taxonomy): domain Bacteria; phylum Pseudomonadota; class Alphaproteobacteria; order Rhizobiales; family Xanthobacteraceae; genus Pseudolabrys. Next base: position 7,058 of record DATJVE010000038.1, read on the forward strand.
ACGCAGACGTAGCGCCCGTCCGGCGACACGCGCACGCGGCGAAGCTGGTTCGCTTCCCCCGGCGCGCCGTCGATGGCGAGCGTGCGGTGCAGCGCCAGCGTCCGCGTATCGAAAACATGCACCACGCCCTCGCGGTGCGCGCAGACGAACAGCGCCCAGCCGTCGGGCGAGACCGCGATCCCTTCGGCGCCGTGCGGCACCCGGATGGTGGCGGACATCCGGCGCGAAGCGATATCGACCACGGCGACCGCTTCCTTGGTCTTGAACGAGGCGAACAGCTTGCCGGTCGCATGGCTGATCGCAATCCAGTGCGGCGAGCCGCCGAGCCCGATGCGTTCCACGGCGCCGGTTGCCGGATCGATCGCCAGCACCGCATCGCCGAGCTCGGCGCTCGACCACAGCGTGCCGCTCGCATCCATCATCACCGAATGCGGCGCGACGGCCTCGCCGACATCGATGGTGCGCGCGAGCGCCTTCGATGCCAGGTCGATCACCGCGATGCGCCGGTCGGGATTCGTGTTCTTGCCGAAAATGCCGCCGCCATAGACCGACGCGTAGACCGTGCCGCCGTCGAGCGAGCGGATCATCTCGTGGGTCGACGCCGGCATGTCGATTTCGGCCGTTTTGGCGAGCGTGCCGGCGTCGAAGAACTGCACCTTGTTGGCGCTCTTGGCGGTGAGCACCAGCGTCGAACCGCCGGGGCGATTGTTGGGGTCGATCATTGCCAGTTGTCCCCTCGCCCGCGTGACACCTTCGGGCGAGACTTAAACCGCCAACGGATCCGGCCCGTATTGGTTCGGCCCCTCCTGCCCGACGCGCACATAGACGAAGATCAGCTGCGCGAGCCCGATCAAAGCGCCGATGCCCCACAGGATTTCCGCGATCAGCCAGAATAGATTGGCCAAATTGTACAGATAGAAGCCAAGGCCGAAGAGAATGCCGCCTGCCAGCAGCGGGATGAGATAGACGAGGCTCCACCAGCCCGGATAGCCGACATCGTGGAAGCGCTTGAAGGCAATGCAGATGCTGGCCCAGAGCAGCAGCAACGAGATCAACTGGCCGAGCAGCGGAATCCAGCCAAGCACCACGTTGCCGATCACGATCGGCAGCACGCCGTGCAGCCAGAACTGCTTGCGCGAGATGCGCCCCGACGGCGAAGTGAACAGCTTGATCCAGTAATCTTTCGACGACGGGAACGCGACGCCGGCCTCGCCGACCGCCGTAGCATAGGCCGCAGCCGCGCCAGCGCCCGGTCCGGCCGCTTGGGCGGCCGGCACGAAGCTGCGCCGCTGCGGCGCCGCAGCACGTTGTGGCGGCGCAGCATTCGGCGGTGGTGGATTGTTGACCCCGAAGATGTCGACGGGCTGGCCTTCCCACATCTGGAATTCGACGGTTTGCCCGACCTTCACCGGGCCGTTGCGAACCTCGCTCGTCCAGTAGCTGTAACGCTGGCCATCCTCGGCAGTGACCTGCCCATAGGTTCCATCGGGCACGATCCCGGAAATAACGCCCCGCATACGCTCCCCCCTGAGACTTTCAACGGCTGATACTGCGCCAGCGACCGGCGCTGTCAAGGCTTGCCACACCGCGCGCGTGGCGCCGCACAATCACGGCGGCAAATGTTGCATCGCCAACGCCTTGAGTTCAGCTTCGGTCGGCCGTTGCTTGCAGGCCACGATCCACAGATCGAAGGCCTGCACACGGCGTCCGCCGAACACTCCCATGAAGCCGTTGGCCAAAAACAATTGCGCCAGCACCGAGTAGGTGAAACCGCATTTGTGCGCCATGCAATGCTTTCCCGCCGCCACCGACGGACGATGGCCGTACAGCACGTCGAGCGGCGCGATCGGCCCCGCCGGCGACTGATAGAGCAGCTCCAACAACCGGTCCTTGGCGACCGCCTCGCACACGCTTTGCAAATCGGGACAGGTCAACACGACGAATCCGTCGTCGGTCAGGACACGCGCGAATTCCCTGATCGCCAGCGGGGCCTCGTGCGGATAGACATGCTCGATGTTGTGCGAGGAAAATATCGCATCCATCGAGCCGGTCGCGACACCCGACATGTCGACGATGGTGACGACGATATCCGGGGCGCAGTCTTTATCGATATCGAAGCGCACCTCCTGCCAGGCGTCGGTGTTCAAGCCCGGCGTCGTGCGCGCCTTGGTGGCTTGCCCGCAGCCGACGTGCAGAATTTTTTCATCGGGATCCCGGCATCGCGCGGGCCTATTCCGTGCCGCTGAGCCGCGCCAGCGCCTCGGCGATCTTGGCCTTGCGCGCCACCGCCTCCTCGCGCTTTTCTTTTTCTTCCTCGACCACCTCCTCGGCGGCGCGCTCCATGAACTTCGGATTGTTCAGTTTGGCGTCCGAACGGGCGATGTCGGCTTCGGCTTTCTGCATTTCCTTGGCGAGGCGGGCGCGCTCGGCGGCGAGGTCGATGACGCCCTTGAGCGGCAGCGCCGCGACTTCGCCGCGCACCACCAATTGCACCGAACCCGCCGGCGCCGCGTCGGCCGACGAAATCTCGGAGACGCGCGCAAGGCGCTTGATGAATTCGGCCCAGCGCTCGGCGCGCGCTCTTGTTTCGGCGGAGCTCGCCGCCAGGACCAGCGGGATCTGCGCGGTGATGTTCATCTCGGCGCGAATCGAACGAATTGCGGTGATGAGCTCGATCACCCAGCCGATTTCGGTTTCGGCCTTGTCGTCGGCGAGGCCGTCGAGCTTCGGCCACTCCGAGAGCGCGAGCAATTGCGAACGCTTCGGCCCCTGCTCCGCCGTCACCGCCCACAATTCCTCGGTGATGAACGGCATGAACGGGTGCAGCAGCTTGAGGATTTCATCGAGCGCCCAGGCGGCCATCGCGCGCGTTTCGTCCTTGGCGGCGCCATCGGCACCGGTCAAGAGCGGCTTCGACAGTTCGACGTACCAGTCGCAATAGACGTTCCAGACGAAGCGATAGGCGGCGCCGGCGGCATCGCTGAAGGCATAAGTTTCGATGGCCTTGGTAATCTCGGCGGCCGCCTTCGCCGTTTCGTGCGCGATCCAGCGGTTGAGCGTCTCCTTCGCGGATTTCGGATCGAAGCCCTCGACGCGTTTGGCGCCGTTGAATTCGACGAAGCGCGCCGCGTTCCACAGCTTGGTCGCGAAATTGCGGTTGTTCTCGACGTCCTGCGGTCCGAGCCGGATGTCGTGGCCCGGCGCGACGCTGCGCGCCAGCGTAAAGCGCAGCGCGTCGGCGCCAAACTCGTCGATGACGCCGAGCGGATCGACGACGTTGCCTTTCGACTTCGACATCTTGGCGCCGGACGCGTCGCGCACCAGACGGTGGATATAGATGTCGTGGAAGGGGACTTGGGGCATGAAATGGAGACCCATCATCATCATGCGGGCGACCCAGAAGAAGATGATGTCGAAGCCGGTGACCAGCGTCGTGGTCGGGTAGTAGCGTTTCAATTCAGGGGTCGTGTCCGGCCAGCCGAGCGTCGAGAACGGCCACAGCGCCGAGGAAAACCAGGTATCGAGCACGTCTTCGTCGCGTGTCAGCTTTGTCGCCTTGCCGTAGTGCTTGTCGGCATCGCATTGCGCTTCGGTTTCGCTTAATCCGACAAACGCTTTTCCGTCCGGCCCGTACCACGCCGGAATCTGATGCCCCCACCAAAGCTGGCGCGAGATGCACCAGGGCTGGATGTTTTCCATCCAGTTGAAATAGGTCGCCTCCCAGTTCTGCGGCACGAACTTGGTCTTGCCCTCGCGCACGGCGGCGATCGCCGGCTTCGCCAACTCCTTGGCGTTGACGTACCACTGGTCGGTGAGGAACGGCTCGATCACCGCGCTGGAGCGGTCGCCGTGCGGCACGACGTTGGTGTGCGGCTCGATCTTCTCGACCATGCCCTTCTCTTCCAGCCGCGCCACGATCCGCTTGCGCACGGCGAAACGCTCGGCGCCGTGCAGGGTCAGCGTCTCGTCGAGATCGCTCGATGCCGGCACGCCGGCGAGGAAGTCGGCATTGTCCTTGAGCGCGAGATGCGCCTCGACGTTGAACACGTTGATCTGCGGCAGATTGTGCCGCTTCCCCACCTCGAAATCGTTGAAGTCATGCGCCGGCGTGATCTTCACCGCGCCTGAGCCCTTCTCGGGATCGGTATATTCGTCGGCAATGATCGGAATCTTTCGCCCGACCAAAGGCAGCACCACATTCTTGCCGACGAACGCGGCGTAACGCTCATCCTTGGGATGAACGGCAACGGCAACGTCGCCCAGCATTGTCTCGGGCCGCGTGGTCGCCACAGTGATCTTCCCCGAGCCGTCTTCGAGCGGATAGTCTATGTAATAAAGATGGCCGGAGGGATTACGCCCGAGCGCCTTGCCGAGCGCCGCGTGGTCAAGCGGCTGACCGCCATCGCGCGACCATTTGTAACTGCCGGTCA
>DATJVE010000039.1:0-45255 GCA_035501975.1 Pseudolabrys sp.
TTCTGCGAGCCGACCACGAGATCGACGCTGCCGGCGCGGCGGATGATTTCCTGCCCCTCGGCCTGCGCCACGCAGCCGGCGACCGCGACGGTCATGCGGCGGCCAAGCGCTGCGGCCTCCGCCTTGAGCACGCGGATGCGGCCAATTTCGGAATAGACCTTCTCCGCCGCCTTCTCGCGGATGTGGCAGGTGTTGAGAATGACCAGGTCCGCTTCGGCGGGTTCGGCTGTCTCAGCGTAGCCCGCGGGCGCCAAAGTGTCCGCCATACGATGCGAATCGTAGACGTTCATCTGGCAGCCGAAGGATTTGACGTGGACTTTGCGCGTTTCGCTCATGCCGCTCGGATTCGAACCGTGGAACCAATTTAGCCTGCCAAGGCCGGCTTTGTCGCCCTCATCCATGTGCCTGATTTCGTGTCGCTTTTACGACGCGGCCGCATGCGCCCGGCGGGGCTGGCCGCGCAGCGTCGTGCCGTTAAGCGCGCGCACCGCGCTTTCCAGCGTTTTCGCCATGGCCTTGCGGTCGGTCGCGGTGTGGGCAAGGAGCGGATCGCCATAGCTCACCACCACATCGACTGCGCCGCGCGCGATGAAGTCCCTGATGTGCGGCATGAAATCGAGATCGCCATACCAGGCGACCAGCGGGCGGTGCTGGCGGCCCATCGGAATGCCGTGCTGGCCGGTATAGCCGATCGACATCGGCTGGATGGTGAACTTGCCGCCAAAGTCGGCATGGGCGGCTGCGGCGGTCACCGCGCCGAGCAGCGCCGAGCGGAACGGCAGCACCCGGTTGCCGTCGCTCGATGTGCCTTCGGCGAACAGCACCACCGAGGTGCCGCTCTTGAGCCTATCGACGATCTGACCGACCGCGTCGGCGGCCTGATGGCGGCGCGTGCGGTCGACGAAGACGGTGCGCTGCAGCTTGGCGGTGACGCCGATCAACGGCCAGGCCGCCACCTCGCGCTTGGCGACGAAGGCGACCGGCAAGATCGAGCCGATCACCAGGATGTCGACCCAGGAGACGTGGTTGGAGACGAACAGCGCCGGGCGGTCGCGCACCGGCTCGCCGACGACGACGCTATGGATACGCAAGAGGCGGCAAAGAAAACGATAATAGTGCGTGGCGATGAAGCCCCGGCCGGGCAGGCTGAGCTTGTCGAGCAGCCACTGAAGCGAGATCAAGAGCGGCGTCATCGTGAAGAACACCGCGCCGATCATTAGCCCGCGCAGCATGAATATCTATTTTTTCTCGTCGTCGAGCGGGACGGCGTAGAGCTCGAGACGGTGATCGACCAGTTTATAGCCGAGCTTGCGCGCGACTTCCGCCTGCAGGCGGTCGATCTCCTCCGAGCGGAATTCGATCACTTCGCCGCTGCGCAGGTTGATCAGATGGTCGTGGTGCGATTCGGTGGCCGTCTCGTAGCGCGCGCGCCCCTCGCGGAAATCGTGGCGCTCGATGATGCCGGCATCCTCGAACAGGCGCACGGTGCGGTACACGGTAGAGATGGAAATGCGGTCGTCGACCTTGGCGCAGCGCCGGTACAAGTCCTCGACGTCGGGATGATCGTCGGACCCGGCGAGCACGCGCGCGATGGTGCGGCGCTGCTCGGTCATGCGCATGCCCTTGGCGGCGCACAAGGCCTCGATATTGCGTCTGTCGGAGATGGACTTGTCCGGCGTGGTCACGATGGCGTCTCGTCTCTCGGGTCCGGCTCCCATAGCATAGTGAAGCTGGGCGATTAAACCAAATCGCGGCGCAGCACCAGCGCGGCGGCCGCCTGGCCGCCAGCCGCGGGATAATAATTGGGACGACGGGAGATTTGGCGAAATCCGGCGCGGTCGTAAAGCCGGATCGCCGCTGCATTGTGCTCGTCAACTTCCAGAAACACCGTGCGCGCGCCGAGGCCCGCCAACCGGCGCAAATGCAGATTGAGCAAATTGCGCGCGAGCCCGCGGCCGCGCCGGGCGCCGGCAACGGCCACGGACAGGATTTCCGCCTCGTCCTCGACTACGCGCGAGAGAATAAAACCGGCCATGCTCGATCCGGCCATGGCGCGATGGGCGATGACATGACGGTCGGTGAGCAGACCCTCGACCTCCTGCTCGCTCCAGCCGCGGGCGAACGAGGCGCCGTGCAGCGCGGCGATCGCCGTGGCGTCGCGGCTCCCCGCCTCCGAGAGCACCGGCTCGGCGCGCGCAAATAGACTGGTAAACAGGCCCATCATCTACGCGCCACTTGCGCCGCGCTTTGCGGCTGCGCGTCGGGCGCACGCAGGTAAAACGGTTTCGGCGGCGCGCCCGTGTCGACCGCGGCGACGCCCAGCCGCGCCACCCAGGCGATGTCGGGCGCGTTCCGCGCATCGATGATGCTCGGCGGCCGTTCGCCGGCTGGCCAGGCCGCCGCCATCATCGCGGCGCCGGTGCCGACCAGCGCCGGAGCGCCGATCGCCGCGACGCGCAGCGCCTCGCGCAAGGGCGCGACGCGCGCCGGCACGACGGTGCGGCCGCCGGGGCCGAACACCTGCACATAGACCTGATCGTGCCGCGCATCGATGACGGCCACCACCGGGCGCGTGGCGTCGGCGGCGACCAGCGGCGCGGCATAGGCAGCGAGCGTGGTGAGGCCGATCGCCGGTTTGCCCGCAGCGAGCGCAATGCCGCGCGCGGCGGCAAGCCCGACGCGCAGACCGGTAAAACTGCCGGGTCCGGTGGTGACGGCAATGCGGTCGAGCGCCTCGAAGTCGAAACCGGCGCGGTCCATCACCCGCGCGATCAGCGGCATCAACGCCTCGGCATGGCCGCGCTGCATCGGTAGCGACTCGTGCACGGCAGCCGCCGGCCGCTCGGTGTCGAGCAGGGCCGCCGAACAGGCCTCGAGCGCGGTGTCGATGGCAAGGACGCGCATGAAACTCCGGGGTCATCGTCCGCGCGGGCGGACGATCCAGTAATCACGGACAATACGATTATATTGCAGATACCGGGGATACTGGATGCCCGCTTTCGCGGGCATGACAGCTTATCTAAACCGGCCGCACTTCGGTGACTTCCGGCACGAAGTGGCGCAACAGGTTCTGGATGCCGTGCTGCAGCGTCGCGGTCGAGGAGGGGCAGCCGGAGCAGGCGCCCTTCATGGTCAGATAAACCACGCCTTCCTTGAAGCCCTTGAACGTGATGTCGCCACCGTCGCCGGCCACCGCCGGACGCACGCGCGTTTCGATCAGATCCTTGATTAACTCGACTGTCTCGGAATCCTTCGCGTCGAAGAATTCGTCGCCTTCGGCCGGCGCCGGTCCGGCGCCACTCGCGAGCAGCGGCGCGCCGCTGATGAAATGCTCCATGATGGCGCCGAGCACCGCCGGCTTGATCTGCTGCCAGTCGCCGTCGCGCTTGGTGATGGAGATGAAGTCGGCGCCGAAGAAGACCCCGCCGATGTTGGGGATTTCGAATAGCCGCTCGGCGAGCGGCGATTGCTTGGCGGCTTCCTTGGTCGCCATGTCGAGCGTACCGGATTCAAGTACCGCCCGCCCGGGCAGGAATTTCAGGGTCGCCGGATTCGGCGTGATTTCGGTCTGGATGAACATCTTGTCCTCCTTGCGGGTTCAAGGCCCGTGGATGGCATTGAGTATAGCGGATAAATGGCGCTTGCGTTGACCGAGGTCAACCGGGCCTTAATCCGCCCCATCCTGAGGAGGCCGGCGCTGCCGGCCGTCTCGAAGGATGAGCGGCCCCGGCCCCACGGTTCGAGGCGCGCAGCTTCGCTGCGCTCCTCACCATGAGGATCAAGAGCTGGCGTCGATGTCTTCGTCGCTCAGATGCCCGGGCACGATGGCGACCGGTATGGGGAAACTACCGGCGGTCTTGATCAGGCTGGACACCAGCGGGCCCGGCCCTTCCTTGGACGTGTCGGCGGCCAGCACCAAAATGCCGATGTCGGCGTCTTCCTCGATCAGCTTGACGATCTCCTCGGCCGGATCGCCTTCGCGGATCACGCGGTCGGGCGTGATGTCGGAGATGAATTTGGCGCGCGCCGCGAACTTGTCGAAGGCCGCGTTAGCGGCTTCCAGCGCCTCGGCTTTCATGATGTCGGCGACACCCAGCCATTGCTGATTGCGCTCGCCGGTGTCGATCACGCGAAGCATGACCAATTGCGACTTGGTGCGGCCGGCGCGCTTGGCCGCCCAGTAGACCGCGCGGTCGCATTCCTCGGTCTCGTCGATGACGACCAGATATTTGCGCTTGTGGCCGGCCTCGTAGCTGCGGCGCTTGCTGCTCATTGTCGCCCCTCAAGCGGTCAAGCGGCAAATGGTGGCACGCCGGGCGCAGTGCTCACAAGCCGGACGAAGCCGGATATATTCTGAGTAAAACGGGGGCGTTAGCGGCGCACGAAACCGACGATGTCCTTGACCGCCTTCATCGTATCGGCGGCAATCGTCTGCGCCCGCTGCGAGCCTTCGGCCAGGATCGAATCGATATAGACCGGGTCCTGCACCAGTTTTTTCATTTCCGCGCCGATCGGGCCGAGCTTGGCGACCGCGAGATCAACCAGCGCGGATTTGAAGGTGGAGAATTGCGCGCCGCCGAATTCGCCCAGGATTTCGGCTTTGCTTGCGCCCTTGAGCGCCGCGTAGATGCCGACCAGGTTGTCAGCCTCCGGCCGCGGCTCGAGACCCTTCTCTTCGCTCGGCAGTGGCTCGGGATCGGTCTTGGCCTTGCGGATCTTCTGCGCGATGGCGTCGGCATCGTCGGTCAAGTTGATGCGCGAATAATCGGACGGCTCCGACTTCGACATCTTCTTCGAGCCGTCGCGCAGCGACATCACCCGCGTCGCCGGTCCCTGGATGATCGGCTCGGGCAGCGGGAAGAAGGCGTCGCCGAAGCCGTGCGCGTGAATCGACTGCGCAAAGTCGTTGTTGAATTTCTGCGCGATGTCGCGCGAGAGCTCGAGGTGCTGCTTCTGGTCTTCGCCGACCGGCACGTGGGTGGCGCGGTAGACCAGAATGTCGGCGGCCATCAGGTTCGGATAGACGTAGAGGCCGACCGAGGCGTTCTCGCGGTCCTTGCCCGCCTTCTCCTTGAACTGGGTCATGCGGTTGAGCCAGCCCATGCGCGCGACGCAGTTGAACACCCAGGCGAGCTCGGCGTGCTCGGCGACCTGGCTCTGGTTGAAGATGATGTTCCTCTTGGGGTCGATGCCGCAGGCGAGGAACGCGGCGGTCACCTCGCGCGTGGCGCGTGGCAATTCGCTCGGGTCCTGCCACACCGTGATGGCGTGCAGATCGACCACGCAATAGATGCAGTCGTAGCGGTCCTGCAGGGCGACGAATTTGGTGATCGCACCGAGATAGTTGCCGAGGTGCAGGTTGCCGGTCGGCTGCACGCCGGAAAACACGCGTTCCTTGAAGGCCATGTCCGTCCCTCACCGATACGGCGGCCACATCGCATGATGGCGTTTGCCGTGCAACCCCCGTTGCGCGCGCAAACCAGGGTGTCGCGCCGACACGGGATACGATAGCAAAGGCGGTGCCGCTCCGTTATACGTTACAGCTGAGACAGAGCTGTTTGGACCGTGCGGCGCGGCCGAGCGGCGGGTGGGCTTTATGAGCAAGGACGAGCTGATCATCCAATTGGTGAAAGTGGCGCTCGGCGTTCTGATCGCCGGCTACTTTCTCTGGTGGAGTTTGGAAGTGTTGAAGAGGCTTCCGCCCCCTCACTAGGCTCGGCGGTGTGTCCGTAGACGCTCGCAGCTTTCGCCTCCGCACGCGCGTCTCGACAAAGCAGCGCGCGAAGGCCAACAGCCGCGACGTCAAGGTGCCGCTGCCGGCGGCGGTAATATCGCGCGCCAGCGACATGGACGATTCCCAGAGATACCGCACTCCAACCACGTGGACGCGCGCGCGTCACGCTTCCGTCATGCTGCGCAAGTTTGCCGATGCGCGCTTGCCCGATATAGTGCGCGCCGACTCGCGAGGTAATGCATGGCCCCCCACCGCTACGACGTCATCGGCATCGGCAACGCCATCGTCGACGTGATCGCCCGCGCCGAGGACGACTTCCTGGTCGCGCACGGCATGCACAAGGGCACCATGGCGCTGATCGATCAGGAGCGAGCGGAGAAGGTCTATCAGGCCATGGGGCCGGCGGTGGAAAGCTCGGGCGGTTCGGCGGCCAACACCATCGTCGGGGTGGCGAGCTTTGGCGCGCGCGCCGCCTTCGTCGGCAAGGTCAAGGACGACGAGCTCGGCCGCGCCTTCGCACACGACATCCGCGCCGCCCGCGTCGCTTTCGACACCAAGCCGGCGAACGACGGGCCGTCGACCGCGCGCTGCTACATCATGGTGACGCCGGACGGCGAGCGCACCATGAACACTTTCCTCGGCGCCGCGCAGGACCTCAAGCCGGCCGACATCGACGAGAGCAAGATCGCCAGCGCCGCGCTCGTTTATCTGGAAGGCTATTTGTGGGATCCGCCGCAGGCGAAAGAAGCCTTCGTCAAGGCGGCGGCGATCGCCCACAAGGCCGGGCGGCGCGTCGCGCTGACGCTGTCGGACGCGTTCTGCGTCGACCGCTACCGCGCCGAATTTCTCGGTCTGATCCGCAAGGGCACGGTGGACATCGTCTTCGCCAACGAGCACGAGCTGCACAGCCTGTACGAGACCGCCGACTTCGACACCGCGGTGAAGGCGCTGCGCCACGACGCCAAGCTCGCGGTGATCACGCGCAGCGAAAAAGGCTGCGTCGTGGTCACGCGCGGCGGGGTCGAAGCGGTGCAGGCCATGCCGATCGAGCGCGTCGTCGATGTCACCGGCGCCGGCGATCTGTTCGCCGCCGGCTTCCTGGTCGGTCTGGCGCGCGGCAAGGACCACCGCACCGCCGCCCGGCTCGGCGCGCTGGCGGCGGCCGAGGTGATCCAGCATATCGGCGCGCGGCCGGCGGTTTCGCTCAAGGCCTTGGCGGCCGAGAACGGCCTGCCGCTCTGATCCAGCGGAAAATTTCGGCGGTCACGCAGCAGCCGGGCCCTTGCGGCGGCCGATGGTAACCAATTGGTAACCGAACATGGTTAGCGATTGGTGAACAACCAAACGCGAGGACCCGTCATGGAAGCGGCACCCAAACCGGAGGGCGAACCCGAACTGGCGTCGGCCAAGAGCGAATTGCCGGCCGTCGAATCGCCGCCGCTGTCGCCGGCCGGCGAAGCCGCCGCGCCTATCGCGGCGGAGCAATCAACGCCCGCGGCCGAGCCGATTGCCGCCGCCCCGGCCATCGAGCCTCCGATTGCCGCCGCGGCTGAAACCGCCGAACCGCCGCCCAAAATCTGGATGCGCTTCACCGTGCGGCCGCGCCACAGGCGTTATGCGGTGCTCGCCGCGTCGGTGACCTTTGCGGCCGCGCTCGGCGCAATGATCGGCGCGCTGGCAAGCAGCGGATCGGCGCCGCCACAGGCCAAGCCCGACGTCGCGGTGATCGAGCAGAACAAGGCGATGCAGCAATCGATCGCCAAGCTCAACAAAGAGATCGCGGCGCTGAAGACCAACCTCGATCAGGCGAGCAAGACGGCGCACACGCAGATCGCCAAGATTTCCGAACGGCTCGAGCATCAGGCCGCCGAGATCACCGGCTCCATTGCGGCGCCGCAGACGGTGCCGGCCGCGCCTCCGGCTCCCGTGCCGCTGCCGCGTCCGGCGCAGCGCGTGGCGGCGGTCGAAGCACAGCCCGCGCACATCCCGGTGGTGCGGGACTGGTTCATTCACGACTTCCGCAACGGTTATGTATTTGTCGAAGGCCACGGCGAAGTCTTCCAGGTGCAGATCGGCGCGCCGCTGCCCGGGCTCGGCCCGGTGCAATCGGTCAAGCGGCAGGAGGGCCGCTGGATGGTGCTGACGCCGAAGGGCATGATCGTGTCGCTGGGCGACCGCCGCTATTTCGGAGACGACTGAACGCTGCGCAGCGCGGCCCACCGCAAGTCGGCTATAGCCGACTTGCGCACATTATGATCCGATCTCGGGTAAACCCGAGATCGGTGGGCGACGGCCAATGATTCTATGCCCACCATCCTTTGAGGCTCGCGGAGTTTATCATCGGGCAGCACTTCGCGCGGGCCCGTTGGCTCGAACCTCAGGATGACGGATTACACGCCGCTTTTCATTTGTGCGTGGGCCCGTAGCCGGCCCGGCAAAAGCATGGCAAATTTGCCGGGCCAAAGCGGGTGCAAAGATGCGCGGCGTCGTGTTGGGGATCTTCGCGGCCCTGGGCCTGCTGGCGTCGCCCAGCCAGGTTTTGGCGCAGGGCGCCGCGCCGCCGGCCAAGCCGGAAATGACCGAAAGCTGTCCCGGGCTGGTGGCGGACCGCATTCCGTTCGCGCAGCCTGCCGCGTTCCGCTTCGCCGCGCTCGAGCACGACCAGGTGCGCATCAGCTATATCGGCCACGCGACCTTCCTGATCGAAAGCCCGCAGCTCGTGCGCATCGCCACCGACTACAACGATTATGTGCGGCCGCCGGTCACGCCCGACATCGTGACCATGAACCACGCGCACCCGACGCATTACACCGATCACCCCGACCCCGCCATCAAGCACGTGCTGCGCGGCTGGCGCGAGGACGAGAAGCCGGCGCGCATCGATCTGACCTACAAGGACGTGCGCGTGCGCAACGTGCCGACCAATATCCGCACCTTCGACGGCGGCACCGAGCGGCACGGCAATTCGATCTTTATCTTCGAGGTCGCCAATCTCTGCATCGCCCATCTCGGCCATTTGCATCACACGCTGACGCAGCAGCAGCTCAACGAGATCGGCAAGATCGACGTGGTGCTGGTGCCGGTGGACGGCAACTTCACGCTCGATCTCGACGGCATGGTCGAGGTGCTGCACGCGCTCAAGGCGCCGCTGACGATCCCCATGCACTATTTCAGCGCCTACACCCTCAACCGCTTCCTCGACCGCGTCCGTCAGGAATGGGACGTGGAGATTGCCCCGGTGCCCTCGACCGTGGTGTCGAAGACGACGCTACCGGCGAAGCCGAAAGTGCTGGTGCTGCCCGGTCACTGAACCGTCACGCCGCGCGGCTACCCCCAGGGAACCAAAGCGGCGCCGCTCGCGTTCATGGGGCGCGATTCTTAAAGGCAGACCGGGTGTCCCGATGATGCAGACATGGAGCGGCTGGAAGCGCTTTTCCGACGGTGACGTCGATACGGTCGAGGCGCCGGTCGGTCCCGGCGTTTACGAGGTGCGCCATACCCTGACCGGGCGGGTAATGGCCTTCGGCCATAGCGCCGACGTGGCGAAGTCGCTTGCCGAGCTCAGATCGAATGGCGAGGCCAGCCCGTGGGCGAGGCTCCTCGGCCGGGAGCCGCTCGCTGCCCGCGTCTCCGATCTCGAATACCGGACCTGCGCGGCGGAAAGCCGTGCCGACGCCAAGACCGCCGCGCAGCGTCTTCTGGGGCTGCGGCAGAGCGCCTGGCGGCGGCGCAGGGACATCGGCTGGGCCGGCCGCCACGCCTGACGGCCTCCAGGCATGACTGCATGCGGCGGCCGGTGCAATACCGGCCGTTTTGCCATGGCGCAGCGGCTTCCAGCCGGACGCAATGTCCGTATAGAGTGCCGCTCGTTTCGCAAGGACGCCGGCCATGCCTTATGCGCTCACAAACGACAATGTGCGGCTCTATTACGAAGAGGCAGGGCAGGGCATACCCGTCCTGTTCGTGCATGAGTTTGCCTCCGATTATCGCGGCTGGGAGCCGCAGATGCGCGAGTTCGGCAAGCGCTACCGCTGCGTTACCTATTCGGCGCGCGGCTATACGCCGTCGGATGTGCCGGCCGACCCCGATGCCTACAGCTACCAGCACGTGATGCGCGACGCGGTCGCCGTCCTCGATCATCTCAAGATCGATCAGGCGCACATCGTCGGCCTGTCGATGGGCGGCTACACCACGCTGCAGGTGGCGCTCAATCATCCGCGGCGCGTGCGCTCGATGACGCTCGCCGGCACCGGTTCGGGCAGCGAGCGCTGGTTCACCGATGCGTTCCACAAAAGCTCGCGCGAGCTCGCGCTCCAGTTCGAGCGCGACGGCTCGGCCGCGGTCGCGGCGACCTATGGCAACGGCCCGAGCCGCGTGCCCTTCGCCATCAAGGACGCGCGTGGCTTTGCCGAATTCCAGCAGCGTCTGGCCGAGCATGACGCCAAAGGCTCGGCCAATACCTCGCGCGGGTTCCAGGGTGGCAGGCCCTCGCTCTACGATTTCGAGGACGCCATCCGAAAACTGACGATCCCGGCGCTGATCGTGGTCGGCGACGAGGACGAGCGCTGCATCGAACCGAGCCTGTTCTTGAAGGCGGTGCTCCCCGCCTCCGGTCTGGTGATGTTTCCCAAGACCGGGCATGTGGTGAATCTGGAAGAGCCGGACCTGTTCAACGAAGTGGTCGGCGATTTTCTGTCCCGTGTCGATGCCGCCTGCTGGGGCGCGCGCGATCCGCGCTCGCTGCCGGACAAATCGGCGCCGCTGCCATGGAACCGGGGAACGGGCAAACCTGTTTAACGCGGGACGCCAAGCGCGGGAGCCGCCGATGCTGAAATGGGCCTTTATCTTTCTGCTGATCGCCATCGTTGCCGGCATTTTCGGCTTCACCGACGTCGAAGCCGCCTCCGCCACCATCGCGCAATGGCTGTTCGGCATTTTCCTGGTGCTGTTCCTCGGCGCACTGGCGATCGGGTTGGCCATCGGGGCAAAGCTGTTTTCGTAACGCCCATCGCGGCCCAACGGTGGGCAGCGCCCGCGGCCGGCGGGCTCCGTCCTTAGTTTGCCAAGCCGGGAAAACGCCGCTATTGCGAACACCGGGACGGCTGCGCGTTGACGATTAAGATTGCCGAAATGACCGCCACTCTGCTCGACGGAAAAGCGATCGCCCGCGACATCCGCGCCGGCATCAAGACGCGGGTCGCGGCGCTGCGTGACCGGCACGGCATAACGCCGGGGCTCGCGGTGGTGCTGGTCGGGCGCAATCCGGCGTCGCGGCTTTACGTCAACAACAAGATCAAGGCCTGCGCCGAAGCCGGCATTCGCTCGGAATTGCATCAATATCCCGCCGAGGTCAGCGGCGCCGAGATCATCCGCCTGATCGAGAAGCTCAACGCCGATCCGGCAGTCCATGGCATTCTGGTGCAACTGCCGCTGCCGGCGCACCACGACATTCAGACGGTGCTGCGCACCATCGCCATGGAGAAGGATGTCGACGGCTTCCACCTCTACAACGTCGGCGGCTTGGTGCTCGGCGAAACGGTCTTCCCGCCCTGCACGCCCTACGGCGTGATGAAGCTGCTCGATTGGGCCGGTATCGATGTCGCCGGTAAAAACGTGACTATCGTCGGAGCGAGCAACATCGTCGGCAAGCCGATGGCGCTGATGCTGCTCAAGCGCGAGGCGACGGTGGCGATCTGTCACGTGCATACGCGCGACCTCGCCCAATACACCATCCTCGCCGACATCCTGGTGGTGGCGGCCGGCGTGCCCAATCTGATTTTGCCGCAAATGATCCGCACCGGCGCCGTCGTCATCGACGTAGGGATCAACCGCCTGCAAAACGGCAAGCTGGTCGGTGACATCGACTTTGAGGGTGTGGCGCGCAAGGCGGCCTATGTCACGCCGGTGCCTGGCGGAGTCGGGCCGATGACGGTGACCATGCTCTTGGAAAACACGGTTGTCGCCGCCGAGCGCGCAGCTGCACGGCAGGCGGGCGGCACAATCGAGGCCACGGCCGATGCGAGCCTGATCGGCTCGGATTTGACGGCTTAGTTCGACGAAACACGCTCGCCGTTCAACCGGCCGCTCAAGACTTTATGGCGTCGCCCCAGTCATAGCGCTTCGCCGCCTTGTACGCGTCCTTGCGCTGGCGCGCGATGACACATTCAGCGGGCGTTCCCGGTGCGCATAGGGTCAGCATTACGGCGGCCTTGGTGACCTTCGGCGTGGCGAGGATGCGTCGGCCTCTCTTGACGTCGGCAGACGCCTTACCGGCGATCAAGTAAGAGAACTTTTCGTCTTCGTAGGGAACGCGCGCACCCTTGGTGATCTGGTGATCGCGTGAGCGGGGCAATCGCGCGCTGAAGTGGCACCAGCGGTCGCTCGCGGACAAGGGACAGAGGCCGTCATGCGAGCAGGGCGCGATAATGTGGGCGCCGCTCGCGAGGAGCGCATCCCGGCATTGCAAAACCCGCTTGAATCCGGCCGGCGTGCCGGGTTCGACAATCACCAACAGCGCGTCGGTCAGTTTCCACAAGTTGCCGACAACATGGTCGAGCGATGTGGCAGCGAGCTCGCCGAGCACGTAGCTTGCCAGGACCAAAGCGGCGGTTGGCGTATCGCCCAGCGAAGCCGAGATGTTTCCCCGCATCAAAGTGACATCAAAGTCGGACGCGGTAGCGGAGTTATGGAATTGCCGGGCAAGCTCGAGCAGTTGCGGATTACTGTCGGCGAGCGCGGTCCGTCGCACCGAAGGCCAGGCATCGACGGCCGCCCAGCTCGCCGTGCCCGGGCCTGCTCCGACGTCTAAGACCGATTGTGGCGCAAACTCGGGAATGATCTCGACGCAGTACGCCAACGCCGCGCGCACCGCCGCGTAGGTCGCCGGCATGCGCACGACGGCATAAGCCAGCGCGTCGAATTCGGACCGGATGACGTCGCTATTGCCGCCGGCGCGGTAGCGCTCGGATATCGCCTGCGCGCGCTCGCGCAGCGCCGCGCGCGACACATTCTCGAGCTTGCTTTGCAACGCGGCGCTGATCCAGGTCGGCAATGTCCAACTCCGATTAATCCGAGTCACGCCAATCGAAAAACAGGGGCAATTTAAAGCTCTTTCGTCCTTCCGCTGTCACTTCTTCCCGAGTCATTCTTGCTCTAAAGTCGAGTCATTCCGCCACGGGCAGCTTATAAATTGAGTCAATTGACCGTCAAAAATTTTAGTGGCGACTATAGCGTTCGTTGGACCAACTCAGTCTGGGCATTCGTCTGTGTTGCAGCGGACTTTGAAGAATCAGGTTAGGCTTTCATTTCGATTCGCCGCGGCACCGCGGTTTCCTAGCCTTCGATGCTAGCGTCCGCCCAGACAGCCGACCGGCCTTGGCCTTGACGGGGCCATTTTGCCAGTCGCATTCGGCGCCAAGACCAGATAACCGATTGATTCAACAACGCAACTTACATATTGGTTTTATCCATATCATGAGATATATATGATACCTATAGGTTTAGGAGATATCGATGCCACATGCCACGTTATCGACTTCGGTGGACGACCGGATCGCCACGCGCTTGAGGATCATTGCCAAACGCGAGGCACGCTCCTCGTCGGGGATGATCGCCAACGCGCTCTCGCTCTATACGCTCATGTCGAAGGAAATGCGCGACGCACTGCATCTGTTTGCGGCCGAGGACGAAGCGCTCCTGAGAAACGTTCTCGACGAAATGGCCGTAGTCGCCATCCGGCGTAAATTCGATCTCGCAAGGCGGATGCTCTCGGAATCGGCCGCGCGTGTTCCTGAAATGGAAAATGCGACCGACGCCGATGTCGCGGACATGGCCGTTGCGCTGACGACCAACCAGTGACATGCGGATCTGCGTCGACCTGAACGTCTGGATCCAAGACGAGCTCGTCCAGCGTCACGACCGCGTTCCCGGCGCCGCCTCCCGCATCGTCGACGCGGTTCGTCGGCACGAATGGAGTTGGATGCCGCTGCAACTGGTGATGTCCGTGCGGATGCTTGCCGACCTCCGTCACGTCTTGGTCGAGCGGCGTCAGGTCGATCCGCAATATGCCGAACTTTATATCGAGGCGATCGAAGGCCTTATACGACTCGGACCGGAGAAGCTCGATCCTCATCTCGTGCTGGCCGGCAGTGAACAGTTCGCCATCGCGGACAGGGAGGATCGCGATGTCATGGCGGTCGCGATGGCTGCCCGAGCCGATCTGCTGGTCACGAGCAACCTGCGGCACTTCCTCGTCCCGAATTGCGAGGCAATCGTGACGCGGACCACAAAGGGCAAAGGAGGTGTCCGCGAACTTCACGTGCAGATTCATCGGCGACCAAGCGGCGGTCACTTGATCGTTGCAGATCCGGTCGATGCCGTCGCATGGCTGGACGATGGTATCGAAATTACCGCCGAGGCTATCCGCTCGCGCTACAAGGGGCATAAACGTCTAACTGCGCGTTGAGCCGCGGAGACGCGGCATATATCGAACCTAAAGCAGACCACGGCTTAGCGATGGTTAACAGCACTGTCCGTGCAAAACTGGTCCAACGAACGCTACAGTCGCCATTTTAGTTATTGGGGCGCATGACCGCCCTATTATTGGTTGTCCATTTCCGCATTGGTGCAGCTGTGCGCTAGACGTCGACGCTCGCCGACAGCGCGTTGTCCTGGATGAATTGCCGGCGCGGCTCGACCAGGTCGCCCATGAGCTGGTCGAACAGCACGTTGGCTTCGTCCACTTCCTTGATGCGGACCTGCAAGAGCGAGCGCGCATTGGCGTCGAGCGTGGTCTCCCACAGTTGCTCGGGGTTCATCTCGCCCAGGCCTTTGTAGCGCTGCATCGCGATGCCCTTGCGGCCGGCGGCGGTGATCGCCTCGAACAGGCCGACCGGCCCGTGGATGATCGTGGTCTCATCCTTGCGGCGGAACGTCGCCGGGCGCGGATAGACCTGCTGCAGGCTCAAGGCGAATTCGTCGAGCTTGCGCGCGTCGGCGGAGCCGAGCAGTGCCTGGTCGATGATGGCGACCTCCTTGACGCCGCGCACGGTACGCTCGAAGTGGAAGCCGTTCTCGTCGAACGAGCCCTTCCAGCCGCGCTCGGTTTCTTCCTCCAGCGCGTCGAGACGCTTGGCGATGTAGTCGGCGGCGGCCGCCCCGGTCTTGAGATCGTCGGTGACCTTGGGCGTGAGCACGCCGGCGATCGCCGCCTGCTCGATCACCTTGCGGCTGTAGCGGCTGTGCAGACCGGTGAGGATATTGCGGATCTGCCGCGCCTCCTCGGCAAGCGTATGCAGGTCGCTTCTGGCACGCTCTTCACCGGAGGCGAGACGGAGCACCGAATCCTCAAGTCCCGCCGTGATCAGGTAATCTTCGAGCGCGCGCTCGTCCTTGAGATATTGCTCGGACTTGGCGCGGGTGACTTTGTAGAGCGGCGGCTGCGCGATGTAGATGTGGCCGCGCTTGATCAGCTCCTCCATCTGCCGGAAGAAGAAGGTGAGCAGCAGCGTGCGGATGTGGCTGCCGTCCACGTCGGCGTCGGTCATGATGATGATCTTGTGGTAGCGCAGCTTGTCCGGATTGAACTCGTCGCGCCCGATGCCGGTGCCGAGCGCGGTGATCAGCGTGCCGATTTCCTGACTCCCCAGCATCTTGTCGAAGCGCGCGCGCTCGACGTTGAGGATCTTGCCGCGCAGCGGCAGGACCGCCTGGAATTCGCGGTTGCGCCCCTGCTTGGCGGAGCCGCCGGCCGAGTCGCCCTCGACGATGAACAGTTCGGATTTCGCCGGATCGCGCTCCTGGCAGTCGGCGAGCTTGCCGGGCAGCGAGGAGACGTCGAGCGCGCCCTTGCGCCGCGTCAATTCGCGCGCCTTGCGCGCGGCCTCGCGGGCGGCGGCGGCCTCCACCACCTTACCGACGATCACCTTCGCTTCCGAAGGATGAATCTCGAACCAGTCCTGCAGCGCCTGGTTGACCACGTTCTCGACCACCGGGCGCACTTCCGACGACACCAGCTTGTCCTTGGTCTGCGAGGAAAACTTCGGGTCCGGCACCTTGCAGGAGAGCACGGCAGTCAAGCCTTCGCGGCAGTCGTCGCCGGTGAGCGCCACTTTCTCCTTGCGCGAGGTGCCGACGGTTTCCGCGTACTGCGTGATCTGACGTGTGA
Organism: Pseudolabrys sp.; assembly: GCA_035501975.1. Taxonomy (GTDB): domain Bacteria; phylum Pseudomonadota; class Alphaproteobacteria; order Rhizobiales; family Xanthobacteraceae; genus Pseudolabrys. Next base: position 15,900 of record DATJVE010000039.1, read on the forward strand.
GCGCGCCGCGGAAGCCGGCCAAATGCGTGCCGCCGTCGTGCTGCGGAATGTTGTTGGTGAAGCAGAGCACGCTCTCGTGATAGCCGTCGTTCCACCACAGCGCGCATTCCACCGTGATGCCTTCGCGCTCGGCCTTGATCATGATCGGATTGGGGATGAGCGGCGTCTTGTTGCGGTCGAGATATTTCACGAAGGCTTCGACGCCGCCCTCGTATTTCATCTCCTCGCGCTTCTCGACCGCATGGCGCATGTCGGACAGCGTGATGGTGACGCCGGAATTGAGGAACGCGAGCTCGCGCAGTCTGTGCTCGAGCGTGGCGAAGTCGAACTCGACCATGGTGAAGGTCTTGGTCGACGGCAGAAACGTGACCTCGGTGCCGCGCCTGCCCTGCGCCTCGCCGACGAGTTTGAGCGGCGCCACGGCGACGCCGTCGCGGAACTCCATGAAATGCTCTTTGCCGTCACGCCAGATGGTGAGCTTGAGCCAGGCCGACAGCGCGTTGACCACGGAGACACCGACGCCATGCAGGCCGCCGGAGACCTTGTAGGAGTTCTGGTCGAACTTGCCGCCGGCGTGCAACTGGGTCATCACCACCTCGGGCGTCGACACGCCTTCGCTGTGCATCTCGGTCGGAATGCCGCGGCCGTTGTCGCGCACGGTGCAAGAGCCGTCCGGGTTGAGCGTGACCGCGACTTCGTTGGCAAAGCCGGCCAGCGCCTCGTCGATGGCGTTGTCGACCACCTCGTAGACCATGTGGTGCAGACCGGAGCCGTCGTCGGTATCGCCGATGTACATGCCCGGCCGCTTGCGCACGGCATCGAGGCCTTTGAGGACCTTGATCGATTCTGCGCCGTAGTCGGATTCGAGATTGCGGGCCGGTTCAGCCATCGGAGGAAGCCTCAAAACAGGCGGCGAAATGAGTCGGATTGGTTGATTTGTCTGACACGAAAAACGGGCGTCGTACAGAGCAAAGTCATCGATGGTAATATGTTGATTCACAATGCGTTTTTGAAGGGGCGCCGGCCAAAAATTCGGGCCTTTTTTGCGCCCCGCGGGCGCCCGATTCGATCCGCCTTTTGGCACCGACTAAAGGTGCCTTTTCACCGTCATTGAGTGGCCATGGAAAGCATACACATCGGTTTGGCTTGCCTCTGGGCGCGGCTTGGCCTCTAAGCAAGGGCGCGCCCGCCCGAAGTGAATTTGTTTCCCATGCGCTGGTACAGCCCGCACATCGAAGTTCCACATCGCCTGCGCGCCATCGTCCGCGCGCGTGAGTCGAGCATCATCGTGCTGGCGCTGATCGTCGGCGTCCTTGCCGGTCTGGCGGTCTCCGCCATGGGCGAGGCGGTCGGCCTCATGCACCTGACCTTCTTCGGGCTCGATCCCGGCGAACGGCTGTCGGGCCGCGGCACGCTCAACCCGTATTACGCGTTTTTCACCCCTTGCATCGGCGGGCTGCTGTTCGGCCTCGTCACCGCCTACATCAGCCGCCGGCGCGGCACCGAGGTCGACCCGGTGGAAGCCAATGCGCTGCATGGCGGGCGCATGTCGCTGCGCGGCAGCCTCATCGTGGCGGCGCAGACCGTGTGGTCGAGCGGGGTGGGCGCCTCGGTCGGCCTGGAGGCCGGCTATACCCAAATGGCCAGCGGCATCGCTTCCAAGATCGGCCAGGCTTTCCGCCTGCGCCGCAGCGACATGCGCATCTTGGTGGGCTGCGGCGCCGCCGCGGCCATTGCCGGCGCCTTTGGCGCGCCCTTGGGCGGCGCCTTTTACGGCTTTGAGCTGATCATCGGAAGCTATTCGATCGCCTCGCTGGCGCCAGTCGGTATGGCGGCCCTGGTCGGCTACCTAACGGCGCAGATTTTCGCGCCCGACCGGCTCGGCATCGAGACCGGCGCGGTGTCGAGCCTGGCCGTGCATGATGTGGTGATCGCCGGCGGCTTCGGCTTGCTGGCGGCGATCTTCGGCATTGCGCTGATGCGCGGTGTCGCCGCCTGCGAGGTGCTGTTTTCACGGCTGCGGGTGAGGCCGGCGCTGCGGCCAATGCTGGGCGGGGCGGTGGTCGGCCTGTTGGCGATGATCTCGCCGCAGGTGATGTCGTCCGGGCACGGCGCGCTGCATCTGACCGGCATTTTCAAGCTGCCGCTTGCCACCATCGCGCTGATCTTCTCCCTCAAGGCGCTGGCCTCGATCGTGTCGCTCGGCACCGGGTTCCGCGGCGGCTTGTTCTTCGCCTCGCTCCTGCTTGGCGCGCTAGGCGGGCAATTGTTCGCGGTCGGCCTCGACACGCTGTGGCCGAGCCTGCACGTCGATCCCGACGCCTTTGCCATCATTGGCATCGGCGCGGTGTCGGTCTCGGTGATCGGCGGGCCGCTGACCATGACCTTCATCGCGCTGGAGACGACCGGCGACCTGTGGCTCACCACCGCGGTGTTGATCGCGGTGATCGTGTCGATGCAGGTGACGCGCGAATTCTTCGGCTATTCGTTCACCACCTGGCGCTTCCATCTGCGCGGCGAAACCATCCGTAGCGCGGCGGACGTCGGCTGGATTAGGGACCTGACGGTCGGCCAGATGATGCGCTCGGATGTGCGCACCACGCCGGTGGAGACGCCGATGTCCGCTTTTCGCGAAGCCTTTCCGCTCGGTTCGACCAACCAGGTGATCGCGGTGGACGAAGACGGCCGCTACGCCGGCATGGTGATCGTGCCGGAAGCACATGGTGCGGACCTCGCTGCCACCGCCTCGGTGCGCGACATCCTGCACCACGGCGATCACATGCTACTGCCACAAATGACCGCGCAGGAAGCGATCGCCGCTTTCGACCGCTTCGAGGCGGAAGCGCTGGTCGTCGTCGATTCATCGGAGCGGCGTGAGGTGATCGGGCTGTTGAGTGAGGCGCATGCGCTGCGCCGCTATTCCGACGCATCCGAACGACAGCGGCGCGAACTGCTTGGCGAAGCCTGAAGCGCGTCAGAGCGCCGCGCGTTGCAGGTCTTGCCGCAGCAGCTTGCTCGCCGTCGCCTCCGGCACCGGCTGGCCGAAGTAAAAGCCTTGGCCGAGCTTGCAGCCGGTCGATATCAGAAAATCCTTCTGTGCCGCGGTTTCCACGCCTTCGGCCACGACTTCGATGCCCAAGGCATTCGCCAAATTGACGGTGACGCGGACAATCGTCGCGTCGTCGGGATTCTTGCAAACGTCATTGATGAAGCGCCGATCGATCTTCAGGCGCGAGACGTGGTACGAGCGCAGGTAATCGAGCGAGGAGTAGCCGGTGCCGAAGTCGTCAATGGTGATGCGCGCCCCGATCCGGCGCAGGCGGTCGAGCGCATCGCTGTGCTTCTGCGTCGTCTCCATCAGCACGGTTTCGGTCAGCTCCAATTCTAGCTGGTTCGGCGAGACGTTGAAGCGGACGAGATTTTTCGCCACCACCCGGTCGAGGTCGGACGCGAGCTTGAATTGCGCGGCGGAGAGGTTGACGGCGACGATCGGCGGCGCAATCCCGGCATCGCTCCAGGCCCTGACCTGCCGGCAGGCCTGTTCGATCACCCATTCGCCGATCGGCACGATGCTGCCGCTGGTTTCCGCAATCGGGACGAAGGTCGAGGGCAGAACAAGGCCGCGCGTTGGATGATTCCAACGCAGCAGGGCTTCCATCCCGACGATGCGCCCGCTCCTGATGTCCACTTGCGGCTGATAGTAAAGCTCGAGCTCGCGGTGCTCGATCACGTGCCGCAGCAGCTCGCTGGTCGCGATTCGTTCGCGCGTCTGCTCGTCGAGCTCGGCGACGTGCAGGCTGAACTTGTTGCGGCCGCCGTTCTTCGCGCGATAAAGCGCGAGGTCGGCCTTCATCATCATATCGTCGGCGCCGGCAATGTCGCTGCGGTAGGGGACGATGCCAATGCTCACCGTGGTCGACACCACGTTGCCGTCGATGGTGTAGGGGCCGGACAGGATTTTGCCGATTTTGGCGGACAGCAACTCAAAGTCCCCGACCTCTTCGCTGTCGGTCTGCAGCACGGCGAATTCGTCGCCGCCGAAGCGGGCAACCATGTCGCTTTCGCGCACCGACGCTTTGAGGCGGTCGGCGACCGCCCGCAGGAGATCGTCGCCAACCGGGTGGCCGAGCGTATCATTGACGTCCTTGAAATGATCGAGATCGAGATAATGAACGGCAAAGCCGCCGCCGCTGCGCCTGGCGTGGGCGAATTCCAGGTTGAGCCGCTCCAGAAAGGCCGCGCGGTTGGGCAACCCGGTCAACAGGTCGGTGCGCGCCATCGCGGCGATCTTCTCCATCGCGCGCTTCTTTTCGGTAATGTCGCGGAAGAACCAGACCCGACCGAGATATTTTTGTTTCCCGTCGTAAAGCGACCCGGAGTGCCGCTCGATGATGCGCCCGTCAGCGACCTCCAACTCTTCGTGGCTTTTGACCTCGGGGTGGTCGTAGAGGTAACGCACGCGCGCCAGGAATCCATGTTCGTCCTTCATGCACGCCGCCACCGATTTCAGCACCGGCTCGTCGTCCCCCGCCTGCACCAGGTCCGGCGGCAGGTTCCACAACTCGACGAATTGCCGGTTGAACATGATGACCCGGGCGTTCTCGTCGACGATCATGATGGCGTCGGGCGAATTCTCTGTGGCGGTGGTCAGCAGGAGCTTGGAGAAGGCGAGCTCGCGCTCGGATTTCTTGCGGTCGGTAATGTCGGTGAGCATGCCCTCGATGGCGACGAGACGGCCGTTGCCGTCGCGCAGGGCGGTGCCGTGGCCGTCGACCCAGCGGAACGAACCGTCCGGCCGTTTCAGGCGGAATTCGGCCCGGGCAAGGTCCTTCCTGCCCTCGCTAAGCGCGCGAACATCGTCGAGGACGTTCGGCAGATCCGCACCGTGGATCAATGTCGTCCACAGCAGCGGATCGGCCAGGAACTCCTCCGCCGGACGGCCGTACTGGCTGATGTTGCGCGAAATGAACGTCAGCGGATACGGAGGTTGCGGAGCTACGCGATAGAGAATGGTCGGGCTTTTCTCGAGGATGCGATTGGCGTCGGCGAGCGTCTGCAGCCGCGCCGTGCGGGCGATGGCGGCGCCGATCATCTCGGCCACTGTACCGAGCGTGTCGATCTCGGCCGACGACCAGTCCCGCTCGCTGCGGCAATCGTCGAATCCGATGACTCCCAGCCATCGGCCGTCCGCGAACACCGGCACCGCCATAACCGATTTCACGCCGCCGAGTTGGAAGAACGCGCGCTGCTCGGAATCGAGATCGCGCACATGGCTGACGATGGTCTCGCCGCGTTCCAGCCGCGGAATCCATGCCTTCAGACCGACATTGGCGAGCGGCTCCTTGGCATTCTGGAATTCCGGCGGCGTGGCAAGACCGGGCGCGATCCAGACGAAATGCTGCAGGATGCCGCCGTGACCGCCAACGGCGTCGATCAGAAAAATATGCGCACGGTCGACGCCCGTGGCGATGCCGAGCCGTTCCACGACCCTCGGCAGCGACACCGTGAGATCGGACGGGCGCAGCAATTCCTTGGCGGCAATCGCCACCGCTTCCAACAGCTTGTCGCGGCGATGGCGGCCGAGCGCCGCGAGCGCGCCAGCGAGCCTTTCCGAATCCGTCGGCTTCAGGCTTGCGCGCGTGCCCGTGAGTTTGCTGGCTAGGGCACCCGGTGCGGGGCGGGAAGACATCGTTGGCTACTCAAGAGAATTTTTCCAATCCTACCAATCGGTTGTCGGATTTCCGTGAACCCAATGTATAAAATTGTCGGCAATCGTGGTTGGCGCAAGCTTAAGGCGCCGGCGCCACCGAGCCGGGGCGCACGACAAACATTTGCGCGCGGCCGATGATGTCGCCGAAAGCCGCCGGATCGGCGCTGGTCATGAAAACCTGGGCGCCGAGGCTCGCCAGCGCATCGTAGAGCGCCGCGCGCCGCGCCGGGTCGAGATGGGCGACGATCTCATCGAGCAGCAAGAGCGGCGCGAAGCCGGTCATGTCCTTGATCAGGCCAGCATGGGCGAGCACCAGGCGGATGAGCAACGCCTTCTGCTCGCCGGTCGAGGCCTCGCGCGCGGGGATGCCTTTGCCGGCATGGGTGACGGCGAGGTCGGACAGATGCGGGCCGTCGAGGGTGCGGCCGGCGGCGGCGTCGCGCGCCCGGTTGGCCTTGAGCAGAGCGCGGTAACGGTCCTCGATCTCGGTCGCGCTGTGCTCGGGCAGCAGTTTCTCCATCCAACCGTCGAGCGCGATCTCGGCGCGCGGAAATTCCGCTGCGGTGTCGCGGGCGGCGGCGAGTGCGCCGGATAGCCGGTTCACCGTTTCCGCGCGCGCGGCGGCGACCGCCACCGCCACCTCGGCGGTCTCGTGCTCTACGGCGTCGAGCCAATGCGCGTCGCTGTGCACGTCTTCCAAGAGGCGGTTGCGCGAGCGCAACGAGCGCTCCAGCGCGGCGACGCGGCTCGAATGCTCGGCGTCGACTGCCAGCACCAGGCGGTCGAGAAAACGGCGGCGTTCCGACGCCGGGCCGTTGAACAGCGGGTCCATGGCCGGGGTGAGCCACACCACGCGCAGGTGATCGGCGAAGGCCGCCGCCGAGGACACGCTCTCGCGGTCGATGCGGCATTTACGCGAGGGCGCCGAATCTTCGCCTGCCGGCGGATCGATCCCGGTGCCGAGGGTGGCGATGCCGAGCATGCCCTCGATCTCGGCCGACACCGCCCAGGCGCCGTCGCCTTCGGCAAAGGCGAGCTCTTCCATGGTGGCGCGGCGCAGGCCGCGGCCGGGCGCGAGCAGCGAGATCGCTTCGATCAGATTGGTCTTGCCGGCGCCGTTCGCCCCGGTCAGCACCACCAGCCCTGCCGATGCGAACACAAGCTGCGCGGCGTGATAGCTGCGGAAGTTGCTGAGGCTCAGGCGGCGGATGCAGGCGGCGGTCATAGGCGAGCCTTACCACCCGCACCAGCGATGCGGGAGATCAAACCCGCATCGGCATCAGCACATAGAGCGCGCCTTTGGCGTCCTTGTCCTGGATCAATGTGGGCGAGCCGGGATCGGCGAGCTTGAGCACGGCCACTTCGCCTTCGATCTGCGCGGCGATGTCGAGCAGGTAGCGAGAATTGAAGCCGATATCGAGCGGGTCGGCTTCGTATTCGACCTCAAGCTCTTCGGTGGCGCTGCCGGAATCCGGGTTGGTCACCGAGAGCACCAGCCGCCCGCTGTTGATCGACAGCTTCACGGCGCGGCCGCGCTCGCTCGACACCGTAGAGACGCGGTCGACCGCTGCCTCGAAGTCCTTCTTGTCGACGACCAGGCTCTTGTCATTGTTGGCGGGGATCACCCGCGCATAATCGGGGAAGGTGCCGTCGATCAGCTTGCTGGTGAGCACCACGTCGCCGATCGAGAAACGGATCTTGCCGGTGGACAGTTCGATCGTCACCTCGCCTTCGCCGGTTTCGATCAGGCGCTGCACCTCGCTGACAGTCTTGCGCGGCACGATGATGCCGGGCATGCCGGCGGCGCCCTCGGGCAGCGGCAGCTCGACCTGCGCCAGACGGTGGCCGTCGGTCGCCACCGCGCGCAACGTCGGATTCTTGGCCGTGCCGGCGGTGTGCAGGTAGATGCCGTTGAGATAATAGCGGGTCTCTTCGGTCGAGATGGCGAACTGGGTCTTGTCGATCAGCCGCTTGAGATCGGCGGCCGCAAGCTTGAAGGAATGCGTCATCTCGCCGGCGGCGAGATCGGGGAAATCGCTTTCCGGCAGCGTCTGCAGCGTGAAGCGCGAACGGCCGGCGCGCAGCGAAAGCACGGCGCGGTCGCCGGAGCCCTCGATCACGATCTGCGCGCCCTCCGGCAGCTTGCGCACGATCTCGTAGAACATGTGCGCCGGCACGGTGGTGGCGCCGCCCGGCGACACCTCGGCGGCGATCGAATCCACGACTTCGAGATCGAGGTCGGTCGCCTTCATGCTGAGCTTGCCCTTGTCGGCCTTGATCAGCACGTTGGCGAGAATCGGAATGGTATTGCGCCGCTCGACCACGCGATGCACGTGACCCAGCGACTTCAACAGCTCTGCACGCTCGACGGTAACCTTCATGGAGAGACCCGCTTCGGCGCCTTATGAAAACGACCCAGAATTGAGGCGCAACGGCAAGCCGGCAGCCCGCGGAATGCGAGGCCGGGTAAGAAAGGTGACGAATGTACGCCGTTTAGGCAAGGGCGGGTTGCGGGCCGGCAGGCATATCCCCAGGCGGCTTCCAAGTCGGGCCGCCTCTGCCTATTCCGGCAGAGGCGGGCCCCGACGAGGCTATTCCTGCAATTGGCGCTTCAAAATCTCGATTTCCTCGGCCAACGTCATGTCGTTGCCGACCAGGCCTTCGATCTTGCGCACGGCGTGCAGCACGGTCGTGTGGTCGCGACCGCCAAAACGCCGCCCGATCTCGGGCAAGGACCTCAGCGTCAGCGTCTTTGCCAGGTACATCGCGACCTGCCGCGGGCGCACCACGTTGGCGGTGCGGCGCGACGATAGAAGGTCGGACCGGCTGACGTTGTATTGCCGCGCCACTACCCGCTGGATGTCCTCGATCTTGACCCTTTTCGGCTCCTGCGGGCGGATCAGGTCGCGCACCTCGCGCTCGGCCATTTCCAGCGTCACGGCATGGCCGGTGAGCTTGTTATGGGCGAGCAGGCGGTTGAGTGCGCCTTCGAGGTCGCGGCCGTTATGGGTGACGGTCTTGGCGATGTAGCTCAACACCGGCAGCGGCACGTCGAAGCTCGGATGGTGCGAGCGGGCCGCCATCACCCGCGACTTGAGGATTTCGAACCGCAATTCCTCGCCCAGCGGCCCCATTTCCACCACCAGCCCGCCGGCGAGCCGCGAGCGCACCCGGTCGTCGAGGCTTTCGAGGTCCGAGGGCGAACGGTCGGAGGCGATCACGACCTGGCGGCCGGCGTCGATCAGGGCGTTAAGTGTGTGGCAGAACTCGGCTTGCGTCGACTTGCCCTGCAGGAACTGCAGGTCGTCGATCACCAGGACGCCGATCCCGCGCAGCGCTTCCTTGAAGGCGAGCGCGGTCTGCGTACGCAGCGCCGAAACGAACCCGTACATGAATTTTTCGGCAGTGAGGTAGAGCACCTTGCGCTCGCCCAAGGCATTGCCGGTCCAGGTGACCGCTTGCAGCAGATGCGTCTTGCCCAGCCCGACACCGGCGTGGATGTAAAGCGGGTTGAACATCACAGGGTCGCCGCGTTTGGCGGCGGCCACTTGCTTGGCGGCAGCCTGCGCCAGCGTGTTGGAGCGGCCGACCACGAAGGTGTCGAAGGTCAGCCGCGGGTCGAGCGGCGAGCCGCCGAGCGCCTCATGCCCGGTGGCGTCGGCCACCAACAACGGGCGGCCGTTGCCGTTGTTGTTGAAGCGGACGCCGTCGCCGGCGCCCATTTCCAGCTCGGCCTTCGGCTTGGCCACGGCCGAACGCAGCACCGCCGAGCGCACGATCAGCTCGACGCGGACGATATCCGGTTGCTCCGCCTGCCAGCACGCGAGCACGCGCTCGGCATAATGCGACTGGATCCAGCTCTTGAGGAAGCGGGTCGGCACCGACAGGCGCACGGTTCCTTCCTCGATCGCTTCCAGGTCCATGCGCGCAAACCAGCTGGAATAGACGTCGTCGCCCACCTCAGCGCGCAGACGGCTCTTGACCCGTGACCAGCGGTCCTGATCGTCGTTCGACATTTTCTTATATCTCGATCTGATTGGTTGGACTGACAAGCTGCCGGCCCGACGGCGCGAGGGACCGTCGATCCGCCGGAAAGGGACGCAACGAACTCGTGACGGTGCCGTTGGACCGTCGATCCGCCGGAGTTCCGGCGGCACGACTTGAACGGCGGTCGAGGATGCTGCGCCTCAGCCCCCCGGTGGCGGCGGCGTGGCGCCGCGAATTCCGGTCATGAATACAGAGCAACAGCCGGTCGTCAGGCTAAAGGACAAAACATTGCGCGAAGACGCAGATGGACGCGCGGCAAGATCGCATGAAACGATATCGAGCAGACTGCGTTTAGATATGCCGCGGTAGCTCGCAAAAAATCGTCCCGCCACTGTCATAATTATTCCCCCCGATTGCTTTCCAGGTTTTTGCCTGGTGGTCTGTCTCACGCCGCCTCGCGGCAGTCCGCTCAAGTTGCCATCCGAACCGGAGGCCGACTGTGCGAAGCCAATCTCACTAGAACTCGACGTTAATCTCCCAATCCGACTTGTCGCCGTTTCGAACGGCTGCCAACAGGCAAACAAAAGCTGTTCTCATCCGCGATGAGCGTGGTGCGAGACCTTTATTTTGATAACGCCCAGGACGTCCGGACGCGTTTTTCACGATACACGAGCACTAACGGCTCGCAATCGGAATCGAGAAAATAGGCTCTGCATATGACGAAATTGCGCGCCGGCGGAATGGGACGCCCGTGCACAAATCGGATTGCAACGCCTTGATGAGTCGCGCAGAATCTACATAACGAAATTCGAATTCGAGCCCGGCGCGGCGGGGCGATAATAAAAATGATTCAGTCCACGAAAAATACCGCTCAAATGCGACTCTTGTGGTCCCTCTCGTCGCATGGTTGTTAAGTGTTTAATGCCGCAAAAAAAATTCTGAGCGAAAATTCAAAGTAGCCCTCGCGGGGAAGCCGCATGGGCATCGGCGCCGGCGCCGTCAGCGCCGCTAGTTGTCAAGTAAATTCACGTCGCGCAGATTTATTTGACGGCGCGATGACGGTTCGACGACCGTGCGGCGCATGCACGTGGGTATCATGCGGCCGTCCGGCCGCATTTCGTAATACGATGGAGTATAATGCAGCGCGGTAGGGGAACGGCGCCGGTTATTTCGCGAGCTTGGCGATCTGGTGGGCAAGGCGCGACACTTTGCGGCTCGCCATGTTCTTATGTACGACGCCACGCTGCGCCGCACGCATGATGGCCGGCTCCGCTTCCTTGAACGCCGCCAAAGCCGCCGTACGGTCGCCCTTGGCGATCGCTTCCTCGATCTTGCGGACGGAATTGCGCAGCACCGAGCGGCGCGCTTTATTGACGATTGTCCGGCGCGCGATCTTGCGCGTAGCTTTGCGGGCGGACTTGGTATTGGCCATGAGCCTCTCGTTCACAACTGACGTTTCGCGGCGGAAAGACCGCCCAATCGACTGAACTTTCAAGAAAGCGTGGCGGAAAGCTGCCTTTCCGCCACGGGCGAGGCTTATAGAGAGGCCCCGGGCGGGCGTCAACGGCCGCGAATACTGCGATCAGGCCACCCGCTTCGCCCGCACCGCGTCGTGGCCGGCCACCACCGCCGCGCGGTCAGCGGCCGAAAACGCGGCGAGCGGCGGCTTGACCCGGGCGAGCGCCGGGTCGCCATGGATGTGCGCGAGCAAAGCCTTAACCCCGGAGACCAGCGGCTTGCCGTCGAACAGCTTGCGGATCGCGACTGCGGCGTCGAGCGCCGCGGCGTCGCCCGTCTCCCAAGCGCGCGCGCAGAGATCGGCGTTGAGATTGGCGGTCGCCGAAATGCAGCCGGCGAAGGCGCCGCTGCGCGCATCCATGAGCGCGGCTTCCGTCGAGGGGAACACGGCGAAGTTGGACGCGATCGCTGCGGCCGCGCGCGCGTAGGCCATGTCGCCGGAGGAATCTTTCAGACCCACGATGCGGGACGGAAAGGATTCCAATAGCCGTCTGATCAAGCTGACGTGCCAAGGCAGGCCGGACATGGCCGGAAAATGATAGAGGTAGATCGGGATCGGCCGTTGCGCCGTCGCCTTCACCAAGGTGTCGATGTAGGCGACCAGGCCGTCATCGGGGACGCCCTTGTAGTAGAACGGCGGTAGCACCAGCGCCCCGGCAAAACCGAGTTCGGCGGCATGGCGGGTGAGCGCGACGGCATCCGCGACGGCGGCCGCGCCGGTTCCCACCATCAGGCGGTCGAGCGGTAGCCCTTCCACCTTGTAGGCGCTCATCACCGCCATGCGTTCGTCGCGCGAGAACGAGGTCGCCTCGCCGGTGGTGCCCAGCACGTTGAGCCCGTCGCAGCCGTGGTCGAGCAGGTAATGCGCCAAGTTGAGCGCGCGTTTGAGATCGGGGGCGCCACTCTCATCGATCGGGGTGGCAATAGCGGCGATGACGCCGGAAAGGGTCGTGCTCAACGAAGGCCTCCGTCTCGAACGTCAGGCTGCGCTCAGCCGCTGACGTTATAAGCCGCCAGCGCCGCCATGTTGACGATCTGGCTGTCCTTGGCGCCGAGCTGGACGATCTGCACCGGGCGGTCGAGGCCAACCAGCAACGGCCCGATCACCGTGGCGCCGCCGAGTTCCTGCAGCATTTTGGTGGAAATCGAGGCCGAATGGAACGCCGGCATCACCAGCACATTCGCTGGTCCGGACAGGCGGCAGAACGGGTAGGGCGCGGCCAAGGCCGGATTGAGCGCGACGTCGGCGGCCATTTCGCCGTCATATTCGAAATCGACGCGTCTATTGTCGAGGATGCGCACCGCCTCGATCACGCGCGCCGAACGCTCGCCCTGCGGGTGACCGAAGGTCGAAAAGGCGAGCAGCGCCAGTCGCGGTTCATAGCCGAGGCGGCGGGCGACGCCGGCCGCCTCGACGGCGATCTCGGCGATCTCGTGGGCCTCCGGCATTTCCGTGACCGCGGTGTCGGCGACCAGCACCGTGCGCCCGCGCGCGACCACCAGTGACACGCCGATCACGCGGTGGCCAGGCTTGGGATCGATGACGCGGCGCACGTCCTCGAGCGCGACCGAGAAATTGCGCGTCACGCCGGTTACCATGGCATCGGCGTCGCCGAGCGCGACCATGCAGGCGGCGAAATGGTTGCGGTCGGTGTTCACCAGCCGTTGGCAATCGCGCAACAGATAGCCGCGCCGCTGCAAGCGCTCATACAAATGGTTGGTGTAGACCGTATTGCGGGTCGAAAGCCTCGCATTGACGATCTCGATGCCTTCGCCGAGTTCGATGCCGGCCTCGCGTGCGGTGGCCTGCACGCGGTCCTCGCGTCCGACCAGCAGCGCGGTCCCCAGCCCCTGATGCACGAAGCTTGCCGCGGCGCGGATCACCTGCTCTTCCTCGCCCTCGGCAAACACCACGCTCTTCGGCTGCCGGCGCAGCCGGGCGAAGACCTGCACCAGGGTTCCGGCGACCGGATCGCGCCGCGCGTTCAATTGGTGACGATAAGCCTCCATATCGACGATCGGCTTGCGGGCGACGCCGCTATCCATGGCCGCCTTGGCGACCGCAGGCGGCACCGTGTAAATCAGCCGAGGATCGAACGGCACCGGGATGATGTAATCCGGCCCGAATTTCGGCCGCGCTCCGTACAAGGCGGCGACTTCGTCGGGCACGTCCTCGCGCGCGAGATCGGCCAGCGCACGCGCGGCGGCGATCTTCATCTCCATATTGATGGTGGATGCCCGTACATCGAGGGCGCCGCGGAAAATGAACGGGAAACCGAGAATGTTGTTGACCTGGTTGGGGTAGTCGGAGCGGCCGGTCGCCATGATGGCATCGTCGCGCACCGCCGCCACTTCCTCGGCGGTTATTTCCGGGTCGGGATTGGCCAAGGCGAAGATGATCGGCTTGGCCGCCATCGACTTGATCATGTCCTTGGAGAAGGCCCCTTTGACCGAGAGCCCGAACGCCACATCGGCGCCTTCAAGGGCCTCGGCGAGCGTGCGTGCCGAGGTCTTGACCGCGTAGCCCGACTTCCACTGGTTCATGCCGTCGGTGCGTCCTTGGTAGATCACGCCCTTGGTGTCGCACAGGATCAGGTTTTCGGGCTTGAAGCCGATCGCCTTCAACAGCTCCAGACAAGCGATGCCGGCCGCGCCGGCGCCGTTGCAGACGAGCTTGGTGTGCTCGATGTCGCGCCCGGTGAGATCGAGCGCGTTGATCAACCCCGCCGCCGATATGATGGCGGTGCCGTGCTGGTCGTCGTGGAAGACCGGGATGTCGAGAAGTTCGCGCAAGCGCTGCTCGATGATGAAGCACTCCGGCGCCTTGATGTCCTCGAGATTGATGCCGCCCCAGCCGGCGCCGAGATAGCGCACGCAATTGATGAACTGATCGGGATCCTCGGTGGAGACTTCGAGGTCAATGGAGTCGATGTCGGCGAAGCGCTTGAACAGCACCGACTTGCCTTCCATCACCGGCTTGGCCGCCAGCGCGCCGCGGTTGCCGAGGCCGAGGATGGCGGTGCCGTTGGTGATGACGGCGACGAAATTGCCCTTCACCGTGTAATCGTAAGCGCGGCTCGCATCCGCGGCGATCGCCAGCACCGGCACGGCGACGCCGGGCGAATAGGCGAGCGAGAGGTCGCGCTGGGTCGCCATCGGCTTGGTGGCGATCACTTCCAGCTTGCCGGGACGGCCGACGCTGTGAAACTGCAGGGCTTCCTGGTCGGTGAAGGTCGGCCGATTGCGGCCGGCAGGGGGTTTTGTGGGCATTTCTTTTCTATGGCACAACCGGGTTGGCCCGGCGAGGGCGACGTTAGCGGATGCGGCCGCAATCGCTCAAGGGAAGGCTCCTATGCAGGTTGAACTGGGTGGCGGCAGGAGGTAATCGGTACCGCTACGCAAGGAAATACCGCTAAACCATGATCCGTTTCCTGTTTCGTTTTCTCGGCCTGATTCTGCTCGCCGCCGCCTTTATCTTGGTGATCTATGACGGCACCAAGTCGATCGCCGGCAATAGCCTGACGCTGACCACCGTGCAGGCGCTGTGGGAGCTGATCAACCCGGCGGGCCTGGCGAAGCTCAAGCCGCTGATCGTGCCTTACGCCCGCGGGCTCTTGTGGGATCCGGTGACGGTTTCGATCTTGGCGGCGCCGGCTTGGAGCCTGCTCGGCATTGCCGGCATCGTGCTGCTCTTCCTCGGCCGCAAGAAGAAGCCGCTGATCGGCTACGCGCGCTGAGCGCGCCCTCGCGCCAGCGTGAAGGTCGCGTGCAAGCGGCTGTCCGAGACGTGATCGGCGCCCGCATTTCACTGCGCTTCGCCAACCACTATATTGCGTGTAAGAATTGAGGGAGAACCAACCATGTTCGGATTCAAGAAGATTGTCATGCCGACGGCGGCGGAGGCGCTGCCTGGTCGCAATAACCCGATCCGCACGGCGGCCACTCACTTCGTCAATCATCACGCGCTGAAAGGCCCTTATCCGGAGGGCTCGCAAAAGGCGCTGTTCGGGCTCGGCTGCTTCTGGGGCGCCGAGCGCAAGTTCTGGGAACTCGGCGGCGGCGTCTATGTCACCGCGGTCGGCTATGCCGGCGGGCTGACGCCCAATCCGACTTATGAGGAGGTCTGCTCGGGCCGCACCGGCCATAACGAGGTCGTGCTGGTGGTCTACGACCCGAAGAAGATCTCCTACGAGACGCCGCTCAAGACGTTTTGGGAAAGTCACGACCCGACGCAAGGCATGCGTCAGGGTAACGACGTCGGCACGCAATATCGCTCCGGCATCTACACCTTCACGCCCGAACAGAAGAAAGCCGCCGAAGCGTCAAAGGCGATGTATCAGAAGGAGCTCGACAAGCAGCGCTATGGCGCCATCACCACCGAGATCGTCGATGCGCCGGAGTTCTATTTCGCCGAGGACTATCACCAGCAATATCTTGCCAAGAATCCGTTCGGCTATTGCGGGCTCGGCGGCACCGGCGTGTCCTGCCCCATCGCTACCGGCGCCAAGCTGACGCAGGCCGCCGGCGCCTGAACGCCGCCAGGCGAATCCAGTGAACGCGCGGGCGCCCGTTTAGGCGCCCGCTGCATTCTGGCGGGGGCTAAAAGTCCAGTTTTGGCGAGGGTTTAGCGCCGCAGCCGGCCGGTTAGGGTTTATTAACCATATAACGCGTTAATCGGGCTTGAATTTCTCCCGACGGCGCGGATTCGGTTGATGCGGTTATCCCATTTCCTGGTGGCCATCGCGGTCGCGCTTACCGCCGCCGGTTGCATGCGGCAAGGACCCGATGACGTCGCCGACCGCGGGCTTCTCTCGTCGCGGGCATTCGCGCGGCAATCCAGCCAGCAGGCCTATGCACAGGCGGCGGGCGAGGAGCGCGGATTGTTCGGTTCGCAGTCAAGCGCGCCGCAGGTCTACGCGCAACAACCGTTGCGGCGCCCTTCGGTGCTCCAATATGTGCCGCCGCCGGCTGCGGCCCCGGCACCTCGTACCGCCACGCCGCAATATCGCGGCGGAACAAATCCGGCCTCGTCTTATGCCTACGCGCCCGTCGCTGCCGAGCAGCCCTATACGCTCGGCGCCGGCGATAAATTGCGCGTCGTCGTGTTCGGCCAGGACGGCATCTCGAACACCTATATCGTCGATGCCGGCGGCAATGTGAGCCTGCCCCTCATCGGCACCGTGCCGGCGCGCGGCCTCACCACCCAGCAGCTTTCGGCGAGAATTGCCGAACGGCTCAAGCAAGGTTACGTGCGCGAGCCGCATGTGACGGTCGAGGTCGAGACCTACCGGCCGTTCTTCATCCTCGGCGAGGTGACGACACCGGGCCAGTATCCCTACGTCGCCGACATGACGGTGGAGAAGGCGATCGCGATCGCCGGCGGCTTCTCGCCGCGCGCCTACAAGGCCACGGTCGAGCTGACCCACGGCACGCCCGGCGAGCAGTTCAAGGGCGAGGTGCCGCTCAACTACCCGCTGCGCCCCGGCGACACCGTGATGGTCAAGGAGCGGTGGTTCTGACTTGGTCGTCATCCCGAGTGGCCGCGCCATAGCAGGCGCAGCCTGCGTGAACTTGGCTGCGATGCGCGGCCCTCGAAGGATGACAGCCACCGAACTCCGGTTTACCCGAGATCGGCAATATGTACGCGGTGGCTCGGCAGCCACGCCGCCTCGCCCCTCAGGGGGACGGATCTAATCCCCGCTTATTTCTTCATATGCTTGGCGAGGAATTCCTGCGTGCGGCTCCAGGCGAGCGCGGCGGCGTCCTTGTTGTAGCTCGCGCGTTCGTCGCAATAGAAGCCGTGCGCGGCGTTCGGATAGACGTAGGTCTCCGCCTGCGGCTGCTTCTTCTTGATCTCCTCGACGGTGCTCATCGGGATGCCTTCGTCCTTCTCGCCGAAGTGCATCTGCAGCGGGCATTTCGGCTTCTCGTCGGCGAACTTGCCGATCATGCCGCCGTAGTAGGCGACTGCCGCCGACAGCCCGTTGAGCCGGCAGGCTGCCAGGAATGCCGCGGTGCCGCCCATGCAGAAGCCGATCACGCCGAGCGGGCCGACGCCTTTCATGTCGTCCTTGGCGGCCGCGATATCGTGCATCATGTGCTCGAAGTTGAGGTTGCCGAGATAGCTGCGCGCATGGGCGATTTCGTCGGGCGTATAGCCACACTCGAAATCGCGTACGAAGCGGTCGAACACCGCCGGCGCCACCGCGACATAGCCGAGCGCGGCGAGGCGGTCGCACACCGCGCGGATATGGTGGTTGACGCCAAAAATCTCCTGCACCACGACCAGCCCGCCCTTCGGCGCGCCTTGCGGATCGGCGCGATAGGCGCCGAGCGAATGCTTGTCGGCGGTGGTGAGTTTGAACTGCTTGCCCAAAGAAGCCTCCCTGCTTATTGCACCTTGAGAACTGCGGAAAATGTTGTCCGGCGGGGGTTTCTAGCATGCCCGGTTGGCTTCGTCATGCAAACGCCTTGGCCAAGAGCTCGTAGGAATGCTTGCGCGCGGCGTGGCTGAAAATCATGGCGGTCACCATCAATTCGTCCGCTTTTGTCGCGGCGACCAGCGGCTCGAGTCGGGCCTTCACCGTCGCCGGCGCGCCGACCGAGAGCTTGGTGCGGTTCTGCGCGATACGCGCGCGATCAACCGGAGAATAGTCGTAGGCCGCGGCGTCTTCCGGCGAGGCCAGCGGCAAATATTCGCCCTTGGCGCGGCGCACGATGTTGAGGTCGACCGTCCTGGCGAGATGCTCGGCCTCCTCGTCGGTGTCGGCGCAGACGACGTGAGTGGCGAGGATCGCGTAGGGCTTGGCGTGGGACGGCGAGGGGCGGAAATTATCGCGGTAAAGCCGCATCGCCTCGACCGCGTCGAAGGTCGCGAAATGATGCGCGAAGGCGAAAGCGGCGCCGATCTGCCCGGCGAGCTGCGCGGAATAGTCGGATGAGCCGAGCAGGTAGATCGGCGGCAAGGGCACGTCGGACGGCATCGCGCGCACATTGTGAAACGGATGTCCGGCGGGAAAACCGCGCGTCTCCAGCAGCATCAATTCATTGAAGCGGTCGAGAAAGTCGTCCTCCTCGCTGATGCCTTGTCGGCGCCGCAACGCGTACGACGTGGCCGGATCGGTGCCGGGCGCGCGGCCGAGCCCGAGATCGATGCGGCCGGGATAGAGCGCCTCCAGTACCTTGAAGCGCTCGGCGACCATCAGCGGAGCGTGGTTGGGCAGCATTACGCCGCCGGAGCCGACGCGCATATGGGTCGTCACCGCGGCAATCTGCCCGATCATGATGTCGGGGGCGGAACTCGCGATCGCCGGCAGATTATGATGCTCGGCCACCCAATAGCGCACATAGCCCAGGCTGTCGGCGAGGCGGGCCAGATCGAGCGAATTGCGCAGAGCCTGTGCCGCCGTGGAGCCGGCAGCGACGGGCGAAAGGTCGAGAATGGAGAGCGGGATCATGGTTGTCTCCACGCTATCATGACGGCTAGCATCGTCTCGCCTGCGTCCTTATGCATATGATAAATAGCAAAAAGCCCAGGAGCCCGGCATGGCTGCGTTGACCGAGTGGAAAGTGCCGCCCTCCGCGCAGCCGCGCGCGGAAGACTACGGCTACGATCTCGAGCGCGCGTTGTCCTCGGTGGTCGGCCTGCATTCGATCATTCCGCCCGATGCCTTCACCGCCGAGACGCTGGGCGTCGAACGCGCCGGCAATGGCGTGCTGATCGACGACGGCCTGGTGCTCACCATCGGCTATCTGATCACCGAGGCGGCAACCGTCTGGCTGCATCTCGGCGATGGTCGCGTGGTGGAAGGCCACGCGCTCGGCTTCGACCAGGTGACCGGCTTCGGCCTGGTGCAGGCGCTGGGCAAGATCGACTTGCCGGCGCTGCCCATCGGTGCGTCGAAAGCGGCCGAACTCGGCGAGCGGGTGGTGATCGGCGGCGCCGGCGGGCGCACGCGCTCGCTCGCCGGCCGCATCGCCGCCAAGCAGGAATTCGCCGGCTATTGGGAATACGTGCTGGACGAGGCGATCTTCACCTTTCCGGCCCATCCCAATTGGGGCGGCACTGGGCTGATCTCGCCGCAGGGCGAATTGATCGGCATCGGCTCGTTGCAACTCGAGCGCGCGCGCGAGGGCAAGAACGAATTTCTCAATATGATCGTGCCGATCGATCTGTTGCCGCCGATCCTCGACGACCTGCGCAAGTTCGGTCGCGTCAACAAGCCAGCGCGGCCCTGGCTCGGGCTCTATTCGACCGAGATCGAGGACAAGGTCGTCGCCGTCGGCATCGCGCCCAAGGGTCCGGCGGCGCGCGCGGAACTCAAAACCGGCGACGTGATCCTGGCGGTCAACGGCGAGACGGTGTCGACGCTCGCCGGCTTCTACCGCAAGGTCTGGTCGCTCGGCCAAGCCGGCGTCGAAGTGCCGCTGACGCTTTATCGCGACGGTGTCACCTTCGAGGTGCGGGTGAATTCATCCGACCGCGCCAAGTTCCTCAAGACGCCGCGCATGCATTAGCTCTCTTCGATCCTGTCCACGCGGTTCGGATAAAACGCCAGGTAGCCGGCGATGTCGGCCATGGCCGGGAATGGCCGCTCGTAGCTCCACACCGCGTTCTCCGCGGTCTTGCCGTTGGCGGCGACGCTGAAATAACTGGCGTCGCCTTTGTAGGGGCAATGGCTCGCGTGCGTCGTGGGCTTGAGCAGATCCATGGCGACATCGGCGCGCGGAATGTACTGCACTGCCGCATAGCTCGCTTCCTTCAGCGTGAGCGCCTGCGTCGTGTCGGCGATCACCTGACCGGCGAACGTAATGCGCACCCGTTTGGGGTTGCGCGCGATGGTGATTGGATGATCGGGGCCGGGAGGTTTCATGCCGCCTCGCTGAAATTGCCGACAATTTTATCAAAATGCGCAGGTGTCGCGCTCATCAATTGGTGGCGACTATGACACTTGACCAGGCGGAATAGCGAAAAGTTGAACGGTCGGGCTCAGCAAACTTACAGAGTCTTTGATTTAGGATTGAGCGTCCCATCGGAATGGTCACCGGAATGCGCAAGAATACGACAGAGGCTTTGCTGCAAGGCCTCGATATCCTGATCGCCGACAGCAATGCCTACATGCGGCGGCTCACCCGCAACATGCTGACGACACTCGGCGCGCAAGCGGTGGTCGAGACGGACGACGGGGTCGCCACTTTGGAGGCGATCCGCACGCGCAATCCGGACGTGGTGCTGCTCGATGCGGATCTGCCGGGATATAATGGCATGGACGTGGCCCGCGCCGTGCGCACGCCCGGCATGTTTCCGCGCCCGCATGTTCCGATCATCATGCTGAGCAGCCACGCCAGCCAATCCGCCGTGGCCGATGCCGTGCGCGCCGGCGTGCATGAATTCCTGATCAAGCCAACCTCTCCCAAGGCCTTGCGCGACCGTCTGACGTCGATCCTGATGAAGCCGCGGCCGATGACCCGGCGCGGCGACTTCTACGGGCCGGAGCCGCGGCCACGGCTCGACCAAGCGTAAGCCGAGCGTCCCGCCTGAAGGCGCGCCGTCAGAAATCGTAAAGCCGCGCCGGGTTGTCGACCAAAATGGCCCGGCGCACCGCCCGGTCGCCGGTCCAGTCCAGGAACACCGCCAAGAGCCGCGCCGCGTCCGGCACCGGCCCTTCCGGCCGCGGATGCGGCCAATCGGTGCCCCAGACCAGATTGCGCGGATTGGCGGCGATCAACGCATCGTGAAACGGCCGCGCCTCGGCATAATCCGGCGGCTTCGCCCCAAGCCGGTAAGTGCCGGACAGCTTCGCCCACAGCCTTCCTTCGCCGACGCCGCGCAACAGCGCCTGGAAGCCTGGATTGTGTGTGCCGTGGTGATACTCCAGCCGGCCCATGTGATCGACTACGACCGGCACCGGCACGCGCTTGAGCGCCTCCGCCAGGTCCGGCAGGTCGCGCGCGTCGATCCACAGCTGCAGATGCCAGCCGAACTCGGCGAGGATCGGCAGCAGCGGCTCGATCTCCTTCAGGCCGACGCCGTTCTGGTAATAGGGTTTGCCATCGCGGCGGAATTCGTTGGCGCGCAGGCCGCGCACCCCCGCGGCGTGCCACTCCTTCAATCTTTCCGGCGTCAGCTCGGCGCCGCCGACCGCGACGCCGCGCAGACGCTTGGGCTCGCGCCCAAGCGCGTCCAGCATCGCCCGATTATCGCGGCCATAGGCGCTCGGCTGCACCAAAACGCCGCGGTCGAAGCCGAGCCGGTCGAGCAGCGCGAGATAGGCTTCGAGCGGCGCGTCGTCCGGCGTGTAGCTGCGCGGCTCGGCATAGGGAAAGCGCGCGGCCGGGCCGAACACGTGGCAGTGGCAGTCGCAGGCGCCGATCGGCAGCGCCCCGCTCATTTCGGCACAATGCCGGCGAGCTTGGCAGCCTCTTTCATGTGCTCGTAGTCGGCGCGGATGAAGGCGCTGAAGCCGGCTGACGTCTGCTGCTCGGGCGTGGCGATTTCAGAGCCCATGGCGCGCAGCTTGTCGGGCGCTGGGCCGCCGGCGAGGCCGGCGGCGATCGCCTTCTGCAGCTGCGCGACGATGCCAGCCGGCGTGCCGGCGGGGGCCAGGATGCCGATGTAGCTCTGCGCGGTGAAATCCTTCACGCCGCCCTCGATGAAGGTGGCGACGTCGGGCGCAAGCTGCGAGCGCTTGGCCGAGGCGACCGCAAGGATACGCGCCTTGCCGCCCTTGTGCAGCGGCAGCGCGGTGGAGAATTCCGTCATCGCCGCCTGAATGTTGCCGCCGATCAGGTCCGGCATCAGCTGGCCGCCGCTGCGATAGGGAATATGCGTGAGGTTGGCGCCGGTCGCCGCCTTGAAGCGCTCCAGCGTCATGTGCGTTGCGCTGCCCACGCCGCTGGTGGCGATGCTGATCGCCTGCTTCTTCGACGCGGCGATGAAATCCTGCAATGTCTTCGACTCGACGGCGTTGTTGAGGATGATGACATGCGGCACGTAGCTGGTCAGCGCGATCGGTGCAAAGTCCTTCAGCGGATCGTAGCCGAGCTTGGCCTGCACGAAGGGGTTCACGGTGAGCGGCCCGTTCGAACCGACGAACAGCGTGTAGCCGTCGGGCGTCGCGCGGGCCACCACTTCCGCGCCGATCGAGCCGCCGGCGCCGCCGCGGTTGTCGACGACCACCGGCTGGCCGACCGCGCTGGAGATGCGCTCGCCGACGATGCGGCCGACGATGTCGGCATTGCCGCCGGGCGCAAAGGGCACGATCAGGTGAATCGGCCGGTCCGGGTAGGCGGCGAAAGCTGCGCGCGGCAACAGGCTCGCGGCCGAACCGAGACCGAGGGCGGTGATCAGTTTGCGGCGTGAGATCGGCATGCGGTCCTCCCCTTTGTAACCGTCTGAGCGGGCTTAGGAACGTTCAAGCCTTGTCGTCGATCGCGACGGCGATCGCTCAGATCGGATGAGTGGTACAGTACTATTCCCTAGCCTTCGGACAATCCTCGGACCGTGGAATTTTGCGCGACGAGCGCAGGGTCTTCGCCTTCTTTTCATGTCGTAAAAAGTTTTGCGCGCGGCGTGCCGCCGCAACGAAAGTCGCACGGTTTTGACGCGGCGTCGCTTGACTTGCGTCAAGGATGCAAAAGCGCCGCGCCTTCACACACAGGCTATGCCGTCGGCATAGTGCCGGGCATCAGGAGGAGACTGTTATGAAAAAGATGAACGTGCCTTGCTCGCGGCACCTCATCGGCGCGGTCGTCGGCGCCGTGGGGCTGGCGGCGTTTGTGCTGGTTGCCGGCGCGCTCGTTGCGCCGCGTTCGGCGGACGCCTTGCCGGCCTATGCGCAGAAGGAAGGCAAGGCTTGCGGCTTCTGCCACGTCAACCCGGCGGGCGGCGGTCCGCGCACGGCCAAGGGCAAGCAATACGAGGCCAACGGCCATTCCTTCAAATGATGGATGACTGACGGCCTGTCGGCCGCGCAACAGCGCGTGCGGCTGTCGCAGAGAGCCCCGGCCACCGGCTGGGGCTTTCCTCTTTTTGATCTATATCGTTGACCTAAGTCATGTCGGCTATTCGAGCGAATCGCTAAACAGGGCCCATGGCTCGGAAAGCTAGCGACTATTCTGCACCACCGCCGACCTGCCCGATTTGCGGGATATCGATGACGCTTGTGCGGATTGATCCTCGGGTCGCATCGTTTACCGAACTGCACACATTCCGCTGTTTCGCCTGCGACGACTTGCCGGCAACGGAGTTGGAAAAGACCCAACAGGTTCGCGCCGTGTCCTGGCCGCGTGCAGGATATTTCCACTAAGCCTCTTCCCCTTAAAAGGTCCGCGAGCCGCGGAACTCATTTAAACTTCGGCAATGCTTGCCGAAGCCGCCCGATATTCGCCCAAGGGTCCTGGCGCAGGCGCTTGAGCCGCGCCGGAAGGTTAAGCACGCTGTATTGGTTGGCGCCCATGAGGCTGCCGAGTTCCGACCAGTCGATCGGCGTCGACACCGGCGCGCCCGCGCGCGCGCGGGTAGAAAAGGGCGCGACCGCGGTCGCCTCGCGGCTGTTGCGCAGATAGTCGATAAAGATCTTCTTGTGGCGTTTGCTCTTGCTTGCGGTGGCGACGTAGCGCCCGGGCGCGTCCTGCTGCAAGCTTTCGGCCACGGCGCGGCAGAATGTTTTGACCGTATCCCAAGGCTCCGGCTTGATCGGCACGACGACGTGCAGACCCTTGCCGCCGGTGGTCTTAACGAAGCTCTTGAGTTTCACCCGCGCGAGCCGTTCGCGCACCTCGCGCGCGGCGGCGACCACGTCCTTCCAGCCGGTGCCGGGCCCGGGGTCGAGATCGAACACCAGGCGGTCGCCGCGCTCGCGGTCGTCGACCGTGGTGCCGCGGGTGTGGATCTCCAGCACACCGGCCTGCACCAGCGAGATCAGGCCGGCGAGGTCGTCGATGGAGAGGATCTTGTCGCCTTTCTCCGGCACCAGACGCAGATGTTCGGTGGCGAGGCCGGCCACGGCATGCTTCTGGAAAAAGCAATGCCCGGCCGTCCCCGCCGGGCAGCGCAGCAGCGCGATCGGCCGCCCGACGACATGCGGCCGCATCCAGGGCCAGATCTGCGCGTAGAACTCGGCGAGATCGCGCTTGCTGATGCCGGCGTCGTCCCAATAGACCCGGTCGGCATGCGACAGCGCCACGCCGGCGACGCTCGCCTTGGCGTTGTGACGCGGGCTGCGTTTGACCGCGGCCACGGCGTTCGCCGCCAGCGCCTTGACCTCGCGCACCACCTGCTGCGCCGGCTTGTCCTCGCGCAGACCCTGGAACGAGGCTTGGCGCACGCGGTCGCCATGCGTCCAGCCGTGAAAATCGACTTCCGCGACGAGTTTTGGCTCGACCCAGATGGGCCCACGCACGCCGCGCTCCTCCTTCGGCACCGGCTCCAATGCCGATGTGCTCCGCACCAGCGGCCTGAGCGTGCGGTAGAGCTCGCGGGCGACATCGTGTGTGAAACCAGTGCCGGTGCGCCCGGCATAGCGCAGCTTGCCGCGCTCGTAATAGCCGAGCACCAGCGCGCCGACCGTATGCGCGTCCACGCTCGACGGCGCAAAGCCGACGACCACCAATTCCTGGCGGTCCGAGCATTTGGACTTGATCCAGTCGCGGCCGCGGCCGGAATGATAGGCGGCGTCGGTGAGTTTGGAGACGATGCCTTCGAGTCCCATCTTGCAGGCCTGCTTGAGCAAGACGGGCCCCGGTTCGGTCAGCGACTCGCTCAAGCGCAGCGGGGCCCGTCGCCCCGCCTTCGCCAAGAGGCGCGCCAGCGCCTGCTTGCGCGCGGTCAGCGGCAGCGGCTGCAAATCCTCGCCGTCGAGATGCATGAGATCGAAGGCATAGAACACCATGCGGTCGTGGCGGCCATTTTTGAGGTCCTCCTGCAGCAGCGAGAAGCTGGAAATGCCGTCGGCGCCTTCCGACACCAATTCGCCGTCGATCAATGCGGTTTTCACCGGCAGCTTTCCGACAGCCTCGGCGATGGTGGGAAATTTCCGGGTCCAATCCAAACCGCGGCGCGTCAGCAGTTTGATCTTGCCGCGATCGAGCCGCGCCTGGATGCGGTAGCCGTCGAACTTGATCTCGTGAATCCAGTTGCTGCCGTCTGGCGCCTTGTTGGCGAGGGTGGCGAGGCAAGGCTCGACAAAATTGGGCAGGGCGGCGCGCCGGGCGGGTGACGCCGGCGCTTTCTTGCGCGAGCTCATTGTTTTCTTGGTCCGGCGCAAGATCGCGGCCATGGCCGCCGCGGTGCGTTTGCCCGCGCGCTTGTTCGCTTGCGCTCCTGTCGTCTTGCGTTTCCTGTTTGCGGCGCCTTTGGCGATCTCGTCCATGCTGCGGCCGGTGACGACCGAACGCGATTTCTGCTCGAGGATATCCTTGTCGCCTGGCTCGCGCGCGTATTCGTCGTGGTGCTTGATCAACAGCCAGTTGTCACGCTTCTCGCCCGGGCGGCGGTGCATGCGCACCAGATGCCAGCCGCCGTGCAGTTTCTCGCCGTCGAGCGTGAACGACAGATGGCCTTTGCGCAGGTCCTCGTGCGGATCGCCTTCCGGCTGCCAGGTGCCGCGGTCCCAGATCATCACGGTGCCGCCGCCGTATTCGCCTTGCGGGATGGCGCCCTCGAATTTGTTGTAATCGATCGGGTGATCCTCGACCCGCACGGCGAGCCGCTTCTCGCCGGGGACGAGGCTTGGTCCGCGCGTCACCGCCCAGCTTTTCATGACGCCGTCGAGCTCAAGCCGCAGGTCGTAATGCAGCCGGCGAGCCGCATGCTTTTGCATGACGAAGGCGTGGCCCTTCCGCCGCGCGACCTTTCCCTTGGGCTCGGCGGTGACGCCGAACTTGCGCTTGGCGCGGTAGGTCTTGAGTCCCGGCATCCTAGCCTGCTCGGCGCACCTTGCGCCGTGCCGGGGTGCGTTTGCGCGCGTGCGACTTGCGCGCGCTGCTCGCACTGCGTCCGCGCTCGTTGCTGGCGCTACGGCGCAGCGCATCCATCAGATTGATCACGTTGCTCGGCCGCGGCTCGGCGCTCACCGGCGGCGCCTTGCCGGCGCGCTTGGCTTTGATCAGTGCGGTGAGTGCGTTCTCGTAGCGGTCCTCGAACTTGCCGGGATCGAAATGGCCTTTCTTGGAGTCGAGGATATGCGTCGCCAGCTTGAGCATGTCGGCCGGGACTTTGACGTCGGGGATGTCGTCGAAATAGCCGTGCTCGTCGCGCACCTCGCTCTTGTAGCGCAATGTGGTCGCCAAGAGGCCCTTGCCGCGCGGTTGCAGCAGCAACAAGTGCTCGCGCCGATAAATCACGACGCGTGCAAGGCCGGCGAGGTCCTCCTTACGCATGGCCTCGCGGATGACGGCGAAGGCCTCCTCCGCCACCTCGTCCTGCGGCACGATGTAATAGGATTCGTCGAGATAGATGCGGTCGACCTCCGACACCGGCATGAATTCCTCGATGTCGATGGTGCGCGTGCTGGCGAGCGCGACGTTGTCGAGCTCTTCATCTTCGACCAGCACGTATTGGCCTTTCTCGACCTCGTAACCCTTGACGCGGTCCTCCGGCTCGACCGGCTGCCCGGTCTCGGCATCGATGATGTCGTTGCGGATGCGGTTGCCGGTCTTGCGGTTGATGATGTTGAAGCGGATGCGCTGGCTGGTGCTGGTGGCCGAATAAAGCGCCACGGAGCAGGAGACCAGCGACAATTTGAGAAAGCCCTTCCAGTTAGGACGCGGTGCCACGGTTCACTCCTTACGCACTACGGACGATCGAACGCGGCGAAGATTAGCCGAGTTCCCGCGCGGCGTCATTGATCTCCGGCAAACTGCGCTGGCTGCGCGGTTGGAACGCGGTCGCGCTCAGCGGCCGAGCGAATCGAATTTCGCCTTCTGTTCGTCGTCGAGCTGCGCATAGAAGCCGTCGAGCGCGATCTCGATCGAGGTCGCCGCATAGCTCAGATTGGATAGCTGATCGTTGGCGGCATCGAGCCGGGCGAGCGGATCTTCAGGGATCGGCTGCGCGCAGGGTGCGGTCAAAAGCTTCGCCATGTCGCCCGCGGTTTTGCGTAGATCCTCCATGGCCTGATCCTGCTCCTTGCTCGGCCGCACGTTCTCTCCGATCTGCCGCAGCAGGCGTTCGGCTGCTTCCTGGCTTGGCGCCGCGCAGGCCTGATACTGACGCGCCATGGCGCCGTTGTCGGGCTTGGCATTCTGCTTTGCACGGTCGTCAGGCTGCTTCCAGACGTAGTCTGCTTTCTGCTCTTTGCTGAGCGCATCGTAGAACGTCTTGAGCGGCGCGCGAATGTAGACGCCGGCGTCGCGCACCGCCCACAGTTCCTGCACGGTCGCCTTCAGGCGGTCGAGCGGCGGCAACGCATGCAGATCGCGGCAGCCGGCTTTGATGGTCTTGACTGATTCGGCGACCGCGCTGCGCAGCTTGGCCAGCGCCGCGCGCTGGGCGTCGTCGAGCTTGCTGTCCTGTTCGATCTGCGAGGCCGGCCACTCGATCTGCGCGCTTGCCTCGCCGCAGCCTTGCGCCGCATTGCCGTTGCTGTCGCTCTGCACGGCCGAGCCGGTCGTCGCGTTGCGCGCGACGTCGGGGCCGCGCCCGGGGCTCGTGAGCGCGTCGGCGATGACGTCGAATCCATGCGCGCGAATTTGCCCGGCATAACGGCCGGGCCAGAACGTGAAGCCCAGCACGTCTTCATAGGCGCTCAGCCAACCGATCGGGCCGACGTCGCCGAATTGCGGCGTGGACGGAGACTGCGGCTGCCCTTCCTGTCCGGCGCGCGCCTCATGCGGACGATGGCCGCGGAAATGGCCGAAGCGGCCGAGCATGCCGCGCAAGGGCGAGGTGATTGCGCCCAAAAGACCGCGTGGCGACAGCTGCGCCTGCGCCGCAGGCGGCAATGCCGTGGCGGCGGCAAAGACAAAGATGAGAGCGAGTTTCTGCCCGCGCATGACCGACCTCCGGTCCGCCGTCGCCGACCCCCAGGCGGGCGCACGGCCCCTTGGGCCATAACGGCCAGTTCCATGCCGCGGTTCCCGACAGCGCCGAGGTAACGTGCAAGCCGCTGTATTTATTCGGTGAAATTCGTCGGCAACCGGCGAGCGGTTCCGCGCATTAGTAGTCCGGAGTTCCCTCATGGAACCGGGACGACGGCGCGACATGGCAGGGGAGCAATCGATGCCTGCACAGACACCGGTTCGGGGGCGGCGATGCTAGCGAAACTGGTCACCGTCATCGTCCGGATCTGCACCCGATTCCCGTGGCTGATCATCGTCTTAGGCCTTGGCGCGGCGGCGGCGTCGGCGGGCTATGCCGCCAAGCATTTCGCCATCAATACCGACTACAACAAGCTGATTTCGCCGACGCTCGACTGGCGGCAGCGCGAATTGGAATTCGAGAGGCTCTTCCCCGGTCATTTCGGCTCGACGCTGGCCGTCGTCGACGCCCCGACCGCCGAACTCGCCGCCAAGGCGAGCGCCGAGCTGACGCAAAAACTGGCGGCGCAACCGGATCTGTTCCGCTCGGTCGACGACATGGCCGGCAACGCATTCTTCTCGCGCAACGGCCTGCTGTTCCGTTCGACCGACGAGGTCACGCGCATGACGCAAGGCCTGCGCCGCGCCGGGCCGCTGATCGGCACGCTGGTTGCCGATCCCAGCCTGCGTGGCCTGACGCGGGCGCTGTCGCTCGCCTTCATCGGCCTGCAAAGCCACTCGATCACGCTCGACGACCTGGCGCGCCCGCTGTCCATGGCAGCCGCAACCGTTGAGGATGTGCTAGGCGGCCGCCCCGCGGCGTTCTCCTGGCAGGAATTGCTCAATGGGCACCCGCCGGAGGCAAGCGATCTGCGCCGGCTGATCGAAATCCATCCGGTGCTCGACTATGCGGCCGTGCAGCCGGGCAAGCGCTCGAGCGATGCCATCCGGCAGGCGGCGAAGGACCTCGATCTTGCCGGCAAGTATCACGCCCGCGTCCGCCTCACCGGTTCGGTGCCGATGGCCGACGAGGAGTTCGCCACCGTGCAGCAGGGCGCGCTGGTCAACGGTCTGGCGACCGTCGTCACCGTGCTGGTGATCCTGTGGCTCGCCTTGAAATCG
>DATJVE010000040.1:0-11329 GCA_035501975.1 Pseudolabrys sp.
CCTTCTGGCAGGAGAAGCTGGAAGGCCCGCTGCATTCCGTGCAAGTGGCGCATTGCAAGCTGATCAAGCCGGCCGAGCTGCGCACGATCAACGGCGAATTCAGGCTGCACTAATTTTTCCTCCGCTTGCGGCTTCTTTACCCGCCTTGCGGGGAGGGTCGCGAGCGTCAGCGAGCGGGGTGGGGGTGGTGCGATTTAACTTCGACCCCCACCCCGATCGCCTGCGCTATCGCTTCGGCGATCGACCCTCCCCACAAGTGGGAGGGTAAAACGTGCGTGCGGCTCGTCCGCATCTTTCTCCGATTCATTTTTCAAACAGCCAAGCATCAACGCCCGTATTTTTTGCGGCCCCGGGGTAGGCCGTCTTCCCCTTCCGTCCCTCGCCACATGAGGCGCGCCAAGCGGCGCACCAGTCTTCCGTGTTGCCGCACATCTTGCGTGTGGATTTGACCGTTTGTACGCAAATGACCTGAGCCGACATGGACCCACGATTGAGCGCGGGTCAACTCAGGCCAGCAGCGTAACGCCGGTTGGCTTCGGCGAAAGTCTGCCGCGCTCGTTCGCCATCGGAGGCCTGCTCCGTAAGGGTATCAGCGTCCCATTCGCTACGATGGGCTGCAAAGAAATCGCCTCCGTAGACATGAATTGCCGCGGTAAATTTGGAGGTCGGGTTGGTTACCGAATGAATGATATCTTCACCGAGGGGCTGGGCGTCCTTGATGGACAGTGAACGAGCGCCCGCCGCCTCAAGCTGACCTTGGCCCTCTTCTGCGATCCGACGCCAGAAGATGTTGTCCTCGCGTCCACCATATACGCCGATGATCGCCCACATATGGTGATCGTGCGGCATGATCATCATGCGGGGCGCCCACACAACATTGAGAATGCTTAGATCGGACGAGCGGTAGAGTTCCTTGATCGAAGCGCTGTCCGGTTCACCAAGCGTCTTGAGCAAGTCATTCGGATCTGACACGGCGCGCCGCACTACCTCGCAAATCGTCTTGGATGAGCGATCGACCACGCGCGCAGCGCGACAATCGCTGATGAATTGGTCGAGATCGAACATCGTGTGCCCCTCTGGATTGGATCGCACAAGTCGAGGGATTTAGCGGTTTGGCGGATTGATTGTCCAATGCATTGATGATCAATTCCTCGATGCAATTTATGCATCAAGGCAGCTATGAACCTGCGCCAGTTGCAGACGCTGATAACCATTGCAGATGCCGGCGGCTTCGCACGCGCCGCCGGACGCTTGCATTTGAGCCAGCCGGCGGCGTCGCGTCAGATTCAAGCGTTGGAAGCTGAGCTTGGCGTGCCGCTGTTCGATCGGATCGGTCGCGGCCTTCAGCTTACCTCGGAGGGCGAAGAGATCGTGCGCCGCGGTCGCCGCCTGTTGCAGGAGGCTGGCTCACTACGCGACCGCGCTGCCGCACTCAAAAGCGGGCTCACCGGCACCTTGCGCGTCGGCGGCAGCCCGCAAAATATCGAGATGGTATTGGCACCGTTCGTAAGCCAGTTCCGGCGCTGGCATCCCGGTATCGAAGTGCATTTCGTTGAGGACGGCGGGGCCCGTATCGGTAACCGACTTGCGCGTGGCGACGTGCAGATAGCTTTGGTCACTGCAGGGAGCGATCTGTTCGCTGGGCGCCTGCTTTTTCCCACTTACACTCTGGCGGTAATCTCGTCCCTTCACCCGCTTTCCCGGCGTGCCTCCGTCGACGTCGCCGATCTCGCCGATGAGCCGTTGCTGCTGCTCAATCGCGCGTTCGCCTCACGCGGATGGTTCGATGCTGCTTGCCACAGCGCCGATATCAATCCACCGATCCTGCTGGAGAGTGGGGCACCTGCCACCTTAATCGCGCTTGCCGGTAGCGGCGACGGCACGGCTATCGTACCCTCCAACGTCAACATCCCCCGTAAAGGTGTGAAGGCAATCCCTGTGACCTATCGCGGCTCGCCGATTGGCCGCTGGGCGTTCGTTGCTTGGGATCGTCGTCGCTTCTTTCCTCCTTTCGCGCAGCATTTCGTGGACGAGCTGGCACTGCACACTCGCGACAACTATCCGGGACGCGATCTAGCCAAACGCGTACGAGCGTTGCGACGACCAAAAATATTAGAGTGACGGCCGTCATAACAGCTCGAACCGATTTATCGCGGCGCGTGGTCCGGCTCTCGCCCTTAGCGGCCGTGCTCCGAGCGTATGAATAGTGCCGCTTTTGGGGACAAAGCGGACCTGGGCACGTTTGTGGGCACGAGATTGCTTTCGCGGGGTGGCGAAGGAACGCTCACCACGCCTCGCTCAGCGACCGGCCTTGACCCGCGCGATCAGGCGCTCGACCTGCGGCAGCATCCGTTCGACGACGATGGCGTAACCTTGCGCGTTGTAATGCGCGTGATCGCGCGCGCGAAATTTCCCGGGCGGCAGGTTCCATTCGGCGTAAGCCACGGTTTCGGCGCGGGCGACGTCGTCAAGCTTGAGGCTGGCAAAGCCGATCACCAGCACCGCGACCTTGCGGGCGCGCAGCGCGCGGATGACTTCGGTCAGCCGCGAACGCACGGTTTTCATCGAAGCGTGGGCGCGCAGATCGTTGGTGCCGAATTCGACAAGGGCGATGCCAGTGTCGGGCGCGATCGCCTCGTCGAGACGCAACAAGGCATCGAGCGCGGTAGCGCCGTTGATGCCGGCATTGGCGACCGTGACGTCGTACCCTTTCTTGCGCAAGACGGCTTGCAGCTGCGCCGGATAGGCGTCCTTGCGCGCCACCAGCCAGCCGGCGGTCATGCTGTCGCCATAGGCGACGATATGGATCGGGCGGGCGAGGGCTGAGCCATTCCCCAGCGTTATTGCCAACGCGAAAAGTGCAATCAGACGAAAGCGCATTGTCGCAAGCCCCGTGGCGTTTGCATGCTCGGCCCGTCGTATTTCCCCCATACCACGGTGGTTAAGTCGCGGTCCTCACCTTGCCAAGGCCGGCCCGGTCACCAAAATGGATGACTCGCCGGGGCCGGGGCAACACTGGGAGAGCACCATGGCCCGCATTCGCTTCGATTTCGCTACGCTCGCGCTCGAGGCCGAACTGCTCGACACGCCGACCGCCAAAGCGATCGCGGCGGCGCTGCCGATCTCCTCGTCGGTGCTCACCTGGGGCGAGGAGGTCTATTTCGACGTGCCGGTCGACGTCGCGCGCGAAAAGGACGCGCGCGCGGTGATCACGCCGGGCGAGATCGCCTATTGGCCGCAAGGGCCAGCGATCGCCATCGGCTTCGGTCGTACGCCGATCTCCAAGGGCAACGAGACGCGGCTCGCCAGCCCCTGCAACGTCTTCGCCAAGGCGCTCGGCAACGTCAAGGCGATGGCCAAGGTGAAGACGGGCGAGAAGGTCGAGGTCAGCCTCGTCGCCTGACCGCCGCCGGGAGGGTTCGATGCCGAGACTCATCGTCATCGCCGTTGTATGTGTCGCATCCGGTGGGTGGCTCGCATCGCCGGCCGCGGCCATCGAGGTGGGCAGTGCCGCCTGCAAGCGCGAACTGCAGGCCGCGCAACAGATGATGCGGGAGTCGATCGCGCTGGCGCGCAGCGGGCCGGATGCTTCGGCGGCGGACAGATGCAAATCCATTTCACGGCAAATGGATTATGCCGAGAAAATCCGCGAGAGCTTCGCGCGCTGCAAGGAACCCAGCGAACGCGCGGAATCCGTGCGTGACGCCGACGACGTGATCGAGGCGGCGATCCAGGCCTACAACAAATGGTGCCCGCCGCGACCGGGCCTGGTGCGCGTGCGCATGACCATGGTCGAACATGTCACGCGCGCGCAGCTACCCAAGCCGCTCGCCGCCGTGCACCGCTGTGCCGAGGACGGCGTGCCGATGTTTTCCACCAACCAGCGCTTCGATCTCGGCCGCCTCGTCGTGCTCGGCTGTCCGGGCAATGCGAACCCGACGGCCGGGCAAATGAAGGCGCGCAACGCCAGCGCCGACATGCTGCGCAAGGAGCAGGCTTACGTTTATGTCACGCGCGACCGCGACGGCGACGATCCGCGGCGGCTGACGTTTCCGATCCTCGACGCGGACGGCCGCGCGGCAACGACCGATATGCTGATCGCCGAGCGCGTCTTCATCGGCGACAAGCGCGACCTGATCTCGATGTTCTGGGATCCGGCCAAGCCGGGCGTCTGCCGCGTGCATGCGATCTGGCGCGTCGCCGACGGCAAGGCCGGGCTGGTGTTCTGGGGCGAAGCGGCGGACTGTTCCGGCAACACACCCGAATTCAAGACCGTGCTCGATCGGCGGTGACGGCTCTTGAGCTGCTCAATCGCGTCTCGTCTGATGGCGCACCATCGAGAGCGTGAGGTCCCACGCGTTGCGGATATTGACGATCAGCAGCAGAAGCAGCGAGCCGGCCAGCACGTCGAGCGCGAAGTCGTTTTCCTTCCAGATCATCGCCGCGGCGACCAGCAGCGCCACGTAGGCGATCGTCGGCAGGAGCGCGTAAGCGAGGTGGTCCTGCTTGTAATTCGTCCAGTCGTGGCGCAGCAGCTGGATGGTCACGAACAGAGAGACGCCGAGGCCGACCGCGGCGCAGGCGCCGATCATCGCCGCGAAAAAAACGGCCCGGTGCGCGGGCACCAGCGCGATGGCTGCCAGAAAAAAGACGGCACTGAAATGCACGACCACGGGGCTGTAGAAGGCGCGCGTCGCCGCTGCCCGCTTGTCGTTCAGAAAACCGGTGCCGAGCGATAGCGCAACGAACAACAACGCCACCAGCGTCGCGCCGGCGGTGCCGACCAGGACGTAGAAGTCATGCCAGTGTTTGAGCTCGGCAATCATTGCAGAGCCGCGCTAACCGCGGCCTACGAACGGCATCTTGTTCGCCATCACTGTCATGAAGAGAACGTTCGAGTCGAGCGGTAGGCTCGCCATGTAGACCACCGCGTTGCCGACATGCTCGGCCTCCATGCGCGGCTCAATCATCTTGTGGCCGTCGGGCTGCAGCACGCCTTCACCCTGCACCATGCGGTCGGTCAAGGGCGTCGCCGCGTTGCCGATGTCGACTTGCCCGCAGCAGATGTCGTATTGCCGGCAGTCGAGCGAAGTCGACTTGGTGAGACCTGTGACCGCGTGCTTGGTCGAGGTATAGGCGACCGAATAGGGGCGCGGCGCGTGCGCCGAGATCGAGCCGTTATTGATGATGCGGCCGCCGCGCGGGGTCTGCGCCTTCATGATCTTGATGGCCTCCTGCGTGCACAGGAACATGCCGGTCAGATTGGTGGCGACGACATTGCTCCAGGTCTCGAAGGCCAGGTCCTCGAGCGGCACCGGCGGGGCGCCGATGCCGGCATTGTTGAACAGAACGTCGAGCCGGCCGAAGGTCGATTTGGTCGTGGCAAACAGCGCCAGGATCGAGTCGCGTTTCGAGACATCGGTCGGCACCGCGAGTGCTTGCGCGCCGACGGCGTTGATCTCGCCCGATACTTTATCGAGCATCTCCTTGCGCCTCCCGGCCAGCACCAGGCTGTAACCGGCTTTCGCCAAGGCGATCGCCACCGCCCGGCCGACGCCGGTTCCGGCGCCGGTGACCAGCGCGATTTTCGCGGATGCACTCATTGGATTTCCTTCCCTGACCCGACTATCGGAAGGACCCGAAATATCACAAAAGCGCGCGCCCGCCATCACATGGCTGTCGGCCGTCATGTCCGGCCTTGTGCCGGGCATCCACGTCTTGCTGATTTGACGGAGGAAGGCGTGGATGGCCGGGACAAGCCCGGCCATGACGAAGCCTTCAGCCGGCCAGCGCCTGCGGCACGTCGATCGGCGTGAAAGCGCTCGGAGAGCGCAGGCGTTCGCTGATCTCGGCGGCGGTCACCGCCTTGCCGAAGCGGTACCCTTGCATGTAGTGCACGCCGGCGGCGCGCAGGAACAACTGCTGGTCGGCGGTCTCGACGCCTTCCGCGGTCACCTTCATGCCGAGACCGCGGCCGAGGCTGACCACCGCGTGCACGATGGCCGCGGCGTCGGCGGCCTTTTCGATCGAGAGCACGAAGCTGCGGTCGATCTTGAGCTTGTCGAAGGGCAGGCGGCGCAAATAGAGCAGGCTCGAATAACCGGTGCCGAAATCGTCGAGCGCGAGCCGCACGCCGAGATCCTTGAGCCGCAGCATCACGGCTTCCGCGCTGTCGGCATTGCCGAGCAGCACGCTTTCGGTGAGCTCGATCTCCAGCCGCGCCGGATCGAATTCGGTGTCGGCTAGGGTGTGCTGCACGAGCTCGAAGAAATCGGTGCGGCGGAACTGCAGCGGTGACACGTTGACCGAGACGGTGAGGCCGGGCCAAGCCTTGCCGTCGAGGCAGGCGCGGCGCAGCACCCAGGCGCCGAGCTCGATGATCAGGCCCGAATGCTCGGCCACGGCGATGAATTCGCTGGGCGGGATTTCGCCGCGCGTCGGATGCATCCAGCGGCACAGCGCCTCGACGCCGACGACCGTTTCGCCGCTCTTGTTGACGATGGGCTGATACAGGAGCCGCAGCTGATTGTTCTCGATCGCCTCGCGCAGGTCGCCTTCCAGCAGCTTGCGGTTCGACAGATCCGCGTCCATCGCCGCGTCGTAGATGCACGCGCGGTTGCGGCCCTCGTTCTTGGCCCGATAGAGCGCCATGTCGGCGTAGCGCATGATGTCGGCGGCGCCGCCGGTTTTTTTGTCGATCACGGCGATGCCGATGGAGGCGCCAATCACGATATTCTGCTGATTGATCGCATAGGGCGCGCAGATTGCGGCGATGATGCGCTGGGCGACCAGCATCATCTTGGCGCCGTCGTCGCCGACCGAGGAGATCACCGCGAACTCGTCGCCGCCGAGCCGCGCCACCAGGTCGTCGCCGCGCAGCGCGTGCGACAGGCGCAGGGTGACGTTGCGGATCAATTCGTCGCCGACCGGATGGCCGAGCGTGTCGTTGACGTCCTTGAAATGGTCGAGGTCGATGTAGAACACCGCGGCCGGCGCGGAGCCGGCGCGCACCTCCTCGATCACCGCCTCGAGCCGTTCGCTGAAGAAGATGCGGTTCGGTAGGCCGCACAGCGGATCGTGCATGGCAAGATGGCGCAGCCGCGATTCGCCGGCGGCGATGGCGACCGCGGTGCGGCGCATGTAGCGCAGCACGAAGGCGGCGAGCAGGGCGAAGCCGGCGAGCGCGACGGCGATGAAGGGGATGACGCTGTTGACGATCTCGGCCCCCGGCTGCTTCGGCGTCCAAGCGAAGCGTGCGATCGGTTTGCCCTGCGGCCCATCGAGCTCGTAGGTCAGATCGGTCGGCGGGGGCGGCTCGCCGTCGAGCTGGCGCAGATGAGTGAATTGCAATTGCGCGGCGATGCCGGCGAGCGCGCCGCTGTCGATGAATTTCACCGACATCACGATCGGCGCGGCGATGTCGCGCTCGGGCGGAATACCGGCGACGGGCCCGACCGCGACCGCGGCAATCACCGCGGGCCGGCCGGCGAGGTTGCGGATCACCACGGCCTGCGCATGCGCGCCGTCGTCCGCCGCGTTAACGTCGGTAAGGCGCAGCGCTCCGTGCAGGGCCGCATTGCGCCCGCGCATATAGGCGAGCACCGATTTCATGTCCGGCAGCGCGGCTTCGAACCAGGAGGCTTTGATCCCGCGGCGGTCGAACTGCGAATACAGCGGGTTGTCGGCGCCGTCGAAGACGAAGACGTGGTCGTGGTCGAAAAAGGTCTTCAGCCAGGAGCCGATGCGCGTCTTCACCCAGTCGGGGTCGTATTTGACGCGCACGTTCTTGACCGCCCGCTCGGAGGCGGCGACGCTTTTGACCTCGCGCAGCACGCGCTCGCCGTAATTGGCGAGCGAGCGCGAGAACAACAGCTTCTCGTTTTGCACGGCGACTTCGTCGGCGCGCCGGGCCGACGACAACACGGCGATGACGATGCAGAGGATCGCCACGGCGACGATCACCCCGATCGGGACCACCACGCTCAAACGCGCCCGATCCCAACTCGTGTAAGGTCGCTCGGATGCACGCGGATGTGCCACCGTCGCCACGTTTGAGCCCCTCAAGCTGTCCTTCCCATTGGACATTTTGGCCCGGAACCTAGGGCGCAAAGCTTGCTTTTCGCTTTCGCCGGGGCTTCGGCGGCGGCCAAATGGCCGCCCGCTACCGCAATTCGCGCGGTGCTGTTAACCGGAGGTAAACAAGCCGGCCGGGAACTTCAGGTTGTGCTGCGGTAGGGCGGACGTGGAATGGCGATATGCGCGGCGCGCAGCGCGGCCGACCAGCGCTCGCGCAGGTCCTGGAAATAGGGCTCCCCCGGCTCAATGCGATAGTTCACCTCGGCGTTGCAGGTGTCGCGGCGCACCACCAAAACGTCGATCGGCAAGCCGACCCCGAGATTGGAGCGCATGGTCGAATCCATGGAGATCAGCCCGATCTTGAGGCCGTCATAAAGGTCGGTGTCGAAGCTGATGGCGCGGTCGAGCACCGGCTTGCCGTATTTGTGCTCGCCGATCTGCAGATAGGGCGTATCGGTGGTGCATTCAATGAAGTTGCCGGCCGAGTAGATCATGAACAGGCGCACGCGGCCGCCCTTGATCTGCCCGCCGAACAGGAAGGCGACGTCGTGCTCGATCGAGGCCGCCTCGAGCGCCTTGCCTTCGGCGGCTTGAATCGTACGGATGGTGCGGCCGATGCGCTGCGCCGCCTGGAACATGGTCGGCGAATTCAACAGCGTCTCCAACTCGCCGGTTTCCGGATTTTCCACGCCCTCGGTGAGGATCGAGCGCACCGATTGCGACAGCGACAGATTGCCGGAGGAGGCGATCGCCATGATGCGCTCGCCCGGCTCCGTGTAGACGTGCAGCTTGCGAAAGGTGGAGACGTTGTCGACGCCGGCATTGGTGCGCGTATCCGCGATCATCACCAAACCATCGCGCACCAGGATTCCGCAGCAATATGTCATGGGACCCGACTACTTAATCCGTGAATCGGCCGCAAGGTTATAGCGACGGGCCTGCGCCCGGCAATATTGCGGCCCCCGATACTGACGCGCGAAACCGGCTTGCGAACAAGAACGTGAGCCAAATCAGTTTTGCGCCTGTTGCTGCGATTGACCGACGTATACAGCGACTTTGAGGGTTTCGCCGCTGCCACCGAAGCGCGTGCCGCGCACGGGCGCCGCGCCGAGGTAGTCCAATCCGATGGCCACCCGCACATGGGCTTCGGTGGTGCCGATCCCATTGGTGGGATCGAAGCCGACCCAGCCCAGGTGCTCGACATAGGCTTCGGCCCAGGCGTGTCCGGCGTCCTGTGCGGTGACGCCGTCGGCACGGTAGAAATGACCGCCGACATAGCGGGCTGGAATTCCTAGCTGCCGCGCCGCGGCGATGAAGATGTGGGTGAGGTCCTGGCAAACGCCGCGGCGCAGCGCGAAAGCTTCCGCCGCCGTGGTCGCGCTGTGGGTCGGATCGGTGTCGAAGGCGATCTCGCGATTGAGCGCCGTCATCAGCCCGTGCAGCAGCGCCAGCGGGTCCGATCCCGCAGCAGCGCGCGCGCTGTCGGCAAACTCAATGATGGCGTCGTCGGGCTCGGTGAGCGCCGTCTCGCGCAAGAACATTCCCGGCGGGAAACGCTCGACCGCGCCGTTGACGACGCTTTTGGTATCGTGCGTGTCGACCTCGCCTTCGACGGCGACCGACAATTCGCGAAACGGCCCCTCGGCGGTGAAGAAATGGCTGATGTTGCCGAAGGCGTCCTCATGCTGGTGCAGGAGGCAATCCTCCGACAGATCGACGCGCCAGTTCATCACGTATTGCCCGTCGTGGTTGCGCGGGGTGAGCCGCAGCATCTGGATCACGCTGGTGGGCGGCGTGTCGTAGCGGTAGGTGGTCGCGTGGGAGATGCGGATGCGCATGCGCTCGCGGGGTCAGTGTTGCCGGTGAAGTACTATCGCGGCCTCGCCTACCGACTCATAGCAGGAATTGCTCGGTGATGGCGGCGCCCAGCCGGTTGTTCTCGGTGATGAATTCGCCGATGAATTCGTGCAGGCCGCGCTGGAAGATGCCGTCCATGCGGCTGTTCTGCAGGCGGGCGCGGACGCCGCGGGCGTGGCGCTGCGCCGGGCCCTGCCGGCCGTAGGCGCCGGCGATCTGGTCGAGATTGCGCACGATCGCCTCGTAGCAGGAGGCGAGCGAGCGCGGCATTTCGTCTTTCAAGATCAAGAGGTCGGCGACCAGCCAGGGCTTGAGGCTCTCGCGGTAGACCCAGTGATAGGCGGTGAGCGCCGACACCGAACGCAGGATCGCCGCCCACTGGAAATAATCGAGCGGCCCGCCGACGCGCTCGTTGTCGGGCAAGAGCAGGTGATATTTCACGTCGAGGATGCGCGCGGTGTTGTCGGCGCGCTCGACGTAGACGCCGAGGCGGGAGAACCAGTAGGCGTCGTTGCGCAGCATCGTGCGGTAGGCGGAGCCGTCGAAGCGCAACGACGATTCCTGCACCCAGCGCAGGAAGCGGGAGAACTCCTCGCGCGAGGTCGGGCCGTTGCCATAGCGCTTGAGCTCGAGCCAGGTGCCGTTGATGGCGTCCCACATTTCCACAGTCAGCGCGGTGCGCACCGCGCGCGCGTTGGAGCGCGCGAGCTCGAAGCAATTGCGGATCGAGGAGGAATTGGCGGTGGAGAAGGCGAGGAAATTGGTGACGTTTTCCTCGTTTGCCTCGTCGTAATGCTTGAAGAAGGCGGTGGCGCAGCCGGCGGTCAAGACCGCCGATTCCCATTCATTGCTCTCGCCGACATAGGCGAGCGGCAGCGCGGACAGCCGCTGCGTGGCGTCGAGAATGCGCGCCAAATATTCCGCCCGCTCCACGTAGCGCGAGAGCCAATAGAGGTTATCGGCGGTGCGCGAGAGCATTCAGCGTATCCCCACGCACTTCTTCACCCTCCCCCTCCAGGGGAGAGTAAAGGGGAGTTCGCTGCAGACCATGAAAAATAACATCATCCGTCCAATACCCAGGTGTCCTTGGTGCCGCCGCCTTGGCTGGAATTGACCACCAGCGAACCTGCTTTCATGGCGACGCGGGTCAATCCGCCGGGCACGATGCGCGTGCCGTTGCTGCCCGTGAGCACGAACGGCCGCAAATCGACGTGGCGGGGCGCGACGCCCTGGTCGACGCAGGTCGGGCAGGTGGACAGCGCCAGCGTCGGCTGGGCGATGAAATTCTTCGGCGCCGTCTTCAGCTTGGCGCGGAACTGTTCGATCGCGACCTTGCTTGCGGACGGTCCGATCAGCATGCCGTAGCCGCCGGAACCGTGCACCTCCTTGACCACCA
>DATJVE010000041.1:0-14604 GCA_035501975.1 Pseudolabrys sp.
ACGCGTGTCGTTTTCATCGCGCGGGAGGCGGCGAGATCGGCGGGGCCAAGGCTCATGCCGTGCATGCGCGGGGAGGCGGTGGCGATCGCCTCGACATTGTTAACGCCTTGCGCGGTTTCCAGAATGGCGTGGATCAGGATCGGCTTCTTGACCTTGTGGCGCGCCTCAAGCTGCGCCAGCAACTGATCGAGGTAATGAATGTCCCACGGTCCGTCGACCTTGGGCAGCATGATGACGTCGAGCTTGTCACCGACCGCGCCGACGATCTCGATCACGTCGTCGAGCGCCCAAGGCGAGTTGAGCGCATTGATGCGCGTCCACAAGCCGGTCGCGCCGTAGTCCACGCTCTTCGCCATCTCGATGAAGCCCTTGCGCGCGGCTTGTTTGGCCTCGACCGGAATGGCGTCTTCCAGATTGCCCAGCACCACGTCGACCTGGCGCGCAAGCTCCGGCACCTTGGCGCGCAGCTTGTCGAGATGCGGCGGCACGAAATGGATCATGCGCTCGAGCCGTACCGGCAATTCGCGCATGGGGGCAGGCGCACCGATGGCGAGGGGAGCGAAGAACTGGCGGGGGAGCTTCACCGGGAAGTCCTTTCAAAGGAGCCGTTTGGCGTTTAGAGCAATGCAAAGGCTGCGCCAAGTGGGCGGCGCCGGGCCGTTAAACTAGTCCCTCAGCGGCCTGCCGGAACCATCGATAAATGCTTGAAGTCCTCAATCTCGCGTTGCCGTTTTTCGGCCTGATCTTCATCGGCTTTGCCTGCGGCAGGATCAAGCAGATTCCCGACACGGCCATGGGCTGGATGAATTTCTTCATCGTCTACGTGTCGCTGCCGGCGCTGTTTTACCGCATCTTGGCCAAGACCCCGCTGGAGCAACTGACCCGCATCGATTTCGTGTTCGCCACGACGCTGGCGACGTTCTGGGCGTTCGCGGTGTCGTTCGGCATCGGCATGGCAATCCGCAAAGGCAATATCGGAGAATCGGCGATCGCGGGGCTCGCCGGCGGCTACGGCAACATCGGTTATATGGGGCCGGGCTTGGCGCTGGCGACGCTCGGGCCGCAGGCCGCGGTGCCGGTGGCGCTGATTTTCTGCTTCGACAATATCATCTTGTTCACCATGGTGCCGTTCCTGATGGCGCTACGCGGCAACCAGCCGATGAGCGTGAGTGCCATTGCGTGGGAAGTGGTCAAACGCGTCGCCGGCCATCCCCTCATCATTGCCAGCGCGCTCGGTGTCGTCTCGGCGGCGGCGCATTTCGAGCCGCCGGTCGCGATCGAACGGCTGATGCAGTTCCTGCAGAATGCAGCGGCGCCCTGCGCGCTGTTCGCCCTCGGTGTGACCGTGGCGCTGCGGCCGCTAAAGAAGATGCCGTGGGAGGTGCCGCCGCTCGCTGGGGTGAAGCTCGTGCTGCATCCGATACTGGTCTTCCTGCTGATGTCGTTGTTCGGTCCGTTCGACCAGATTTGGGTCGACACCGCGCTGCTGATGGCGGCGCTGCCGCCGGCGCTCAACGTGTTCGTGTTCGCTCGGCAATACGACGTCTGGGTCGAGCAGGCCTCGAGCGCGGTGCTGATCGGCACGGTGGTCTCGGTGGTGACGCTGACTAGCGTGATGTGGATGGTGAAAACCGGTACGCTGCCGCAACTGTTGTTCAGGTGATCCACATGCAGCCGCTTTCAGGCCTGCGCGTTCTCGATTTCACCACGCTGCTGCCGGGGCCGCTGGCGAGCCTGATGCTGGCGGAGGCCGGCGCCGAGGTGCTCAAGATCGAGCGGCCGGGCGGCGAGGACGCGCGGTATTTTCCGCCGCTGATCGGCGGCGAGAGCGCGGTCTTTGCCTTGCTCAATCGCGGCAAGAAAGGGCTCACCCTCGATCTCAAAAGCAAGGCCGACCGCGCCAAGCTTAGGCCGCTGATCGAGCGCGCCGATATCCTGCTGGAGCAGTTCCGGCCCGGGGTGATGGCGCGGCTCGGTCTCGGCTACGACGACCTGCGCGCGATCAATCCGCGGCTGATCTATTGCTCGATCTCCGGCTACGGCCAGAGCGGCCCGCGCGTCGCGGAGGCTGGACACGACATTAATTACATCGGCAATACCGGGCTGCTCGACCTGCAGCCGGGCCCGGTCACGGCGCCCGTGGTGCCGCCGATGCTCGCCGCCGACATCGCCGGCGGCAGCTTCCCGGCGGTGATCAACATTCTGCTGGGCTTACGCGCGCGCGACCAAAGCGGGCAGGGCTGCCATATCGACATCGCCATGACCGACGCCATGTTCACGTTCGGCTGGGCGGCGCTGGCGATCGGCACCGCTACGGGCAAGTTCCCCAAGCCAGGCGAGCTGTGGCTGGTGGGCGGCTCGCCACGCTATCAGCTCTATCCGACCAAGGACGGCAAGCTGGTCGCCTGCGGCGCGCTTGAGCCGAAATTCTGGGCGGCTTTCACCAAAGCGATCGAATTGCCGGCCGAATTCGCCAACGACCTCCGCGATCCCAAGGCAACGCGCGACGCGGTCGCCAGGCTAATCGCCGCGCGAACGGCGGATGACTGGCGGCCGATCTTCGCCGCGGCCGATTGCTGCACGACCATCGTAGCGCCGTTGGAACAGGCGATGCGCGATCGGCATTTTGTTGAGCGGGGGTTATTCGCCCACAAGATCGAAACTGCGTCGGGCAAGACCATGCCGGCGCTACCGCTGCCGATCGCGCCGGCGTTTCGCGACATGCCCGGCGCCAAGAAGGCGCCGAAGCTCGACAAAGGCTAGAGCGCTTCCCCGCGCATCAGCCGCGGTTCGGCGGCGGCGGGCGCGACGCCTTCACGCATCACCGCGCGGCGCAATGGGCCGATGCGATCGATCATGTAAAGGCCGAGGCCGCGCATGCCCTGCACGGGCAGGAAGTCGGTGAGTAGGGTGCGGTTGAGCAGGTCGATGGCGAGCGTGCGGCTGGTGACGTCGGCGCGCCGCATCGTCTCGTAAGCCGCGAGCACATCTTCGCCGCCGATGTCGCGCCCGTCGCGATGGGCCGCGACGGCAAGCTCGCCGATGCTCGCGGCATCGCGCAGGCCGAGATTGAGCCCCTGCGCACCGATCGGCGGGATCACGTGCGCGGCTTCGCCGACCAGGGCAATGCGCTGCGCGCCGAAGCGCTTGGCGGTCATGACAGACAGCGGGAACAGGCCGCGGCCCGGCTCGATCGTGATCTTGCCGAGGATCGAATGCGAGGCGTGTTCAATCTCCACGGCGAGCTCGTCGTCCCTGAGGTCCCTAAAGTTTTCCGCCTGCGCCGGGTCGAGCACCCACACCACGCTCGAGCGCAAGCCGGGCAACGGCACCAGCGTGAACGGCCCGCTCGGCGTGTGAAACTCGGTCGAGGTGTCGTGATGCGGCCGGCCATGCGTCAGACATACGGTGAGCGCGGCCTGCTGATAGTCGCGCGCCTCGACCGCAATCCCGGCCGCTTCGCGGCAGAGCGAGCGGCGGCCGTCGGCGGCAACCACGAGCCTCGCGTGCAGTCTCTCGCCGCTGCCGAGCGTCACCGTCACGGCGTCATCGGCCGGTGTGACGCGGCGCACCTGGTCTTCCACCATGCGCAGGCGAGGCAGCGCGGCGGCGCGCCGCTCCAGCGCGGCGACCAGATGGAAGTTTTCGATATTATAGCCGAAGGCGTCGAGATCGATTTCGTCGGCGGCGAATTTCACTTCCGGCGCGCGCCACAGCCGGCCGGTGTCGTCGACGATGCGCATGGTCTTGAGCGGCGCCGCCTGCGCCGCGCAAAGCGGCCAAACGCCAAGCGTCT
Organism: Pseudolabrys sp.; assembly: GCA_035501975.1. GTDB lineage: Bacteria > Pseudomonadota > Alphaproteobacteria > Rhizobiales > Xanthobacteraceae > Pseudolabrys. The sequence continues at coordinate 3,797 of DATJVE010000041.1, forward strand.
CCAGCGCGGTGATAGAGCCGGCGAACAGCGCGGTGGTGCGGTTGTCGGGGCGGGCCGGGCGCTTGCCCACCAGCGCCGTCGCAAGACCGGCGCTGGCAAGCGTGATTGCCGCGGTCAGGCCGGCCGGTCCGCCGCCCACCACAATGACCGCTGGCTGTCCGCCCGATTTGTCCCGCATCAAAGCGCCTGATCCTGTTCCGCTCTAGCCGATTACCACGCGCCGGGCCGGGGCGGAAACCGCTGCTTGCGGTACACCGTTCACGCCCGATGCGCTATGCCTGACGAAACCGATGACCGAGACCGCCCGCCACGATCTGCCGCACCTGCCGCCCGCCGCCGCGCGGCTTGGCGCTGCCTTCGCGCGGCCCAAGATGCTGGCGGTCATTTGCGTGGCGGCGCTGACCGCGCTCGGCTGGCTGGCGCTCGCGCTCATGTATTCCGGGATGGGCGCGGTCGAAGCGTTGTGCCGCCCGCTCGGCGCGTCCGCGTGGGACGCGAACGGCTTCGCGCTGGTCGCGTCGATGTGGGCGGCGATGACGCTCGCCATGATGCTGCCAAGCGCGGCGCCGATGATCCTCACCTACGCCGAGATCGCCGACACCGCGGCGCGCAAAGGCGAGCGTATCGTCTCGCCGTTCACGCTCGCCGGCGGCTACACATTGGTGTGGCTCGGCTTCGCCGCGCTCGCGACGCTCGTGCAATATGGTTTCACGCGCGGCGCGCTGCTCGATAACGGCATGGCTTCGGCAAGCGGGCTGTTTTCCGGCGCGATCTTTATCGGCGCCGGCGCCTACCAATTCTCCGCGCTCAAGCACGCTTGTCTCAAGCAATGCCAAAGCCCGTTCCCGTTTTTCTTCGCCAACTGGGCGACCACGCCGCGCGGCGTGTTCCGGCTCGGCGTCAAACAGGGCCTTTACTGCCTCGGCTGCTGCTGGGCGATGATGCTGGTGATGTTCGCGGTCGGCGTAATGAACGTGCTGTGGATGGCCGGGCTCGGCATGGTGATGACGCTGGAGAAGATCGGCAGCGGCAAGCGTCTGACGTATGCGGTCGGCATGGCGCTGATCGCCGGCGGCGTCGCCTTCATCGTCTCCGCTTTTGCCGCCCATTGGCCGGTACATGCGATTTGAGCTAGACAGAGCGAAGACCGGGGGTGAACCAGTGACCGAAGCGTGGACCCTGAGAGGCGAGATGGCGCTGTCGTGCAGCTGCACGGTGTTCTGCCCTTGCGTGCTCTCGCTCGGCAATCATCCGCCGACCGAGGACCGCTGCCAGACCTGGGCCGGCATCCGCATCGACGACGGCCGTTTCGACGCGGTCGATCTTTCGGGCATCAAGGTCGGTCTGATGATGGACCTGCCGGGCATCATGGCGCGCGGCAACTGGACTGCGGCGCTGTTCGTTGACGACAAGGCGTCGATCCAGGCGGTGAAGGCGCTCACCCGCATCTTCACCGGCCGGGTCGGCGGCACCACGCATCTTCTGTCGATCCTGGTCGGCCAATTCCTCGGCGTGCACCAGGTGCCGATCTCCTACGAGACGCACGGCGATACCCGCATCATCAGCCTGGACAAATACGGCGGCGGCGCGATCAGCCCGGTAAACGGCAAGGCAGAAGGACAGAACGTCGTCATCCGCAACAGCGAATACTGGATCGGGCCCGACGTCATCGTCTCGCGCGCCGACAAGTCGCGTTTCCGCGGCTTCGGGCGCAACTGGAATCTGGCCGGACGCTCGGCGGAGATCGTCAAACTCGATTGGGGCAATCAATAGCGCATGGCGTCAACGACGCGCTTTGAGACAGTTCGCGCGTTTGCGGTGCATGTTTTCACCGCCTGCGGCGCGGCGCTGGCGTTGCTTGCGCTGGTGCTGGCGACCGGCGGGCATTGGGCGGCGATGTTCTTTTGTCTCGGCGCCGCGCTGGTGGTCGACGGCGCCGATGGGCCGTTGGCGCGCGAATTCAAGGTGGCCGAGGTGCTGCCGCGCTGGTCGGGCGAAACGCTCGACCTCATCGTCGATTTCGTTACCTACGTGTTCGTGCCGGCCTACGCCATAGCCGCCAGCGGGCAGTTGCCAAAGGCGCTCGCGGTTCCCTCCGGCGTCGTCGTGGTGATCACCGGCGCCCTGTATTTCGCCGACCGCCACATGAAGATGCCGGACAATTATTTCCGCGGCTTCCCCGGATTGTGGAATCTCGCGGCGTTCTATCTCTACCTGCTGGAGCCGCCGGAATGGCTTTCCGCCGCCATGGTCGCCGCGCTTGCCGTACTGACCTTTCTGCCGATCAAGTTCCTGCATCCGCTGCGCGTGCGACAATGGCGGGCGCTCAACATCGTCTTGCTGGCGGCATGGGCGGTGCTCGCCTTGATCGCGGTAATTTACAATCTCGCGCCCGGGCCCTATGTCACCTGGCCGCTTTCGGCGATCGCGATCTATTTTTTCACTGTCGGCTTGTTGCGCCGGCCGTTCTGATCTGTTCGCGTCCTTAAAAACGTCAGGGAGATTGGCATGTCACGACCCGTGCTTCTCGTTGCCGGCGGCGGCCGCGGCATCGGCGCCGCAACCTGCCGGCTCGCCAGCCAGCGCGGCTATGACGTCGCGATCAATTACAAGACCAACGCCAAGGCGGCGGCGAGCGTGGCCGATGCGGCGAAGGCGGCCGGCGCCAAGGCGGTCGCCATCCAAGGCGACATGATCGACGAGGCCACGGTTGAGCGCGTGTTCGACGAGGCGGTCAAGGCACTCGGGCGGATCACGCATTTCGTGCACAGCGCCGGCATTGGCGGCAAGAATTCCAAGCTGGACGCCGCCACCGCGCACACTTTGCGCGAGGTGCTCGATGTCAATCTCTATGGCGGGCTGCTCTGCGCGCGCGAAGCGGTGCGCCATATGTCGACGGCACGCGGCGGGCTGGGTGGCTCGATCGTGCTGCTGTCGTCGATCGCCAGCGTGACGGGCGGCGCCGGGGAATACGTGTTCTATGCCGCGGCCAAAGGCGGCATCGACGCGCTCACCAACGGGCTCGCGCGCGAGGTGGTGAAGGAGGGCATCCGCGTCAACGCCATCCGCCCCGGCCCGACCAAGACCGACATCCACGAGCCTGGCCGGCTCGAGCGCATCACGCCGTTGTTGCCGATGGGCCGGCCCGGCGAGCCGGAGGAGATCGCCGAGGCGATCCTCTTCCTGCTCTCGGACGCGGCCTCCTACATCACCGGCGCCGTGCTCAATGTCTCTGGCGGCAGATAGGCCTTTTGATTGCGCATAGTCCTTTCCGAAAACCGGTGCCCCTCCACGATCGGGTCGAGGACAGGCTTTTCGGGATCACGCGCCTTGCGCTCGCCGGGCGGCTGCCTATGATCGCCGCCCGAAACCCATCCAACAATCCAAATCTATCGAGGGAGTGAAACTATGGTCGCGGCAGTGCGCGTTCACAAGACCGGCGGTCCCGAGGTGCTGACTTTTGAAGACGTCGCCATCCCGGCGCCCGGCCAGGGCCAGATCAAGATCAAACAGCACGCCTGTGGCGTCAATTTCATCGACTGTTATTTCCGCAACGGCAGCTATCCGGCGCCGTCCATGCCGTTCATTGCCGGCAACGAGAGCGCGGGCGAGGTGATCGCGGTCGGCCCCGGCGTAACCGACTTCAAGGTCGGCGACCGCGTCGCCTATGTCGGGCCGCTCGGCGGCTACGCGGCCGAGCGGGTGTTCGCCGCCGACCGCGCGGTGAAGCTGCCCGACAACATCAGCTACGAGCAGGCTGCCGGCATGATGCTCAAGGGCATGACCGTGCAGTACCTGGTGAACCGCACCTACAAGGTCGGCAAGGGCACCATCTGCCTCATCCACGCCGCCGCCGGCGGCGTCGGCCTCATCGCCTGCCAATGGGCGAACTATCTCGGCGCCACCGTGATCGGCACCGTCGGCTCCAAGGACAAGGCCGAGCTCGCCAAGAAGAACGGCGCGCACCACACCATCCTCTATCGCGACGAGGACTTCGTCGCCAAGGTGAAGGAGATCACCAGCGGCAAGTTGTGCGACGTCGTCTATGACGGCATCGGCAAGGATACGTTCCCGGCTTCGCTCGACTGCCTGCGCCCGCTCGGCTACTTCGTCAGTTTCGGCAGCGCGTCGGGCCAGATCGCGGCCTTCAACATCAATCTGCTGCAGGCCAAAGGCTCGCTGTTCGCCACCCGCCCGACGCTCAACCATTACGGCGCCAAGCGCGACGACCTGGTCAGCATGGCCAACGACCTGTTCAAGGTGGTCGGTTCCGGTGCGGTAAAGATCCCGGTCAATCAGACCTATCCGCTCAAGGACGCCGCCAAGTCGCATGTCGATCTGGAATCGCGGAAAACCACCGGCTCGTCCATCCTGATCCCGTAGCAGGCACGATTGCCGCCGCGAACGAGCGAATCCGGCCGCGCCGCCTCGATAGCGGCGTTGGCCGTTTTTGTTGCCGCCGCGCCCAGCATAGCGGCCGACCACGGAACGCTCACCGATGCGGAGGCTTTGGCAATCGTGCACAAGCACTGCGTTGCCTGCCATGCGGCCAAGCCGACGCACCCGGCCTTTGCCGAAGCGCCGAACGGCGTCGTGCTGGAAAGCTTCGCCGACCTGAAGAAATACGCATCCCGCATTTATGCGCAGACCGTGCAGAACAAGGCGATGCCGCTCGGCAACAGCACCGGCATGACCGATGAAGAACGCACCGCGCTCGGCCGCTGGCTGAAGGCGCCGCCATGAACGGCGACAGCAAAGCTTGGGGCCGCGGCTCGACCTTCGCGCTGGCGGTGTTTGCCTTGCTGGCCGGACAAATCGCCGCGCTGCTGGCGCTGACCGTTTGGTACGGCCAGGCTCTCGGGCATCTGCCGAATTTCAGCGGCGACGGCACTGCCATTACGCTGATCATCGTCGTCTCGACGCCGGTCGAGGTCGGGCTGCTCGCCTTGTTCGCGCAGCGTACCGGTGTTCGCGCCGCGGACTATCTCGGGCTGAAATGGCCGCGCCGCGCCGAATTGGTGTTCGGCTTTGCCGCGCTGGTGGCACTCATCGTCGCCGGCAATCTGCTGAGCTGGCTGCTCGGCCGCAATCTGGTGACGCCGTTCCAGACCGACATCTACAGCACCGCGAGCGCGGCCGGCTGGCTGCTGTGGTTGTGCATCGCCATCGTCATCCTGACGCCGGTCGGCGAGGAAATTCTGTTTCGCGGCTTTTTGTTCCGCGGCTGGCTACGCAAACCGGGCGACGGCTGGCCGGTGATTGTCGTCACTTCGCTGCTCTGGTCGGTCATCCATCTGCAATACGACTGGTACGTCATCGGGCAGATTTTCGTTTTTGGACTCTTGCTCGGCTGGCTGCGCTGGGCGAGCGGATCGACCATCTTGACCATCTTGCTGCATGCGCTGATCAACGCCGAAGGCATGCTGGAAACCGTGCTGGAGCAAAGATGGCTGCACTAGATCCGGCCGCCCTCGGCGCGCGCGCCGAGGCGATGATCAAAGCGCTGGCGCCGATCTCGGCCGAGCCGAACCGCCTGGTGCGACTGTTTCTCTCTCCCGAGCATCGCCGCGCCGCCGATCTCACCGCGCAATGGATGCGCGAGGCCGGTTTGTCAGTGAGCGAGGACGCGCTCGGCACCGTGCGCGGCCGCGTGGGCGAGGGGCCGCGCCTGCTGATCGGCTCGCATCTCGATAGCGTGGTCGACGGTGGCAACTATGACGGGCCGCTCGGAGTCATCGCCGGGATTCTGGCGGCCGCGCATTTCGCCGGCAAGCCGCCTGTGCCGATCGACGTGCTCGCCTTCGGCGACGAGGAGGGCTCGCGCTTTCCCTCGACGCTATCGTCGTCGGCCGCTTGCGCCGGCGCCTTCGAGCCGGAGACGCTCGCGCTCGCCGACCGTCAGGGCGTGAGCTTGGCTGAGGCGCTGAAGGCCTACGGCAAGAACCCCGCCGACATCCCGCAGGCGGCGTACCGCCGCGGCGAGGCGCTCGGTTACGTCGAACTAGATATCGAGCAGGGGCCGCGGCTCGAGGCGGCGAGTGAGCCGCTTGGCGTGGTCACCGGCATCGTCGGGCAAAGCCGATGGCGGACGATCGTGACCGGCGAGGCCGGGCACGCCGGTACCGTGCCGATGACCATGCGGCGCGACGCGCTCGCCGGTGCAGCGGAAATGATGCTGGAGGCCGAATGGATCGGCCGCGCGCACGACGGCATGGTGGCGACCGTCGGCATCGTCGAGGCCAAGCCGGGCGCCGGCAACATCATTCCCGGCCGCGCGACGTTCACCGTCGACTTGCGCTGCATGGACGACGCGCTACGTAGAGCCGCGGTCGGTGAATTCGAGACCGAGGCGCGCGAGATCGCCGCCGCGCGCAAGCTCGACGTCGCGTTCGAACATTTCCACGCCGTCAACGCGACGCCGTGCGACGACAAATTGCAGGATTTGCTCGCTGTCGCCATCGGCGACGTCGGCGGGCGGCCCTTGCGCATGCCCTCGGGCGCCGGGCACGACGGACAGATGATGGTGAAGATTTGCCCCGCGGCGATGATGTTCGTGCGCTGCCGCGCCGGTATCAGTCACAATCCGGCCGAATATTGCGCACCCGCCGACATGGGAATTGCGATCGCCGCGCTGATCCGCTTCATCGAGCACTTCCGGCCGTGAGCGATTGCGTCCGGCGTCATAAAGTTTGCTTGTCATATTAGCCGGATAGCATTGTGGTTTGTTCGGGCCGCAAATAGACTTTTCGCCGGCCGGACGATTGTCATCAAAATGCGGAGGCGCCAATGCGCATGATGCTTCGATTTACGCTTCCAGTGGAAAAAGGGAACCAGGCCTTCAAGGACGGCTCGCTTGGAAAAACGTTGGAGTTACTCATGAATAAACTCAAACCGGAGGCCGCTTACTTCGGGCCATCGGATGGGATGCGCAGTGGAATGATGTTTTTTGATCTCGCCGAGGCCTCACAGATCGTCGAGATTGCCGAACCGCTCTTTTCAAATCTCAATGCCGCGATCGAGATCGTACCGGTTATGACGACAGACGATCTGCGCAAGGGCATTGCCAAGGTGACCTCGTAGTGAAACGGCGCGGCGGCGCATCAAACATGTTGCCGTTCGCGCAATCTTGATCGATCAAGCCGCGGCGCAACAATTGGCGCGCAAACTATAAAAGCGCGGCGATTTGCGCGAAGGCCGGATGCTGGGTGATGCCGCCAGGCAGGCGCGGCAGGCCGACCACGCCGGTGCCGTGCGCAAAGCGCGCGATGCTGGCGACGGTGTCGTCGAGCTCGACCGGATTGCGTTCGCTCTCGCTCACCACGATGGCCGCGATTTCGAGATGCCGCGTCGCCAGCACGTCGAGCGCGGTCAGCGTGTGGCTGATGGTGCCGAGATAGCCGCCGACCACGAGCAGCACCGGGATTTGCAACGCGGCCATCCAGTCGAGCACCGTGCGCTCGGCATCGAGCGGCACCATGATGCCGCCGACGCCCTCGATGAACAGCATGCCGGTTTCCGCCTCGATCGCCCGGCGGCTGAATGCAATCAGTTCGTCGAAATTGATGCTGCGGCCTTCGCGCGCGGCGGCAAGATCGGGCGACAGCGGCGCGCGAAAGCGCCAGGGCGCGATGCGCTGGATTTCATCCGCCGACACCGGCCGCCCGAGCGCCCCGAGCAGCACGGCGGGATCGCTGGTCTCCACCACGGACGGATTGTAGCCGCTCACGACGGGCTTAAGCGCCTGCGCGGTATGGCCGGCCTCGCGCAGATAACGGATCAGGCCGGCGGTGACGAAGGTCTTGCCGATATCGGTGCCGGTCGAGGTGACGAAATAAGCGCTCACGGCGTTTTCGCTTTGCCCATGATCTTATCCGAAAACCGGTTCCCACTTTTCGGAATCATGCGCTGTGCCGCAAAATCTTGTCGCTCACGATATCGGCGAGCCGCGCGATCTGATGGTCCGGGTGCTGTGCGGTGAAGGTGAGGCGCAGGCGCGCGGTACCGGCGGGCACAGTGGGCGGACGGATCGCCGCAATGAGAAAACCTTCGTCGGCCAGCAGGCGTGAGGCGGCGAGCGCGGCCTCTTCGTCGCCGATCACGACCGGCACAATCGGGCTTTGTGCTTCGGGTAAACCGGCAGCCGCTGTGAAGGCTTTTGCCTTTTGCACCGGCAGCGCCGCGTAGCCCGGCTCGCGCTCGATCAGGTCGAGCGCCGCAATGGCGGCGGCGACGCAAGCCGGCGGCAGCCCGGTCGAATAGATCAGCGTGCGGGCGCGGTTGCGGATCAGGTCGATGACCGGCGCCGAGGCGCAGAGATAGCCGCCATAGGCGCCGACCGCCTTCGACAGCGTGCCCATCTGCAAAGGGATTGGGATATGCGTGTTGCCGACATAGCTCGAGCCGCGTCCGCCGCCGACCACGCCGAGCCCATGCGCGTCGTCCGACATCAGCCAGGCGTCGTGCTCATTGCCGAGGGTGAGCAGTGCGGCAAGCGGCGCCAGATCGCCGTCCATAGAGAATACGCCGTCGGTAACGATCAAGGCGTGATCGAACTCGGCGCGATGCTTGCCGAGCAGTTCGCGCGCGTGGGCGAGGTCGTTATGCCGGAACGGCATCACCGTGCCGCGCGACAGTTGCGCACCGGCAAACAGGCAGGCGTGCGACAACTCGTCCGCCAGCACGAGGCCATCGCGGCCGATCAGCACCGGGATGATGCCGGCATTGGCGAGATAGCCCGAGCCGAACACAACGGCGGCCTGCGTCCGCTTGATGCGGGCAAGCCGCGCCTCCAGTTGCGCGAACAATGGGTGATTGCCCGTGACCAGCCGCGACGCGCCGGAGCCGGCGCCGTAAGTCTCGATCGCCGCGATTGCCGCGCGCTTGATCGCTGGGTGCTGGGTGAGATTGAGATAGTCGTTGCAGGAGAACGACAGAAGGCGCTTGCCGTCACGCTCGGCCCAGATGCCGTCCTCGCGCACGGTCTCCGCCAGCGTCCGGCGCAGGTGGCGGCGCTGCAGATCGTCGAGCTTTGACTGCGCGAAGGCGTCGAGCGACGGCATGGTGACCATCCCTACCACAATAGGCTAAATGCTCGCCAAGGCCACGGCAGGGACGCGGAAAATGGCGGGCGACAGCGATAACAACCGGCCCGACTGGTACGACCTCGAGCATATCTGGCTGCCCTATGCACAAATGAAGACGACGCGGCCGCCGCTACCGGTGGTCGCCACGCAAGGCTCCCGCATCACGCTCGCCGACGGCCGCGAGCTGATCGACGGCATCGCCAGTTGGTGGACGGCCTGCCACGGCTATAACCAGCCGCATATCAGGCATGCCGTCGCCAGACAGCTCAAGCAAATGCCGCATGTGATGTTCGGCGGGCTCGCACACGAGGGCGCGCTGACGCTAGCGCGACGGCTTGCCGCGCTGCTGCCTGGGGATCTGACCCGCGTATTCTTTTCCGACTCCGGTTCGGTCGCCGTCGAAGTCGCGCTGAAGATGGCGGTGCAGTACTGGATCAACCGCGGCGTGAAAGGGCGCACGCGGTTCGTTGCCTTCAAGGGCGGCTATCACGGCGACACCACCGGCGCCATGTCGGTCAGCGATACCGAGGAGGGGATGCACGCGCTGTTCGCCGGCTTGCTGCCGCGGCAGCACATCGTCGAACTCCCCGAGAACGATGACAAGGCCGCGGCGCTCGACAAGCTCCTCGCCACATACGCCGACGCGATTGCCGGCATCATTGTCGAGCCCCTGGTACAGGGCGCGGGCGGCATGAAGTTTCACGATGTGGCTGTGCTGCGGCGCCTGCGCGCGCTCGCCGACAGATATGACCTGCTTTTGATCTTCGACGAAATCTTCACCGGCTTTGGCCGCACCGGCAGCATGTTCGCCTGTGAGGCGGCCGGTGTCGTGCCTGATATCCTCGCGCTGTCGAAAGCCTTGACTGGAGGAACGCTGGGGTTGGCCGCGACCGTTGCCACGCAAAACGTCTTTGACGCGTTCTGGTCGGACGATCCGAAAAAAGCGCTGATGCACGGACCGAGCTATATGGCGAACGCGCTCGCCTGCGCCGCCGCCAACGCTTCGCTCGATCTGTTCGCGCAAGAGCCGCGGTTGCAACAGGTCGCGGCCATTGCCTCCGCGTTGTCGTCGGGCGTTGCGCCGTGCCGCAGCATGCACGGCGTCAAAGACGTACGCGTGAAGGGCGCCATCGGCGTGGTTGAATTGGAACGTATCGACAATGTCGACGCCTTGCGCGCGCGTTTCGTCGAGGAGGGCGTCTTTGTGCGCCCGTTCGGCAATGTCGTTTATCTGACGCCCGCCTTCACCATCGCGCCCGACGAACTCAAGATCTTGACCGACGCGGTCGTCAAAGTGGTCGGCGAACTGAAACAATAATCGGAGGAGACATGCCTTCTTACACCGGCCCTGTGATCGACACCCACCACCACATCTGGCTGCGCAAGGACGTCGCCTGGCTCGCCGACCCGCCGATCGCGCGCATGTTCGGCGACTATTTCGGCCTGCGCCGCGATTATCCGGTCGAAGAATGGATCGCCGACATCGTCCCGCAGGGCGTCACCAAATCAGTCCACGTCACCGCGATGTGGGGCCCCGGCCGCGCGCTCGACGAGACGGCGTGGCTGCAGGCGACCGCCGACAAGCACGGCTTTCCACACGGCATCGTCTGCAATGTCGATCTTGCCGCGCCGGACGCGGAAGCCGCGCTCAAGGCGCAGAAGCAATTCCCCAATCTGCGTGGCGTGCGGCAGATGCTCTATTGGGACAGCCCGACCGTGCGCCAA
>DATJVE010000042.1:0-38982 GCA_035501975.1 Pseudolabrys sp.
GAGCCAAGAGGCGCCCTGGCCGGGGTGCCCGTCGCCCTGCCCGCGTTAACCCGCGCCTTGAAACTCCAAGACAAAGCCGGCCGCGTCGGCTTCGACTGGAACGACCCGCGCGCGGTGCTCGCCAAGATCCGCGAGGAAGCCGACGAAATCGAAGCCGAGCTCGATCGCGCCGACAAAGCCAAAGTCGGCGCCGAAGTCGGCGATCTTCTGTTCGCAGTGGTCAACCTTGCCCGGCATATCGGCGCCGATCCAGAGGATGTCCTTCGGCAGACCAACCTGAAATTCGAGCGCCGTTTTTCGGCTATCGAGCGTGCCTTAGCGGCACGCGGCAAGACGCCCAAGGAGGCCACCTTGGCCGAAATGGACGCGCTGTGGGACGCCGCCAAGGCGGCGGAGAAGGCGGGCGAATAAGGCGCCTCGCCCATTGCGAATTTGATGCAGCGGTTCTTCACCCTCCCCTGGAGGGTGAAGCGCGCAAGTTCACGGCCGCTCAGCCAAACTTCGCCCTCACCCGCGCCGCTTTCTCGGCATCCGCGCGGATCGTCACCGCCAGGCGGCCGTCGTCGCGCATGCCCTTCGACAGCACCTCGGCGTGGCGGTAGAGCCAGCTCAGGCCGGCGCCGTCGGCGGGATCGAGCGCCAGTTCGAAGGTTTGCCGTTTCTCGTTGAGCCGCGCTTCGATCGCATCGACCAAACGCTCGATTCCTTCCCCGCTCACGGCCGAGACCGGGATCGGCCCCCGCCCCGCAGGCTGGCGCTCGGCGAGATTGGACAGGCGTTCGCGCGCCGGCACGTCGAGCCGGTCGATCTTGTTCCAGACTTCGATCAGCCGCGGATCGCTCGCCGCGATGTCGAGTTCGCCGAGCACCTTCTCGACGTCGCGCGACTGCGCCTCGCTGTCCTCGTGCGACATATCGCGCACGTGCAGGATGACGTCGGCTTCGATCACCTCTTCCAGCGTGGCGCGGAAGGCCGCCACCAGCATGGTCGGCAGGTCGGAGATGAAGCCGACGGTATCGGACAGGATGACGCGGTTGCCGTGCGGCAATGCGACCGCGCGCAGCGTCGGATCGAGCGTGGCGAACAGCATGTCGGCCGACAGCACGGAGGCCTGCGTCATGCGGTTGAACAGCGTCGACTTGCCGGCGTTGGTGTAACCGACCAGCGCCACGATCGGATAAGGCACCCGCTTGCGGGCCTCGCGATGCAGCTTGCGCGTCCGCTTGACCTTGTCGAGCTCGCCCTCGATGCGCTTGATGCGGTCCTCGATCACGCGGCGGTCGGCTTCGAGTTGCGTCTCGCCAGGCCCGCCGAGGAAGCCGAAGCCGCCGCGCTGGCGCTCGAGATGCGTCCAGGAGCGCACCAGCCGGCTTTTTTGATAGTTGAGATGCGCATGCTCGACCTGCAGCGCGCCTTCCTTGGTGCGCGCGCGCCGGCCGAAGATCTCCAGGATCAATCCGGTGCGGTCGATGACTTTCGCTCCCCAGGCCTTTTCCAGGTTGCGCTGCTGCACCGGCGAGACCGGACAGTCCATGATCACCACGGAGGCCGTCAGGCTTTTTACCAGCCCGGCGATCTCGTCGACCTTGCCGGTGCCAATATAGGTCGCCGGGCGCACCTGGTTCAACGTGACGAGGCCCTGCTCCACCACGTTGAGATCGATGGCGCGCGCGAGCCCGGCCGCCTCTTCCAGGCGCGCTTCCGGCGTGCGCGCCTGCGCGACAGCGCCGACGTCACGCTTGAGCCACGGCTCGATGACGATCGCGCGACCGGTCTCCGCACCCGACGCCGTCGGGCTCAGGAGATCGGCGCGCTTGTCACGCGGACGTTGTTCCAACTAGCGGGTGACCCAGTTAGATTGCATCACTGTGCACCCATAACATTTTACTTGGGACATGATCTTATCCGAAAACCGGTTCTCACTTTTCGGGATCATGCGCTAGGCCTTGTCCCCGGCCGGCTCTTCGCCGCCTTCGAACAACTGAATCGGGTGACCGGGCATGATCGTCGAAATTGCGTGCTTGTAGACGAGTTGGGAATGTCCGTCCCGCCGCAACAAAACGCAGAAATTATCGAACCAAGTCACCACGCCTTGCAATTTGACGCCGTTGACCAGGAAGATGGTCAGCGGAATTTTTGCCTTGCGGACGTGATTGAGGAAAGTGTCTTGTAGATTTTGCGCACGTTCGGCTGCCATGGCCGTGTTCCATTTTTTGCCCGCGTCTTCACGCGCGGGACCATCGTTGCCCGAGCCCTGTGCAGGCGGATACCGCCGCACACCCCGCTTCGCCCCTCGCAAAAGCGGTGCCAGACCCAGGAAGCCCCATTAGATGGCAGGCGGTCGCCGGGCGCAAGCTCAAGTTGGCAACAGACCAACTAAATCACTGAAATCCCTAATATTTCATGATCCGAACGGCGGTGACTTTTTCACCGCAAGCGGCGCAAAACCCCCGCGTCGCCGCAACCTGCGGCGAGTGCCCGCGCAGCAAAGTCAGTCGCTTTCAGCGTGGCCGTGGTAATCGCGCCGCAGCGCCGCGGCGATCAGACCGGGTGCGCCGTTTCCCACCGGACGTCCGTCGATGCGCACGACCGGCATGACAATTTGGCTGGCGGAGGTGACAAAGGCTTCACGCGCGGCGTAGGCCTCGTCCACCGTGAAGGCGCGTTCCTCGAACGCCAATCCTTGCGCCCGGATCACATCGAGCAGCACCGAGCGCGTGATCCCGGGCAGGATATCGTGCCCGAGTTGTCGGGTGACAAGCTTGCCGTCGCGGCTGACGATCCAGGCGTTCGACGATGCGCCTTCGGTGACGCGCCCCTGCGCGTCGACCAGCCAGGCCTCTCGCGCGCCCTGGTCGCGGGCGGATTGCTTCGCCAGCACGTTCGGCAGTAGCGCCACGGATTTGATATCGACCCGCCGCCAGCGGATGTCGGGCACGGTGACGACGCCAATTCCCGCCGCCGCCATTTGTTCAAGGCGCGCGAGATCGTTGCTGCGCGCGGTCACCACGAGCGAAGACTTGGTGCCAACCGGGAAGGGAAAATCGCGCCGCGCCACGCCGCGGGTGATTTGTACATAGACGATGCCGTCGCGCACGCGATTGCGCCGTACGGTTTCCCGCAACACGATCGCCAGCGCCGCCGGCGACATCGGCCGCTCGATGCGCAGCTCACGCAACGAGCGCTCAAGGCGAGCCATGTGACGGCGTTCGTCGATCAGGCGCCCTTCCCGCACCTCGCAGACTTCATAGACGCCGTCGGCAAATTGATAGCCGCGATCCTCGATCGAGACCTTGGCCTCGCTGCGTGGCAGATAGCGGCCGTTGACGTAAGCGATGCGCGACATGCGGAAACTAACCTATGCCGAGCGCCTTGAGCTTCCGATGCAGCGCCGAGCGTTCCATGCCGACGAATTCGGCGGTGCGTGAGATGTTGCCGCCGAAACGGCTGATCTGCGCGACCAGATATTCGCGCTCGAACACCTCGCGCGCGTCGCGCAGCGGCAAGCCCATCAGATGCTCGCCGCCATTGCCGTTCGGCATCTGCGGCACCATCGAGCCGACGTCGGGCGGCAGCATGCTGGCGTCAAGCACGGCGTTCGGATCGCCGCCGGCGAGGATCATCAGCCGCTCAATATTATTGCGCAGCTGGCGCACATTGCCCGGCCAGTTGTGCGATTGCAGCACGGCCATGGCGTCTTCGCCGATGCGCCGTTTCGGCAGGCCGGTCGCCTGCGAAATTTGGTCCATGAAATAGTCGATCAGATCGGGAATGTCCTCGCGCCGCTCGGCCAAAGGCGGCACGCGGATCGGCACCACCGACAGGCGATGATAAAGATCCTCGCGGAATTTCCCCTCGGCGATCTCCGCCTCGAGGTTGCGCGAGGTCGACGACATGATGCGTACGTCGACGGCGATCTTGCTGTTGCCGCCGACCCGCTGGAACGTCTGATCGACCAGCACGCGAAGGATCTTATTCTGCGTTTCGCGCGGCAGGTCGGCGACGTCGTCGATGAACAAAGTGCCGCCGTCCGCCTCTTCCAGCGCGCCGGGCTTGCGCTCCTCCGCGCCGTTCGAGCGGTCGACGCCGAACAGCTCGATCTCCATGCGGTCGGGCGTGATGGCGGCCGCGTTGATGACGATAAACGGCCCCGCCGCCCGCGCCGACATCTGGTGGACGATGCGCGCGGCAAGCTCCTTGCCGGCGCCGGACGGACCGACGATGAGGATGCGGCTGTTGGTCGGCGCCACCCGCTCCATGGTCTGCCGCAATTGGGCGATCGCCGCAGAACGGCCGATCAGCGTGGCCGGCTGCGGTGCCATCTGCTTGAGCTGCTTGACCTCGCGCTTGAGCCGCGAGGTTTCCAGCGCGCGCTCGGCCACCAGCACCAGCCGGTCGGCCTTGAACGGCTTCTCGATGAAGTCGTAGGCGCCGTGCTTGATGGCGGCGACCGCGGTCTCGATGTTGCCGTGGCCCGAGATCATCACCACCGGCACCTCGGGATGCTCCTGTTTCACCGCGTCGAGCAGTTGCAGCCCGTCGAGCTTTGAACCTTGCAGCCAGATGTCGAGGAAGACGAGGTTCGGCTTGCGCGCCGCGATGGCCGCCAGCGCGTCGTCGCTATTGCGCGCAGTGCGCGCATCAAAGCCCTCGTCCTGCAGGATGCCGGCCACCAGATCGCGGATGTCGGTCTCGTCATCGACGATGAGAATATCTGCGGCCATGCCCTGTTACCCGTTCACCGTGTTCTGTTTTTCAGGCGCGGAGGCCTCCGCATGGCCGGCGGCGGCGAAGCGCACCCGCACCCAGGCGCCGCGCTGGCCGGGGATTTTGTCGGCGGCATCGCGCAACTCGATGCTGCCGCCGTGATCTTCGATGATGCGTCCGACGATGGCGAGGCCAAGCCCGGTCCCCTTCTCGCGTGTGGTCACATAGGGCTCGAGCAGCCGGCTGCGGTTTTCCTTCGGCAGACCGACGCCATTGTCGACGACATCGATGATAATGTCGTCGCCCTCGCGGGCGGCAAAGACGCGGATCGAGCCCTTGCCTAGCTCGGCCGGCGGCACCACGGCGATCGCTTCGCTGGCGTTCTTGATCAGATTGGTCAGCGCCTGCGAGATCAGCCGTCGGTCGAAACGCGCCGGCATCGGGTCTTCGGCGATGTCGGCGTCGATGTCGATCTCGGAATGACCGACCCGCATCAGAAACACGGCCTGGCGCACGGTGTCGGCGACGTCCTCGGCGGCGATCACCGGCTTCGGCATGCGCGCGAAACGCGAGAATTCGTCGACCATGCGGCGGATGTCGTCGACCTGGCGCACGATGGTGTCGGTGCACTGGTCGAAGACCGAGCGGTCCTCGCCGATCAGCTTCCCGTATTTGCGGCGGATGCGCTCGGCCGACAGCTGGATGGGCGTGAGCGGATTTTTGATCTCGTGCGCGATGCGGCGCGCGACGTCCGCCCAGGCGGAGGTACGCTGGGCGGCGACCAATTCGGTGATGTCGTCGAGCGTCACGACATAGCCGTGATCCGATTCGGCCGACTGCTCGCTGGTGATGCGCACCGACAGATTGCGCTCACGGCCGTTGCGGGTGATCGTGACTTGATCCTGCGTTCGCGCGTTCGTTTGCGCCGCCGCCATGAAATCCGCGAGTTCGGGAAAGATTTCGGTCAGCGGCCGCCCGAGCGCTTCCGCTTCGGTGCGGCCGATCAACTTCTCCGCCGAGCGATTGAGGATGCTCACGCAGCCATTACCGTCGATGCCGATCACACCGGCGCTGGCGCCGGCGAGCACCGCTTCGGTGAAGCGGCGCCGGCTATCGATCAGGTCGCGCGCGCGCATGATGTCGTCGCGCTGGCTGCGCAATTCCTGCGTCATGCGGTTGAACGTTTCACCGAGCTGCGCGAGATCGCCTTCCGACTGGCGCACCGGCACACGCACATGCAGGTTGCCGGTCGACACGACATTGGCCGCACCGATCAATCGCCGGATCGGCGCCACCAGGCGGTTGGCGAAATCCAAGCCGACCCAGACGGCTGACAGCAGGACGGTAAGCGCGATGACGGTGTACATCAACGCGAAGGCGATCTGCACGCCGTAGCGCCGTGCCTCAATTGCGGCGTATTCGCTCACGCTTTCCCGCGTCGCCTGCAACTGCGGCACGACGTTGGGATCGAGTAGACGGGTCAGGTAGAGATAATCGTCGTCGTAATTGTGCAATTTGACGACCGCGGCGACGTAGTTCGTGTCGGGCAGCAAGACCAGTTGCGGGTCGTTCTCGCCGATCCTCGGCAGCGCGTCGCGCGGCGGCATGGCGAAAGTTTCATTGATCTTGAGATCAGCGCGCGCGAGGACGTTGAGGTCTTTGTCGATGACGATCGCCGTCGCCAAGCCGCGCACTGACGCCTGGAACGTCAAATATTGCTGCAGCTTGGCGTGATCGGTTTCGAAGATCGACTTGGAGCGCGCGATATCGGTCGCCATGACCATGATGTCGGAGCGCACGATCTGCGCATGGTCGCGCAGGTAGGCATCGGCGACGATCAGCGAATTTTCGATGGCCGCGCGCGTGCGGGTGGAAAACAGCCGGTCGAGGCCGCGGTCGAGCGTCACGCTCGCCACGATCGCCACCAGGATCGCGGGCGCGGCGGCGATAATGGAGAACAGCCCGACGATGCGCACATGCAGCCGCGCCGCCGCCCGCCCGGTGCGGCGCGCCTGCACCATCTGCCACACCTCGCGCACGATGACGCCGAGGAGCAGCAGAACCGTGCCGGCGTTCACCAGCAGCAGCGTGACCACCACGTTGTGGGTCGGCGAAATCGGTGTGAAATCGGCGAGAACGATGAAGGTGGCGAAGGCGGATAGCAGGGCGAGGCCGACCGCGATCGGCCCAAGCATCCGCACATTCCCCCGCCGGGCGGCCGGAGCGACAAGCGCGGTGTCGGCGCTGGTAGCCTGTTCTACGGTCATTGATCCCTGGCAGCGGATGAGGTGGGACCCGGTCGCCCCGGAAATCCGCCCGTGAAGGGCCGATGGCCCTCCCTGGCACTGATGCTTTTATACAACAATGTTGCCGAATTGCGACAAAAGAGCGGCGCAATAGCCACACTCGGCTATTGGCGCAGCTCAGCTACTGCGAAAAACCTGGATGTCGAGGTCGCGGATCTTCTTGCGCAGGGTATTCCGATTGACCCCGAGCAGATCGGCGGCGCGGATCTGGTTGCCCCGGGTGGCGGCAAGCGCCGCGGTCAGCAACGGATATTCGATCTCGCGCAAGACCCGGTGATAGAGGCCCGCCGGCGGCAGTCCCTCGTCGAAGCCGGCGAAATACGCCGCCAAATGCCGTTCCACCGCGGCGCTGAGGCTTTCGTCGGGGCGCGGCTCCTCGCTGGCGACCGGCAATGCGGGCTGCGCCAGCTCCGCATCGATCACGGCCGCGGTGATGGTTTCCTGCGGATAAAGTGCAGCCAGCCGTCGCGCCAGGTTTTCAAGCTCGCGCACATTGCCCGGCCAGCGGTGGTGCTTGAGACGCTCCAAGCCGGCCTGGTCGACCTGCTTGGGCGGCAGCCCTTCGCGCTGCGCCTGCGCGAAGAAATGGCGGATCAGGTCGGGCACGTCCTCGATGCGCTCGCGCAAGGGCGGCAAGCGCAACGGCACGACATTGAGCCGGAAGAACAGGTCTTCTCGGAACAAGCCCTGCTGGATCAGCACCCGCAATTCCTTGTTGGAAGCGGCGATGATGCGCACGTCGCTCTTGATCGGCGTGCGCCCGCCCACGGTGGTGTACTCGCCCTGCTGCAGCACGCGCAGCAGCCGCGTCTGTGCTTCCATCGGCATGTCGCCGATTTCGTCGAGGAACAGCGTGCCGCCCTCGGCCTGCTCGAAGCGGCCGGCGCTGCGCGTGTTGGCGCCGGTGAAGGCGCCCTTCTCGTGGCCGAACAATTCGGACTCGATCAGATCGCGCGGGATCGCCGCCATATTGATGGCGACGAACGACCCGCTGCGCCGCTTGCCGTAGTCGTGCAGCGCGCGCGCCACCAATTCCTTGCCGGTGCCGGACTCGCCCGTGATCATCACCGTCAGATCGGTCTGCATCAGCCGCGCCAGTACGCGGTAGATTTCCTGCATCGCCGGCGAACGGCCGACCAGTGGAATGTTGTCAAAGTCGTCGCTCTTGGCGCTCGTCGGCCGTTTCTCTTTCGGCTCCGACAACGCGCGGCCGACGATGGCGATGAGCTCCTTCAGGTCGAACGGCTTGGGCAGATATTCATAGGCGCCGCGCTCCGACGCGCGGATCGCGGTCATGAACGTGTTCTGCGCGCTCATCACGATGATCGGCAGATCAGGCCGCGCCTTGCGGATACGCGGAATCAGATCGAACGCATTCTCGTCCGGCATGACGACGTCGGTGATGACCAGATCGCCGTCGCCTTGGCTGATCCAGCGCCACAGCGTCGCTGCATTGCCGGTCGAGCGCACCTCGTAGCCGGCGCGCGACAGGGCCTGATTGAGGACGGTGCGAATTGCGGCATCGTCATCGGCAACTAAAATGCTTCCCGTCGGCATGGTGTTACCTCACGGGCCCTGGACTGGCGGCGCGTCGTCAGCCGGCGCGCCATCGCCAGTATAGATCGGCATCAAAACACGGAAGATCGTCCGCCGCGGCTGCGATTCACACTCGATAATGCCGCCGTGGTCGCCGACGATCTTTGCCACCAAAGCAAGCCCAAGCCCGCTCCCGGTCTGCTTGGTGGTGACGAAGGGGTCGAATAAATGCGGCATCAAATCTTCCGGCACGCCCTGCCCGTTGTCCTTGACGCAAAACTCGAGCGGTAACGATACACGCGCCTTGCTGCCGGGCACCGCGAGCCGCACGCCCGGGCGGAATGCCGTGGTGAGCTGAATTTCCCCGTCGATCGCGCCTTCGCCGATCGCCTCGGAGGCATTCTTCACCAGGTTGAGGAAGACCTGAATAAGCTGATCGCGATTACCGAGGATCGGCGGCAACGAGGGATCGTAATCCTCGACGAATTTGATGTGGCGGCCGAAGCCGGTTTGCGCGAGCCGCTTCACATGGTCGAGCACGACGTGGATGTTGACCGGTTCCCGCTCGACCGGCCGCTCGTCGGCGAAAACCTCCATACGGTCGACCAGTTTCACGATGCGGTCGGTCTCGTCGCAGATGAGTTTCGTCAGCGAACGATCGTCGTCAGCGGCCGATTGCTCGAGAAGCTGAGCCGCGCCGCGAATGCCGGAGAGCGGATTCTTGATCTCGTGCGCCAGCATGGCCGCAAGCGCGATCACCGAGCGCGCGGCGCCACGATGCGTCAGCTGGCGGTCCATTTTGTCGGCGATGGTGCGCTCTTGCAGCATCACCACGACATGGTCCGTGTACTCGGGCAGCGGCGCCACGTGCAGATCGACCAGCCGCTCGCCGGGGTTACGCGGAGTGGCGAGATCCACCTTGTATTCGTTCACCGCCGCGCCGCGCTGGCGTACTTGCTCGATCAAGGTGAGCAAGGGCGAACCGAACGGCACGAGGTCGCGCAGCATATGCCGGCGCAACACCGGGATCGATGCCTCGAAGAACTGCTCGGCGGCGACATTGGCGTCGGCGATCTTGCCGTCCGGCGACACCATGATCACCGGATGCGGCAGCGCGTGTAGCACCGCGTCGGCCGGGGAATTGACGCTTGCAGACACAGCATGCGCCCAGCTCATGCCGCAGCCCTCCACGCAAAATCGTCATAGGCGTCGGCGAGCAGCCGGCGTGTCTGCATGGGCTCGTCCGCCGTCAGTACACGGACGCGATGGTTCTTGAGCAGATCGGTCGATACACCGGCCGTTGCCGCCGCGGAATCGAGCGCCCAGCCCAAGTGTTTGCGCGCATGCCGGCGGCCGATCGCCGCGCCGTGATGCGCGAGCATTTCGTCGTAGAGCGCATCGATCAGCGTATATTGCTCGGCGAGCGGCGGGGTGTCCTCGCGCTGGCCGGTGGAGAGATAGTGCGCGACCTGACCGGGAAACCATGGACGCCCCTGTGCGGCGCGGCCGATCATGACCGCGTCGGCGCCGGAAGCGGCAAGCGCACGCGTTGCGTCCTCGTAAGAGCGGATATCGCCGTTGACCACGACGGGGATCGAGACCGCCTGCTTCACGGCGCGTACCGCCGACCAGTCCGCGGTGCCGTCGTAAAACTGGCAACGGGTGCGGCCATGCACGGTGATCATCTGCACGCCGGCACTTTCGGCGCGACGCGCAAGCTCGGGCGCATTGATGCTGGCGTGATCCCAGCCCAACCGCATCTTCAAGGTCACCGGAACGCGCACGGCGGCGACGGTCGCCTCGATCAAGGTCAGCGCATGATCAAGGTCGCGCATCAGCGCCGAGCCCGCAGTCCCATTGGTCACCTGCTTGGACGGGCAACCCATGTTGATGTCGATGACATCCGCGCCCTGCGCTTCGGCGACGCGAGCGCCCTCGGCCATCCAATGCGCTTCGCAGCCGGCAAGCTGTACAACATGAAGATCGATCCCCCGCCCCGCGCTGCGCACGCGCGCTTCGCGCTCACCCTCGGCCAAAGCAGCGCTGGCGGTCATTTCGGATATCACTAGGCCGGCGCCATAGCGGCGGGCTAGGCGGCGGAACGGAGCGTCAGTGACGCCCGACATTGGCGCCAAAAACACCCGGTTCGGTACTTTTACCGGGCCAAGTCTCAGAAAATCGGTTGAAAATCCCACGAAATCGCCCCACAAGAATTAATTGCCTAGCATTTAGGCGGAACCTTTCATTGCTCAGAGTTTAGCCATTTTGCTAGCAGGCGCAAGTGCTGCAGTGCAAAAAGTTGTTCATGCTTAAAAGTGGCCGGGCCCCGCTAATCCATTCACGCTGCAGCAGGAACGCGCTAAAGCCAAGCGGGATTTGTGGAGCGTCAGCAGCATGGCCGAGGTTGCAGTTGTCGTTGTCGCCGCCGGGCGGGGATCGCGCGCGGGCGGCGATCTGCCCAAGCAGTTTCGGCCAATCGGTGGCGAACCGATGATCCGCCAGAGCCTGGCCATGCTCGCGGAACACCCAGACATCGGGGCCGTACAGCCGGTAATTCGCCCCGAGGATGTCGCCATGTTCCAGGCCTCGGCGGCGGGACTTGACGTTCTTCCCTACGTCTTTGGCGGCGCCACCCGGCAAGGTTCCGTACGCGCCGGGCTCGAGGCGCTCGCCCCGCGCAAGCCCGACATCGTCCTCGTGCATGACGCAGCACGGCCGTTCGCCAGCGCCGCGCTGGTGTCGCGCGCCATTGCCGCAGTCGAGCGAACCGGCGCTGCGATCCCGGCGCTGCCAGTCACCGATACAGTAAAAACTGTCGATGCCGCCGGTATGATCGACAAGACGCTCGACCGCAGCACCTTACGGCTGGTGCAGACCCCGCAAAGCTTCGCCTTCCCGGCGTTGCTCGACGCGCACCGTCGCGCCGCCGCCGCGGGCCGCAGCGATTTCACCGACGACGCCGCCATCGCTGAATGGGCCGGCCTTAAGGTCAGCGTTTTTTCCGGCGAGCCTGGCAACATCAAAATCACCAACGAGGGCGATTTCGCGAGAGCGGAGGCGATGCAAATCGCCGCGCTCGGCGACCTGCGCACCGGCACCGGCATCGACGTGCATGCCTTCGGTCCCGGCGATCACGTCACGCTCGGCGGGATCCGCATCGCGCACACACAGGCGCTCACCGGCCATTCCGACGCCGACGTGGTGCTGCATGCGCTCACTGACGCTATCCTCGGCACGCTGGCCGACGGCGACATTGGCTTGCATTTCCCGCCGAGTGATCCACAATGGCGCGGCGCCTCGTCCGATCGTTTTCTAGCCTTCGCGCTTGACCGGCTCGCCAAGCGCGGCGGCCGCGTCGGGCATATCGACATCAACATCGTTTGCGAGGCCCCGCGTATCGGCCCGCATCGCGACGCCATGCGCGCAAACATCGCGCGCCTTGCCGGCATCGACCTGGCCCGCGTTGCCGTGAAGGCGACCACGAGCGAGAAGCTGGGCTTCACCGGCCGCGGCGAAGGCATCGTCGCCTACGCCACCGCGACGGTGCGGCTGCCCTGGAGCGCGGCATGAGTATCGATCTGCGGCTGGCGGCGAGCGCGCTGCTCGACCTCTGCCGCGCGCGCGGTCTGAAAGTAGCGACTGCGGAGTCCTGCACCGGCGGGCTGGTCGCGGGCGCGCTCACTGAAATCGCCGGCTCTTCGGACGTGGTCGATCGCGGCTTTGTCACCTATTCCGACGCAGCCAAGCAGCAGATGCTCGGCGTCCCTGCCGGCACGATTGATACATACGGCGCGGTGAGCCGCGAGACCGCGGAAGCCATGGCGCGCGGCGCGCTCGGCAACGCCGATGCCGATCTTGTCGTCGCCATCACCGGCATCGCCGGTCCGGGTGGCGGCAGCGCCGACAAACCGGTCGGGCTGGTGCATTTTGCCGCTGCCTCGCGCAGCGGCGCCCTGATGCACAACGAAATGCGTTACGGCGACATCGGCCGCGAGCAGGTGCGCCACAAGTCAGTATTACAAGCGCTGGCGATGCTGCGCGAGCTCGCCGAAATGAACAGGTCATCGGCTGCAAACTGACATACTGGCGCCGCCAATCCGGGCGTAGATGACCAACGGCATGGTTGCACATATTGCAAACCACTCTCGCGCCGCAAAAGCGTTGCTTGCGCTCGTGTGCGGCGCATTCGCGGCGCCGTTGGCCCACGCACAGGGCAAAGTCGACGCACATTACAAAATCTCGATGACCGGGGTCACGATCGGCGAGATCCATTGGCAGATCGAGATCGGGGACACGTTTTACACCGCCACCGCTAGCGGCAAGGCGAGCGGCGTGCTCAGCGTGCTGGTCAACGGCGAGGGCACGGTCGTGGCACAGGGCAATATCGCGGCCGGCCAGATCGAGCCATCCTCGTTTGCCTCGACCATCGCCGACGACGACGGCACCATCTCGCTGCAGATGACGTTTGTCGACGGCATCGCGACCGAACGGATCGCGCCGCAGCCTCCGCAGCACGCCGATCGCCTACCTGTCACCGACGCCGACCGCCGCGGCGTCGCCGATCCGCTGAGCGCGGTGTTAATTACCGCCAGGCTCGGCGGCGGCGCGCTGGCGGCATCGGATTGCAACCGCACTCTGAAGATTTTCGACGGGCGGCGGCGCTATAACCTCCTGTTGTCCTATGGGCGGATGGACAAGATCGAAATCGAGCGCGGTTACAAGGGACCCATACTCGTTTGCGGCGTCGTGCTGCAGCCAATAGCGGGCTACCGGGCCGACAGCATGATCGTCAAATACGTCGCCGGAAAGCACAATATGGAGCTCTGGTTCGCGCCCATCGCCGGCACCTCGATCATCGCGCCCGTCCGGGTGCTAATGCCGACGCTGATCGGGACCTTGAAGATTCAAGCCGATCAGTTCGAAGCCGCCGCGGCGCCGGCAACGCCAGCGCCGGTCGAAGCCGCCCCACTGCCTCCGCCGCATTGATCAGGGGACGCCAGCGGCGACGCTTCGTCTTGCGCCCCCTCCCCAAGCCGCCGCCGTTTGCTATGATGACCCGGCGTCTGTTCCAGGGAGTCTTGCCATGTCAATCCGCATTCTTTCAGCGTCGATCGCCGGCGCTGCTGCCTTGTTGCTCGTTGTACCGTCGGCACAGGCGGCAATGTCACGGAACTGGGTCTGGTGTTCGAACGACGACCACGCCAATTTGCCCGACCGCCAGGTCGAAGGCTGCACCGCGATCATCAATGCCGGCCGCGAGACGCGCAAGAACATGGCGATCGCCTACAACAATCGCGGCAACGGCTACGCCGACAAGAAGCAGTACGAACTGGCGCTGTCCGACTACGATCACGCGCTGCGGCTCGATCCGGATTATTCGGTGGCCTATCGCAACCGCGGACTGTCCTATAACGCGATCAAGGAATACGACCGTGCGATCACCGACTACGACGAGGCGATCCGGCTCAATCCGCACTACGGTGCCGCCTTCAACAGCCGCGGCAGCTCCTATTACGAGAAGAAGGATTACGACCATGCCTTGGCCGATTATGACCAGGCGATCCGGCTCGATCCCAACTCGTCGTTCCCCTATCGCAACCGCGGTCTCGTCTATGTCGAAAAAGGCGACTACGACCACGCCATTATCGATTTGAACAAGGCGCTCCAGCTCGATCCCAAGTTCGTCTCGGCCTACAACGACCGCGGCCGCGCCTACAACGGAAAGGGCGACTACGACCACGCCATCGCCGATTACAGCGAAGCGCTCCGCATCGATCCCAATTACACCTACGGCTATCGCAACCGCGGGTTGGCTCTCATCAGCAAGAAGGAATACGACCGCGCCATCGCCGATCTCGACCAAGCGATCCGCATCGATCCCAAATATGTCGACGCCTACAACGACCGCGGCCGCGCCTTTTTCGCCAAGCACGATTATGACCGCGCGATCGTCGAATGGACCGAGGCGGTCCGTCTCGACCCCAACTTCACCATCGGCTATCGCCACCGCGGCCTGGCGCTGCTCGACAAGCAGCAATACGACCAGGCGATTGCCGACCTCGACATCGCGCTGAAGCAGGATCCAAAATT
The DNA here is from genome assembly GCA_035501975.1 of Pseudolabrys sp. Taxonomy (GTDB): domain Bacteria; phylum Pseudomonadota; class Alphaproteobacteria; order Rhizobiales; family Xanthobacteraceae; genus Pseudolabrys. Next base: position 14,640 of record DATJVE010000042.1, read on the forward strand.
TATCTCCGCACTCACCGATCGCGCCAGCGCCTATGAGGGCAAGGGCGATTACGCCCGAGCGGTGGCGGACCGGGACGCCGCGATTAAGCTCGATCCCGAAAATATCAGCACCTTGCGCTCGCGCGGCTACGCCAACACCTATCTCGGCCATTTCGACGCGTCGGCCGCGGATCTTGCCCGCGTCGTGCAGAAGGACCCGACATACGCCTATCCGGTGATTTGGCACTACATCGCGCTCGCCCGCTCGGGGAACGGGACGGCGATGACCGAGCTGCAGGTCGACGCGACGAAACTTAAGCAGACCGAATGGCCCTACCCGGTGGTCGAATTGTTCCTCGGCAAGCGCGACCTCGACGCCATGATCGCCGCAGCCAGCAACGACGACGAAAAATGCGAGGCGCAATACTACGGCGGCATCTGGAATCTGATGCACGAGGCGCGCGACCGCGCCAGCACGATGTTGAAGGCGGCCGCCGGCAGCTGCCCCAAGGGCTTCATCGAGTTCTCGGGCGCGACCGCCGAGCTCAAGCGGCTCGGGCAATAGCCGGCGTCACGCCGGCTTGCGGCCGTAGATCACATCGGCGCGGCGCTCGAACGCCGCGGCGAACTTGTGAAATGCAGCATCAAACATCGCACCCATCAGCATGCCGAGGGTGCGGCTGGCGAATTCGTACTCGATGAAGAAGTCGACTTCGCAGGCGTGCTCCCCGGTCGGGCTGAAGCCCCAGCGGTTGTGCATGAACTTGAACGGGCCATCGATGTATTCGACCAGAATTTTCAAATTCGGCCGGTCGAGCGTGACGCGGCTGGTGAAGGTCTGCCGGATCACCTTGTAGGCCACCGACATGTCGGCGATCAGCACGGTGTTGCCCTGGCTGTTGGTCGTGCGGCTTTTGACGCGCAGCCCGCTGCATAGCGGCACGAATTCGGGATAGCGCTCGCCATCGGCGACCAGAGCAAACATTTCCTCCGCGCTGTGGCGGACACGGCGCTTCGTCGAAAATTTCGGCATTTAACCCTGCGCGGCCCGCGCTGCCTTCAGCCGCGCAAAATCCTCTCCGGCGTGATGCGACGAGCGCGTCAGCGGCGAGGACGCCACCATCAGGAAGCCCTTGGCATAGGCGATGGTTTTGAGCGCCTCGAATTCGTCGGGCGGCGCGAAACGCACGACTTCGTGGTGCTTGCGGGTCGGCTGCAAGTATTGGCCGATGGTGAGGAAATCGACATCGGCAGAGCGCAGGTCGTCCATCACCTGCAGCACTTCGTTGCGTTCCTCGCCCAGGCCCAGCATGATCCCCGACTTGCTGAACATCGAAGGATCGAGTTCCTTCACGCGCTGCAGCAGCCGCAGCGAATGGAAATAGCGCGCGCCCGGCCGTACGCCGAGATACAGCGACGGCACGGTTTCCAGATTGTGATTCAACACGTCGGGCTTGGCGTCGACCACGATCTCGAGCGCGCCGTCCTTGCGCAGGAAATCCGGCGTGAGCACCTCGATGGTGGTTTGCGGGCAAGCGCTACGAATGGCGCGGATGGTCTCGGCAAAATGCAGCGCGCCGCCGTCGGCGAGGTCGTCGCGGTCAACCGACGTGACGACAATATGCGCCAAGCCGAGCTTGGCCGTCACCTCGCCGACATGGGCCGGCTCATTCGGGTCGAGCGCACCGGGCAAGCCGGTCTTCACGTTGCAGAAGGCGCAGGCGCGCGTGCAGGTGTCGCCCATGATCATGAAGGTGGCGTGCTTCTTCTCCCAGCACTCGCCGATGTTCGGGCAGCCGGCCTCCTCGCACACGGTGTGCAGGCCGTTCGTGCGCATGATGGCATGCGTTTCGGCGTAGCCGGCCGAAACCGGCGCCTTGACGCGAATCCAGTCCGGCTTGGGAGGTTGCGGCGAATCCGGCCGGTGCGCCTTCTCCGGATGGCGCGGGCGCGGGTTGTTCAGGTCGAGAACGACAGCCATAGGCGTTACTTACGGCGCGGCACCCCGCGCCGCAAGATCACGCGCTTCTGATTGCCCGCCAGATCGCCAGGAAGATCACCGCGCCGATGCTGGCGGTGATCAGATTGCCCCAGAAATCCGGCATGACGTGCAGATTGAGCTTCTCGAACAGGAAGCCGCCAACGATGGCGCCGATCAGCCCGACCGCCAGATTGCCGAAAATACCGCCGCGCCCGCCCAGGATCACATGCGCGAGCCAGCCGGCGATCAGACCGATGACGATCCAGGCGATGACACCCACGTCGCCCTCCTCTCGCTCACGCCGCCTTGGGCGGCATGCGGTTGTTCGGCGTCGAATTGGAAATCTTCAATTCCTCTTCGGTCATATCGGCGCCGATGTCACCGAACAGCGGCGTCGACAGATACCGCTCGCCGGTATCCGGCAGCATGGCGAGCACGGTCGAGCCGGGCGCCGCGTTCTTGCAGACTTCGAGCGCACCGGCGAAGGTGCCGCCGGCGGTGATGCCGACGAAGATGCCCTCCTGCTGCGCCAGCGCTTTGCTCCACTTCATGGCATCGACGCCGGCGATGGTGATCACGCGGCTGATCACGTCCATGTCGACCGCGTCGCCGGTGATCTTCGGGATGAAATCGGGGCTCCAGCCCTGCATCGGATGCGGCTTGAATGCCGGATTGGGCTTGGCCGGTGTGCCGTCGGGATTACGCTCCTGCGGCGTGCGGCTCGACAGCATTGGCGCGTCGGCCGGTTCGCAGACCACGATCTTGGTCTCCGGGCGCTCCTTGGCCAGTACGCGGGCAACGCCTTTCAGCGTGCCGCCGGTGCCAAAACCGGTCACCCAGTAATCGAGCTTCTCGCCGGCAAAGTCATTGACGATCTCGCGCGCGGTGGTGCGCGAATGCATGTCGGGATTGGCCTCGTTCTCGAACTGGCGGGTCAAGAACCAGCCGTGTGTCTTGGCGAGTTCCTGCGCTTTATTGACCATGCCCATGCCGCGCTCGGCGGCGGGGGTGAGGATCACCTTGGCACCGAGGAAGCGCATCAGCTTGCGGCGCTCGACGGAGAAGGTCTCAGCCATGGTGACGACCAGCGGATAGCCCTTCTGCGCGCAGACCATGGCGAGCCCGATGCCGGTATTGCCGGAGGTCGCCTCGATCACCGTTTGTCCGGGCTTGAGCGTGCCGTCGCGCTCCGCTGCCTCGATCACACCAAGCGCGAGGCGGTCCTTGACCGAGCCGAGCGGGTTGAAGGCCTCGATCTTGACGTAGAGATCGATGCCCTTCGGGGCCAGCTTGTTGATCTTGACCACCGGGGTATTGCCGACGGTTTCGAGAATATTCGCGAACTTGGCCATTGGCATGTCCTCCCTGACTGGTCATGCCCGGCCTTGTGCCGGGCATCCACGCCTTAGCGGCCTGCAAGAAAGGCATGGATGGCCGGGACGAGCCCGGCCATGACGGATTAATTACATGTTCAATACGCGCCCATAAGCATCCAGCACCGCTTCCTTCATCATCTCCGACAGCGTCGGATGCGGGAAGACGGTGTGCATCAATTCTTCTTCGGTCGTTTCCAGGTTCATCGCCACCACGTAGCCCTGGATCAGTTCGGTGACTTCGGCGCCGACCATGTGCGCGCCGAGCAGTTGGCCTGTCTTTTTGTCGAAGATCACCTTGACCAATCCCTGGTCTTCGCCGAGCGCGATCGCCTTGCCGTTGCCGACGAAAGGAAACCGGCCGACGCGGATATCGCGCTTCCCATCTTTACAAGCCTGCTCGGTGAGGCCGACCGAGGCGACCTGCGGCGTGCAATAAGTGCAGCCGGGGATCATCAGTCTGTTCATCGGATGCGGATGCAGGCCCTTGATCGCCTCGATGCAGACGACGCCCTCGTGCTCGGCCTTGTGCGCCAGCATCGGCGGGCCGGACACGTCGCCGATGGCGTAGATGCCCGGCACGTTGGTCTTGTTGAATTGATCGACCACAATGCAGCCGCGCTCGGTCTTCACGCCGAGCTTCTCCAAGCCGAGGCTTTCGATATTGCCGACCACGCCGACGGCGGAGATCACGCGCTCGACCTCGATCGTCTGCGTCTTGCCGCCCTCCTCGATGGTGGCGGCGACGCTGTTGGCCTTCTTGTCGAGCTTGGTCACTTTGGCGTTCGTCGCGATCTTGATGCCCTGCTTCTCGAAGCTCCTGCGCGCGAAGGCCTGGATCTCATGATCCTCGACCGGCAGGATCTGCGGCAGCACTTCGACCACGGTGACGTCCGCGCCGAGCGTGCGGTAGAACGAAGCGAACTCGATGCCGATCGCGCCCGAGCCAACAACCAGTAGCGATTGCGGGATCGCCGGCGGCACCATGGCCTCGAAATAGGTCCAGACCAGCTTCTTGTCAGGCTCCAAGCCCGGCAGCACGCGCGGCCGCGCGCCCGTGGCGATGATGATGTGCTTGGCTTGATAAGCGCCCGGCCCCAATGCGCCCTTGGGCGCTTCGCTGTTCGACGCCTTCACCGTGACCTTGCCGCGGGCGTCGATTGCCGCCTCGCCCCAGATGACCGACACCTTGTTCTTCTTCATCAGGAAGCCGACGCCGTCACTGAGGCGCTTCGACACCGCACGCGAGCGTTTGACCACGGCATCCGCGTCGTAGCCGACATTGTCGGCTTTCAACCCGTAGTTCTTAGCGTACTGCAGGTAGTGAAAAATCTCGGCCGAGCGCAGCAACGCCTTGGTGGGAATACAGCCCCAATTGAGGCAGATGCCGCCGAGATAATCGCGTTCGACCATGGCCGTCTTGAAGCCAAGCTGCGCCGCGCGGATGGCCGTCACATAGCCGCCGGGGCCGGAGCCGATGATCAGAACGTCGAAGGAAGTATCCGCCACTTAAGTGTCTCCACATGAATTGTCCCTGTCCGTCTCTCACAGGGACCCGCGGCAATCAAGCCGAGCGGCTCGCGGCCGGGATACCCATTGAATGTAACCCATTTGAGGAATCTAATTCGCCCAAAATCAAAGCCCCAGGGAGGCAATCATGCTCTTTTCGCTGCGCCGGCTGGCAGCCGCTTTTGCTGCGGTCATCCTGGCCACGCAATTTGCCGCCGCCGCCGAGATCAAGGTTTACAGCACCATCGGCGTCAAAAGCGCGATCGAAGACCTCGCGCCCAAGTTCGAAAAGGCGACCGGCAATAAGCTCAACATTACCTGGGGCCTGATCTCGGGCTTCACCAAGAAGGCGCAGGACGGCGATGTGCCCGATGTGCTGATTGTCTCGCGCGGGAGCATCGACAGCCTGACCAAGGGCGGCAAGATCGCCGCAGGCGGCGTCACGCTCGGCAAATCGATCTTCGCCTTCGGCGTCAAACAAGGCGCGCCGAAGCCCGACATCTCGACCGTGGACGCGATGAAGAAGACGCTGCTTTCCGCGCGCGCCATCGGCTACACCGATCCAGCGGCGGGCGGCGCGAGCGGCGTCTATTTTTCCAAGATGATCGAGAAGCTCGGCATCGCCTCGGAGATCAAAGCCAAGAGCAAATTTCCGCCGCCCGCCGGTTTCGTCGGCACGCTGCTGACCAATGGCGAAGTCGATATTGCCTTCCAGAGCAAGCCGGAACTGGCAACGACGCCAGGCGTCGACGTGGTCGGTCCGCCGCCGGGCGATCTCGGCCAGACAAACGTGTTCGCCGCGGGCGTTGGCGCCGCCTCGAAAAACGCCGAGGTCGGCAAAGCATTCCTCAAATTCCTGACCACGCCGGACGCGCAGGCGGTGTTCAAGGCGAAGGGATTTGATCCGGCGTGAGCTCCGGTCATGGCCGGGCTCGTCCCGGCCATCCCGCTATGGGACGCGCAGCCTGTGCCAACCTAAGCGAGATCGCCGCGACAAGCCCGGCGATGACAGCCTCTTAAACCACCATCATCACCGGGTTTTCGATCAGCATCTTGAACGCCTTCATCAGCTCGGCGCCGAGTGCGCCATCGACGGCGCGGTGATCGGTGGACAGCGTCACCGTCATAATATGCGCGGTGACGATCTGCCCGTTGCGCACCACCGCGCGCTCCTCAGCCGTACCGACCGCCAGGATCGTCGCGTGCGGCGGGTTGATCACCGCGGCGAAGTCCTTGATGCCGTACATGCCGAGATTGGAGATCGCGGTCGCGCCGCCCTGGTATTCCTGCGGCTTCAAATGGCGGGTGCGGGCACGCGCGGCGAAGTCCTTCATCTCGTTGGAAATGGCGGAGAGCGACTTCGCCTCGGCGCTGCGCACCACCGGCGTCATCAGCCCGCCGGGGATCGCCACCGCGACGCCGACGTCGGAATGTTTGTGCTGCAGCGTGCCGGCTTCGGTCCAGGTGACGTTGGCCTCGGGCACGCGCTGCAACGCCAGCGCCAGCGCCTTGATGACGAAGTCGTTGACCGAAATCTTGTAGGCCGGCTTTCCGTCTTGGTCCTTCGGCGCGGCGGCATTGATCTCCTCGCGCGCGGCCAAGAGCTTGCCGATGTCGCAGTCGAGCGTCAGATAGAAATGCGGGATCGTCTGCTTCGATAGTGTGAGCCGCTGCGCGATGATCTTGCGCATCTGGTCGTGCGGCACGAAATCGTAGGAGCCGTCTTCGTAGAGCGCACGGATCTGCGCGTCGGACGGCGTTGCCGGCGGCGGCGATGCCGCCGCAACGAAGGAAGCGGCGCCGGGCGCACGCAAGCCCTTGCCGAATTTCGCCGCCTCGATGTCGCGCGCGATCACGCGGCCATGCGGGCCGGAGCCGGAGACGCGCGTGAGGTCGATGCCGGATTCTTTCGCCAAGCGACGGGCGAGCGGCGACGAGAAGATGCGGTTCCCATGAGAGGCCCTTGCCCCCTCACCCGGCGCACTTCGTGCGCCGACCTCCCCCCCCAGGGGAGAGGTAGACGGAGTTTGCGGCACACTCGGGCGTACTCCCTCTCCCCGTTGGGGAGAGGGTTGGGGTGAGGGGGATACTGAGGCGGTTTTCTGTTCGGCCTTCGCCGGCGCGACTTGCGGCTTCGTTGCTGCCGCGCCGCTCGCCGCCGCCTTCACGTCCTCGCCCTCGCCGGCCAATACCGCGATCACCGAATTCACCGCCACGTCCTGCGTGCCTTCCGGCACCACGATCTTGGCCAGCGTGCCCTCGTCGACCGCCTCGTATTCCATGGTCGCCTTGTCGGTCTCGATCTCGGCGATGACGTCGCCCGACTTGATCTTGTCGCCTTCCTTCTTCAGCCACTTGGCGAGGTTTCCCTTCTCCATGGTGGGCGACAGCGCCGGCATGAGGATGTTGGTGGGCATCGCGCGCGCTTACCGGTAGCTGACGACTTTGGCCGCCTCGACCACTTCGGCGACCGAGGGCAGCGCCAGCTTCTCGAGATTGGCAGCGTAAGGCATCGGCACGTCCTTGCCGGTGACGCGTGCGACCGGCGCGTCGAGATAGTCGAAGGCGTGCTCCATCAGCCGTGCGGCGATCTCGGCGCCGACGCCGGACTGCGCCCAGCCTTCTTCGACGGTCACGCAGCGGCCGGTCTTCTGCACCGAGGCGACGATTGTGTCGGTGTCCATCGGCTTGAGCGTGCGCAGATCGATCACTTCGGCGTCGATGCCGTCCTTGGCCAGCTCCTCGGCCGCCTGCAGCGCGTAGCTCAGGCCCATCGCCCAGGCGACGATGGTGACGGCGTTGCCGGGCCGCGCGATGCGCGCCTTGCCGATCGGCAAGACAAAGTCGTCGAGCTTGGGCACCGGCGCCGAATGGCCGTAGAGGATTTCGTTTTCCAGGAACACGACCGGATTCGGATCGCGGATCGCCGCTTTGAGCAGACCCTTGGCGTCGGCGGCATTCGACGGCGCGATCACCTTCAGCCCCGGAATGTGCGAGTACCAGGCCGAATAATCCTGGCTGTGCTGGGCGGCGACGCGGGCGGCGGCGCCGTTCGGCCCGCGGAACACGATCGAGCAGCCCATCTGCCCGCCTGACATATAGAGCGTCTTCGCCGCCGAATTGATCAACTGGTCCATCGCCTGCATGGCGAAATTGAAGGTCATGAACTCGACGATCGGCTTCAAGCCGGCGAGCGCGGCGCCAATGCCGAGGCCGGCAAAGCCGTGTTCGGTGATCGGCGTGTCGATGACGCGCTTGTCGCCGAACTCCTGCAGTAGCCCTTGCGTCACCTTGTAGGCGCCCTGATATTCGGCAACCTCCTCGCCCATCACGAAGACGTCTTTGTCGCGCCGCATCTCCTCGGCCATGGCGTCGCGCAGCGCTTCGCGCATGGTCATGGTGACCATCTCGGTACCTTCGGGGATATCGGGATCGGCGGCGACTTTGGGCTCGGGCGCCTGCGACGCTTTTTGTTCCGATTTCGGTGCGGGCGTAGCGGGCGCTTTTGTTTCGGCTTTGGCCGGGGCTGCGGATTCCGCAGCCTTCCGCTGTTGTGCCGGCTTGACGTCCTTGATCGCCGACTTGTCCTCGCCCTCGCCGAAGATCACCGCGATCGGCGTATTCACCGCGACATCGGCGGTGCCTTCGGGAACGAGAATTTTGCCGAGCGTGCCCTCGTCGGCCGCCTCCACTTCCATGGTGGCCTTGTCGGTTTCGATTTCGGCGATGATGTCGCCCGACTTAACGCGGTCGCCTTCCTTCTTGAGCCACTTGGCGAGGTTGCCCTTCTCCATGGTGGGCGACAGGGCGGGCATGAGCACTTCGATCGGCATGGGCGCTACGCTGTCCTACTCATACCCGGTAGACGTCGGTGTAAAGCTCGGAGGCGTCCGGCTCCGGATCGTGGGTGGCGAATTCGGCCGCCTGATTGATCAAGTCGCGCACTTCGCCGTCGATCTTCTTCAACTCGTCTTCCTTGGCGAATTTTTTCTCGAGAATACGGTGGCGCGCCATGTCGATCGGATCGTGATGCGTGCGCACCTCTTCGACCTCCTCGCGCGTGCGGTACTTGGCCGGGTCCGACATCGAGTGGCCGCGATAGCGGTAGGTCAGCATCTCCAGAATGAACGGCCCCTTACCGGTGCGGCACCAGGCCGCTGCCTGCTCGCCGGCCGCCTTGACCGCGCGCACGTCCATGCCGTCGACCTGCTCGCCCGGAATGTTGAACGACAGGCCGCGCCGCGACAGGTTGGTTTCCGCCGACGAGCGGGTGATCGCGGTGCCCATGGCGTAGCGGTTGTTCTCGATCACATAGATGACCGGCAGCTTCCACAGCGCGGCCATGTTGAAGCTCTCGTAGACCTGGCCCTGGTTGGCGGCGCCGTCGCCGAAATAGGTGACCGAGATCTTGCCGTTGTCGCGGTAACGGTTGGCGAAAGCGAGGCCGGTGCCGAGCGGCACCTGCGCGCCGACGATGCCGTGGCCGCCATAGAAGCCTTTCTCGACGCTGAACATATGCATCGAGCCGCCTTTGCCCTTGGAATAGCCGTGGGCGCGGCCGGTGAGCTCGGCCATCACGCCCTTGGCGTCCATGCCGGCCGCAATCATGTGGCCGTGGTCGCGATAGCCGGTAATCACCGCGTCGCCCGGTTGCAGCGCCATCTGCATGCCGACCACCACCGCCTCCTGGCCGATGTAGAGGTGGCAGAAGCCGCCGATCAGCCCCATGCCGTACATCTGGCCGGCCTTCTCCTCGAAGCGGCGGATGGTCAACATCGTCCGATAGGCGGAAAGCTCCTCGTCCTTGCTGAAATTGGCCACCGGGCTGCCCGTTTCCTTGGCTTCGGCGCTCGGGTTTTTCTTGGCAACCGCCATTGGCACTCCCTGCGACAGCGTCCGGGCAATTAAGGCGACAGGCTTCGGTTCGGCTTCGCGATCCCCCCAATAGCTTAAATCGAAGGGGGGTGAAAGCGCGAGGCCGCCGGGCGGCTATGCGGCCAATTCGGCGCGGAACTGACGGTGGATAACGCCGGCGCCGCTAGCGCGGATGCGTGAGCAGCACGAGGTCGCGCGGGTCGGCAAAGCCGAGCAGCGCACGGGCGCGCTCGTCCAGCATGTCGGGGTCGATCTTGTCGGAGCGCAACAGCGCCACCCGCCGCTCCCACAGCGCACGCTCGGCCTTGAGTTGGGTAAGTTCGCTCTGCATCGACGCCAGCTGCTGGTCGAGGTCGGCTTGCGCGCGCAGGCCGTGATTGCCGGTGAAGGCATTGACGGCGAAATAGCCGACGAACAGCGCGGCGAAGGTATAAAGCGCGAGCGCGGTCAGAATGGTGCGGCGGCGGCGGTGGGAGACCATGACCGCGCAAGATGCGGGAATCGCGTTAAGGCGTCTTTAACGCGCCAACCGGCGATTAGACCGGCAGGTACTGCCTGACCTCGTTGAGCACGAAATTGCCGAGCCGCTTGCCGCGGTTGCGGAAGTTCCGCAGCAGGCCCTGATCGACAAAATACGTGAGCAGGATCGAGTCGCGCGACTTGACGCGATCGTGGACCGGGTCCGCTGAGTGCCAGGTGTCCGTCCCCACCGCAAACGCGTAACCAGTATTCGGCGCAAAGCGCATCTGCGCCTTCTTCGGCATCGAGCCGTCCGGCAACCGCTCGTGGAAGATGGTGCCGATATCGGCGTTGGCGTCGTCCTTCGGCAGATAAAGCTGGACGGTGATCCCCTTCCATTTGGTGTCGGTGTGCGGCGTGATCAGATAGCCGGGAATATCGCGGGTGAGGATCGGGATCGGATACATCCCGACCCTGGCGAAATCGGCGCCGAAGCGCATCGACAGGCCCGGCGCGAGGCGGCGGATGAAGGCCTGCTTGACCGGCTCCGAGCAGAGCGCACGGCCGACCACGTCCCACAGCGCGCGCTTCTCCGGCGAAAGATTGCGGATGTATTCGGGGAACAGGTCGATCTTGACGCGCGTATGCGTGCCGTCGGTGAGATCGTGGCCCTTGCTGCGGCCGTGCATCGGCCGGTAGTCGGTCGCCTCCGGCATCAGGCTGAGGATTTGGGCGTAGATATCGTCGGGAAAGACGCGATCGAATTCGAGGTGGAAAAACGGCTTCTCCGCCGCGCGCGCGGCATCGATCGATTGCACCACGAAGGCCGCCAGGCGCTGCACGGCCTGGCGGCGGTCTTGGCTGCTTAGTCGCGTTGTCTGGTCCATCACCCGAACTCGTTTAACGACTGCAATCAATAATATTCTACACTCAAATTCGAGCCTTCGCCAAAGGCCTTAGCGGCGCCCTTTCAGCACGTCCCGCCCGGCATATTTGGCCTGCGCGCCGAGCTCTTCCTCGATGCGCAGCAGCTGATTGTATTTCGCGGTGCGGTCGGAGCGGGCGAGCGAACCGGTCTTGATCTGCCCGCAATTGGTGGCGACGGCGAGATCGGCGATGGTGGAATCTTCCGTCTCGCCCGAGCGGTGCGACATCACCGCGGTGTAGCCGGCCTTGTGCGCCATCTCGACGGCGGCGAGCGTTTCGGTGAGCGTGCCGATCTGGTTGACCTTGATCAGGATCGAATTGGCGATGCCATTCTTGATCCCGTCGGCCAGCATTTTCACGTTGGTGACGAAGTTGTCATCGCCGACCAGTTGCACCTTGGCGCCGAGCTTCTGCGTCAACAATTTCCACCCCTCGCGGTCATCTTCTGCCATGCCGTCCTCGATGGAGACGATCGGATAGGCGGCGATCAATTGCGCGAGATAATCGGTTTGCTGCTGCGGCGAACGCGTCTTGCGTTCGCCTTCGTAAACATATGACCCATTCTTGAAGAATTCGCTGGCGGCGGGGTCCAGCGCGATCATCACATCGCCGCCAGGCTTGTAACCGGCCTTGCCGATCGCCCCCACAATGATGTCGAGTGCACTCTCGGCCGATTTCAAATCGGGCGCAAAACCACCTTCGTCGCCGACATTGGTGTTCAGCCCCATCGATTTGAGCTGCGCCTTTAGCGTCTGGAAGATTTCCGACCCGGCGCGCAGCGCTTCGGCGAAGCTTGGCGCGCCGACCGGCATGATCATGAATTCCTGGAAATCGATCGGATTGTCGGCGTGCACGCCGCCGTTAAGGATGTTCATCATCGGCACCGGCAAGGTGCGCGCGGCGGTGCCGCCGACGTAACGGTAGAGCGGCGCCTGCTTGGCGATGGCCGCCGCTTTGGAGACCGCAAGCGAGACGCCGAGGATGGCGTTGGCGCCAAGCCGGCCTTTGTTGGGCGTGCCGTCGAGCGCGATCAGCGTCTCGTCGATCTTGGCCTGCGCTTCGGCCTCCATGCCGCCGAGCGCGTCGAAAATCTCGCCGTTGACCGCGTCGACCGCCTTGCGCACGCCCTTGCCGCCGTAGCGCTTCTTGTCGCCGTCGCGCAGCTCCACCGCTTCGCGTGTGCCGGTCGAGGCGCCGGAAGGCACCGCGGCGCGGCCTTTCGAGCCGTTTTCCAGGATGACGTCGACTTCCACGGTCGGGTTGCCGCGGCTGTCGAGGATTTCGCGGCCGATAATGTCGGTAATGGCGGTCATGGCACGTGTCCGGCTGTTGGATTTGCGCCGCTTCTACAGGATCGATAACCCCCTTGTCATGCCCCGCGCGGGCGGGCATTCCAAGGCGCATGAGCCGCAAGCCGCTGCACCTGGGGCGTCCCTCGCCGATCCCCGCCTCGCCCGATCAGGCGGTGCTTGACCGCGTCCCCAATCCGCATCGGGACACCGACTATCTTGCCCGCTTCACCGCGCCGGAATTCACCACGCTGTGCCCGATCACCGGCCAGCCCGATTTCGCGCATCTGGTGATCGACTATGCCCCGGCAAAATTCCTGGTGGAGTCGAAATCGCTCAAGCTCTACCTCAACAGCTTCCGCAACCACGGCGCCTTCCACGAGGACTGCACCGTCTCCATCGGCAAAAAACTGTTGGCGCTGCTCAAACCGAAATGGCTGCGCATCGGCGGCTATTGGTACCCGCGCGGCGGCATGCCGATCGACGTGTTCTGGCAGGCCGGTAGGCTGCCAAAGGGCCTGTGGGTGCCCGACCAGGGCGTCGCACCCTATCGCGGGCGCGGTTAAACCGGCGACGGATGCGGCCGCCGCAGCCAGTGCGCACAGGTGAAGCCGACGCCAACGAGCACAACAGCGCCGAACAGCAGCACCGGTGTCAGGCCGATGGTCGAGAGACCCGCGCCATAGACCACAGGTCCGACCGCCTGGCCGAGAAAGAAGAAGAACGAATGCAGCGCCATGGCCGAGCCGCGTGCGGCCGGGGCCAGTTCGCTCGCATAGATCTGGACGACGGCGTGCAACATGTAGAAGCCGAAGCCGAGCAACGCGAAATTGGCGAACTCGATCGGCCAATAGGCCCGCGCGGCGATCACCGTCAGGCAAAAGCCCAAGGCGGCGCCGCCGAACCGCATCATGCGCCTCTCGCCGAGCCGCGGCAGCAGGCGCGACACCAGCGCCCCGTAAACCGCGCCGCCAACGCCGAAACCGGCGAGTACGATCCCGGCGATTGAGGCGCGGGTCTCGCCGGCCTCGTGCAGCATGGTGGCGATGTAGGGGAAGCAGCCGTACATGAACACGGCTTCCAGAAACACCGTGCCGAAGCAGATCTTGGCCAGTGGATTGCGGAAGATCGCGCGGTAGTTCGGAATGAGTTTGGAAAGGTCGGCGCGTCCCGGCGCGTCGGCGACGCCGCGGAACCCGGGGATGGCGGCGACGAGCGCAATCAGCCCCAAGGCCCCGGTGACGAAGAACACGCCGCGCCAGCCGACCAGATCGCCGACGACGCCGGCGCAGGTCGCGCCCAACAGGTTGCCGGTCATGATCGCGAACAGGAGGCGGCCCATCGCCACCTGCCGCTCGTGGACCGGGATGTTGTCGCCGACCAGGGCGAAGGCGATCGGCACCACGCCGCCGGCGGCAAGTCCGGCAAGCACCCGGCCGGTCGCCAGCAGCGGAAAGTCCGGCGACAGACCGCAAGCCAAGGTCGCGGCGGTGACCACGAACAGGCAGAGCAGCATCAGCCGCGTCTTGCTGAACATGTCGGCGAGCGCGCCGAGCGCCGGTTGCACCAGCGCATAGGGCAGCGTGAACGCCGTCGATAGCAGCGCCGCGGTCGCTGGCTCGACGTTGAGCCCGGCCGCGATCTGCGGGATCACCGGGTCGGTCGAGCGAATGAACAGCGCACAGGCAAACACGACAAAGGCGATGAGATTGAGCGTGCGGGTCATGTTTTTTCTTCACCTCCCCCTGCAAGGGGGAGGTCGGCTGCCGCAGGCAGCCGGGTGGGGGTCAGTTTCTTGAGGACCCCCACCCCAACCCACCCCCTTCCAGGGGGAGGGAGAAGGAAGAGCCCCCCGGCCTTTAGGCCTTCGCCAGCCGGTCGAATTCGATGAGCTGGCGCAACAGTGGCTCCATCTGCTTGAGCGGCAGCATATTGGGCCCGTCGGACGGCGCGCGGTCTGGATCCTGATGCGTCTCGATGAACACGCCGGCAACTCCCACCGCAACGGCTGCGCGCGCCAGCACCGGCACGAACTCGCGCTCGCCGGCCGAGGCGGTGCCCTGCCCGCCCGGCTGCTGCACCGAATGCGTCGCATCGAAGATCACCGGGGCACCGATACGCTTGAGGATCGGCAGCGCGCGCATGTCGGAGACCAGCGTGTTGTAGCCGAAGGAGACGCCGCGCTCGGTCACCAAGACATTGGCGTTGCCGGCACCGGTGATTTTCTCAACCACGTTCGTCATGTCCCAGGGCGCGAGGAATTGGCCTTTCTTCACGTTGACGACCTTGCCCGTCTGGGCGGCAGCAACGAGCAGATCGGTCTGCCGGCTGAGAAAAGCGGGGATTTGCAGCACGTCGGCCACGGCCGCTATGTGCGCGCATTGGGCCGCCTCGTGCACGTCGGTCAGCACGGGGATTTTCAAGCTGTCGCGGATTTCGGCAAAGATAAGCAACGCGGCATCAAGCCCGATGCCGCGCGGGGATTTGGCGGAGGTGCGGTTCGCCTTGTCGAACGAGGTCTTGTAGACGAGCCCGATACCGACGCGCTCGGCGATCTCCTTGAGCGCCGACGCCGTCTCCAAAGCATGCGCGCGGCTCTCCAGCGCGCAGGGGCCGGCAATCAGCGACAGCGGCAAGGCATTGCCGAAGCGCACGGCGCCGACGGTGACGGTGGAATTGGGTTTCTGATGCAAAATTGGCCCTCGCCGGCGCGACCATGAAGCGGCGGCGCGGCGGGGTCAACGGCAGCGCCCGAATACCAGGACGGCGTCGATAGCATCCGCGTGCGCCGCAACGATGTCGCTTACACCAGCCGGCTTCGCTCCACCGCTGCGCCGATGAACGAGGCGAATAAAGGATGCGGCTCGAACGGCCGCGATTTCAGTTCGGGATGGAATTGCACACCGATGAACCAGGGATGATCGTCGTATTCGATGATCTCCGGCAGGATGCCGTCCGGCGACATGCCGGAAAAACGCATGCCGCGCTGCTCGAGCCTCCCCTTGTAGGCGGTGTTGACCTCATAGCGGTGGCGGTGCCGCTCGGAGATTTCGGTCCTGCCGTAAATGTCCGCGACGCGGCTGCCACGCGTGAGCACCGCGTCGTAAGCGCCTAGACGCATGGTGCCGCCGAGATCGCCGCCGGCCGCCCGTTTCTGCAACTCGTTGCCCTTGAGCCATTCGGTCATCAAGCCGACCACCGGCTCGGGCGTCGGGCCGAACTCGGTCGAATTAGCCTCAGCGATGCCGCACAGATTGCGCGCCGCCTCGATCACCGCCATCTGCATGCCGAAGCAGATGCCGAAATACGGCACCTGCCGTTCGCGCGCGAATTGCGCCGCGCGAATTTTGCCCTCGGTGCCGCGCTGGCCGAAGCCGCCCGGCACCAGGATGCCGTTGACCTGTTCGAGGAACGGCGCCGGGTCCTCGTTCTCGAACACGTCCGATTCGATCCAGTCGAGATTGACCTTCACCTTATTGGCGATGCCGCCATGCGAGAGCGCCTCGATCAGCGACTTATAGGCATCCTTCATGCCGGTATATTTGCCGACGATGGCGATGGTGACGTCGCCTTCCGGATTGCGGATGCGCTCGTTGATCAGCCGCCAGCGCGCGAGATCGGGCGTCGCGCCCGGATCGAGGCCGAAAGCGGAGAGTACTTCCGCGTCCAACCCCTCGGCCGAATAAGCTTCCGGCACCGCATAGATGTTGTCGACATCGCGCGCCTCGATCACCGCGCTTTCGCGAACATTACAGAACAGCGCCAGCTTGCGCCGCTCGCTTTCCGGGATCGGCCGGTCGGTGCGGCACAAAAGGATGTCGGGCTGGATGCCGATCGAGCGCAGCTCCTTGACCGAATGCTGCGTCGGCTTGGTCTTGAGCTCGCCGGCGCTCGGGATGAACGGCATCAGCGTGAGATGGACATAGACCGCATGGCGGCGCGGCAGGTCGTTCCCGAGCTGGCGGATCGCCTCGAAGAACGGCAGGCCCTCGATGTCGCCGACCGTGCCGCCCACTTCGACCAGCACGAAGTCGAAGCCGTCATTGCCCTCGCGGACGAAGTCCTTGATGGCGTTGGTGACGTGCGGAATGACTTGGATGGTGGCGCCGAGATAGTCGCCGCGCCGCTCCCTGGTCAGGATGTCCTGGTAGATGCGGCCGGTCGTGATGTTGTCCTGGCGGGTCGCCGGACGGCCGGTGAAGCGCTCGTAATGGCCGAGGTCGAGATCGGTCTCGGCGCCGTCGTCGGTGACGAAGACCTCGCCATGCTGGTAGGGCGACATCGTGCCCGGATCGACGTTGAGATAGGGGTCGAGCTTGCGCAGGCGCACCTTGTAGCCGCGCGCTTGCAGCAGGGCGCCGAGCGCCGCGGATGCGAGACCCTTACCGAGTGAGGAGACCACGCCGCCGGTGATGAAAACGTACCGCGCCATGGGGCCTAACCTTTAACCCCCGCGAATCGATTCGACGAGCGCGAAAAACTCAGAGCCGGTCTGCGCCTGTGCGCAATTCCCGAAATTGCCGCAAACAAAGACAGTTGTGCCGCTGTTTTCATTCTGCACCTGAAGCGCACATGGCTCTTATCTAAATCATACTCCTTAAAGCGGAAGGGCCGGTTTCCCGGCCCTTCCTCAGCATCTTATTTCGATTGCGGCACCTGCGGTCCGGCGGGCGTCGCAGGAGCGGCCGGCGGCGCCGCGGGCGTACCTTGCAACTGATTGAGGATGCCGCCGGGGTTGAGCGGTGCATTTGGTCCGGGCGCGGTCGGCGCCGCCGGCCCCCCTTGCAGAATCGAGGACGGCTTGCGGTTCAGACCGGCCAGGATCGACAGCAGCAGGCTGGTCACGAAGAACAATCCGGCCAAAATCGCGGTCGCGCGGGTGAGCACATTGGCCGTGCCGCGGCTGGTCATGAACCCCGCGGTCGAACCGATGCCGAGCCCGCCGCCTTCGGACTTCTGCAGCAGCACCACGCCGATCAAGGCGATCACCAGCATCAAATGGATCACGATAACGACGTGCTGCATAAGGCTCTAATCCGTTCACATCCGCCGGTCCGGGCGGCCCGCCCGAGCGCTCTTGCCGGCATATATAGGAATTCGCCGCGGTCTCTACACGATCAGCCGCGGCATTTCTACCCTATTGGGACGCGCGGTAAACCGCCGCAATGCCAAGGAAATCTGTGGCTTTCAGGCTGGCGCCGCCGACCAGGGCGCCATTCACATTGGCAATGGTCAAGAGTTCCTGGGCATTCGCCGGCTTGACCGAGCCGCCATAAAGGATGCGGACGCTGGCGCCCTCGCCGCCATAGCGCTCGGTGAGCTTCTTGCGAATGAAGGCATGCGCCTCCGCCACGTCGGCCGCCGTCGGCGTGAGCCCGGTCCCGATCGCCCACACCGGCTCGTAGGCGATCACCAGGCCGGCGGCTCGATCGGGCAGCGAGCCGTCGAGTTGGCGGCCGATCACCGCCAAAGTCTGCCCGCTTTCGCGCTCGGCGCGCTGCTCGCCGATGCAGACGATGGCGGTCAAGCCGGCGCGGTGCGCGGCCAAGGCCTTGGCGCGCACTTGGGCATCGGTTTCGTGATGGTCGGTGCGCCGCTCGGAATGCCCGACAATGACAGCCACCGCACCGGCGTCCTTGAGCATTTCGGCGGCAATATCGCCGGTATGGGCGCCCGACGGCTCGGCATGGCAATCCTGCCCGCCTATGGCTACAGCCGAGCCGCGCGCCGCGGCAGCGAAATCGGCGATCAAAGTGGCCGGCGGGCAGACCATCAAGTCGGCTTTTATGCCCTCCGCGCCATTGACGATTTTGGTGAGCTCACCTTCGGAAGCGGCAAGCCCGTTCATTTTCCAGTTGCCCGCCACCAGCGGTCTAAACTCGCCCGACGCCATGATGTGGTCCTTTTCCGCGTGCGGTTATCAGACCCGATCGCCAGGCGCCAGAGCGGGCCGGGGCCAGGCTGATCCTTCTTGTGTTGCAAGGAGTTGGCCCGCTCCCTATAAGGGCGCCACCAGCCCTCTCATTCAGCTCTTAACGCGATCCGGGAAGAACGCTGCCCATGCTCCGCGGTCTCCACAAAGCCTCCTCGACCTGGCTCGGCAAGGCCGTGATGGCCGCGGTCATGGGCGTGCTCGTCATCAGCTTCGCGATCTGGGGTATCGGCGACATTTTCCGCGGCTTCGGGCTCAATTCGGCGATCAAGATCGGGAGCACCGAAATCTCGACCGAGCAGTTCCGCCAATTCTACAGCGATCGTCTGCAGCAGCTCGGGCGTCAGCTCGGCCGCCCGATCACCCCCGACCAGGCGCGCGAGCGCGGCATCGACCGGCAGCTGATCGGCCAATTGGTGGCCGAGACCACGCTCGACGAGAAGGCCAGGGCTCTGCATCTCGGCATCAGCAATGACGAGATCGCCAGCCGCATTACCAACGATCCGAATTTCCGCGGCATCAACGGCAAATTCGATCGCGACCGTTTCGAGCAGATGATCCGGCAAGCGGGCTTCAACGAAGGTCGTTTTGTCGAAGAGCAGCGGCGCGTAATCCTGCGCCGGCAGATCGCGCTCAGCCTCGGTGGCGATTTCCGCGTGCCAGAAACCGCGATGAAGGCGATCAACCAATACCAGAACGAGAAACGCTCAATCGCGTATCTGACATTGGGCCCCGCGCAGGCTGGCGATATCCCGGCGCCGACGCCGGAAGAACTCAGCAAATATTTCGAAGAACGCAAAGTCGTTTTTCGCGCGCCCGAATACCGCAAGATCAGCCTGCTTGCGATGTCGCCCGCGGAGCTCGCCAAGCCTGACGCGGTGTCCGATGCCGACGCCAAGAATTATTTCGAGCAGCACAAGTCGAGCTACGGCACACCCGAGCGTCGCGAACTGCACCAGATCACATTCCCGAACGAGCAAGATGCCGCCGCCGCGCGCGACAAGATCCTCAAGGGCGAAAGCTTCGCCGACCTCGCCAAGGCGCGCGGCCTCAAGCCAAGCGACATCGATGTCGGCACCGTGACCAAGGCGCAGATCATCGACCCGGCGGTCGCCGACGCCGCATTCGCGCTCAAGTCGGGCGAGGTCAGCGCGCCGGTCAAAGGCCAGTTCGGCACCGTGCTGGTGCAGGTCGGAACGATCGAGCCGGGCAGCCAGAAGACCTTTGAAGAGGTCGCGCCGCAGATCAAAAAAGAGATCGCCGAGAGCCGCGCGCGCACCGAGATCGGCAACCTGCGCGACAAGTTCGAGGACGAGCGCGCGGCGGGTTCGACGCTCGCCGAAGCCGCCAGGAAGCTCGGCCTAAAGTCGCGCACCATCGACGCGGTCGACCGCGCGGGCCGTGGCCCGGACGGCAAGCCGGTCCCCGACCTGCCGACCACGCCCGACGTGATCGGCGCCGCTTTTGCAAGCGACGTCGGCGTCGACAACGACCCGCTACAGCTCGCGGGCGGCGGCTATCTCTGGTTCGACGTCGCCGCGATCACGCCGTCGCGCGACCGTACGCTCGAGGAGGTCAAGGACAAGGTCGAAGCAAGCTGGCGCGCCGACCAGATCGCCAAGCGCCTGCAGGCAAAGAGCGACGAGATGGTCGGCAAGCTCAAGGCCGGCACGTCGCTCGACCAGCTGGCGACAGAGGCCACTCTCAAAGTCGTCACCGCGACCGACCTGCAGCGCGGCAAGCCGGGCGGCTTCGCACCGGCGAAGCTGGTCGAGGCCGCCTTCAAGACGCCGAAGGACGTGCCGGCGAGCGCCGAGGGCGATCAGGAAACGACGCGTTTTGTGTTCCGCGTGACCGAGGTGACCGACCCGCCGCTCGATCCGATCGCCGGCAAGCAGCTTGTCACGCTGCTGCAGAACTCCTACTCCGACGATATCGTCGGCGCCTATGTGAGCCAGCTGGAAAACGACCTCGGCGTCACTTTCAACCAGCAGGCTCTGAACCAGGTGATCGGCGGCGGCACGCCCCAATAGCAAACCCCATGCAGATCGAGCCGTCGGAAACCGCCTTCGCCGAACGCTACGGCCGCGGCGAAGCGCAGGTGGTGTGGACCACGCTGGTCGCCGACCTGGAGACGCCCGTTTCCGCTTTCCTCAAGCTCGGCGCCGGCAAGGCGATGAGCTTTCTGCTCGAGTCGGTGGAAGGCGGCGACACGCGCGGGCGCTATTCCATTATCGGCACCGACCCCGACTTGGTCTGGCGCGCCCGCGGCAAGCTGGCCGAGATCAACCGCAACCCGCGCCTCAAGCCGGAGGGCTTCGCCCCGTGTCTCGAGCCGCCGCTCGCGGCGCTGCGATCGCTGATCGCCGAAAGCCGCATCGCTTTGCCCGACAGCTTGCCGTCGATGGCGGCCGGCGTGTTCGGCTATCTCGGTTACGACATGGTGCGGCTGATGGAGGACTTGGCACCGCCCAATCCCGATCCGATCGGCATTCCGGACGCGATCCTGGTGCGCCCGACCATCATCGTGGTGTTCGACGCGGTCAAGGACGCGATCACGGTGGTGACGCCGGCACGGCCGGAGAAAGGCGTCGACGCCAAGACGGCGCTCAACCGCGCCGTCGAACGGATCTCGCGCATCCTGGAAAGTCTCGACCGGCCGCTCGACAAGTCGCTCGCCGAAGCCGACGAAGGCCCGCCCGACGTGGCGCCGCGCTCCAACACCACACCGGACGAATTCAAGGCGATGGTGCGCAAGGCCAAAGACTACATAATGGCCGGCGACGCCTTTCAGATCGTGCTGGCACAGCGCTTCGAGGCGCCGTTCTCGCTGCCGGCGTTTTCACTCTACCGCGCGCTGCGGCGGACCAACCCGTCGCCCTATCTCTACTTCCTCGACTTCGGCGGTTTCGCGGTGGCCGGCTCGAGCCCCGAGATCCTGGTGAAAGTCGCCGGCGACCTCGTCACCATCCGCCCGATCGCCGGCACGCGCCATCGCGGGGCGACGCCGCACGAGGATAAGGCGCTGGAAGAGGAACTGCTCGCCGATCCGAAGGAGCGCGCCGAGCATCTGATGCTGCTCGATCTCGGCCGCAACGACGTCGGGCGCGTCGCGCAGATCGGCACGGTGACGGTGACCGACCAGTTCTTCGTCGAGCGCTACAGCCACGTGATGCATATCGTTTCCAATGTCGAAGGCAAGCTCGCCGGCAACCGTGACGCGCTCGACGCGCTGGCCGCCGGCTTTCCCGCCGGCACGGTGTCGGGCGCGCCCAAGGTGCGCGCCATGCAGATCATCGACGAACTGGAGAAGGAAAAGCGCGGGCTCTATGCCGGCGCCGTCGGCTACTTCTCCGCTGCCGGCGAGATGGACACCTGCATCGTTTTGCGCACCGCGCTGGTGAAAGACGGCATCATGTACGTGCAGGCCGGCGCCGGTATCGTCGCCGATTCGGACCCCGACTTCGAGCAGCAGGAATGCATCAACAAGGCGAAGGCCTTGTTCCGCGCCGCCGAAGAAGCGCGCCGATTTGCCAGCACCGCCAGGCGCGGGCAATGAGACACCGCAGCCGGCGACGCTCCGTTAGCCGACCCATCCCATCGCGAAACCGGCGAGGATGACCAAGCCGAGCAGGAAGCGGTAGGCGACGAACGGCCAGGTCGAGAAGCGCTCGAGGAAGTGCATCAGGCCCCAGATGGTGAAAAACGCCGAGATTGAGGCGACGACCAATCCGAACGCCAGTACCGACCACCCGTGCGCGTCGAGGTGGATCTTGTACAGCTCCCAGATTTCCTTGAAGCCAGCGAGCGTAATCGCCGGGAGCCCGAGCAGGAACGACAGGCGCGCCGCCTCGTCGCGCTTGAAGCCGAGCGCCAGCGCCGCTGTCAGGGTCGAACCGGAGCGTGACACGCCCGGGATGAGCGCGCCGACCTGGGCGATGCCGATCAGCAGGGCGTCGACGATGGATGCATTGCCGATCGTGCGCCGGTGACGCGCCAACACCTCGGCGACTGCCAATAACAGCGCCATGACCACGCAAGCCCAGCCGATGACGGCGACATGCCGTAGCGGCGAACCGCAGGCGTTTAGAATGTTCGCCAGCAAAAGCCCGCCGATGCCGATGGGAATGGTCGCCAGCACGATCCAAATGGCGAAACGCAGGTCGCGGTCGCCGAAGTGACCGCGGCCGATCGCGGATAGCGAATTCACCGCCAGTCCGCGCACGTCGCTCCAAAAATAGCTGACGATGGCGGCGAGCGTCGCAAGCTGCATCGCCGCCGAGAACGCCGAGCCGGGGTCCTGCCAGCCGAGCACGCCGGGAACGAGCCGCATATGCGCCGTCGAGGAAATCGGCAGCAGTTCAGTGATGCCTTGCAGCACTCCAAGGACGGAGACTTTGACATAGCCGAGCGCCACGAAACCCGTATCGACGCCACGCGTGCAAGCTTCAACCATCAGGGACACGTCCCCTTCTTCACACTGCGTTGAAGGTGCTCAAGAGCCTATTTTACGGCATTTTTAGACGAATCGATGAAGGGCTAGGACATATTAATCGGGCTGCGGGGGCGACGCAGAAGATAATCAGGCTCGCGTTCCATGCGCATGACGTTCGCAAAATTCTCCGCCGGCCTCGCGCTAACACTGGCTGCGTCGCAGCCGACCGTCGCCGCCGATTGGCAATATTGCCTCGCCCCCTCGCATGCCGAGCACAAGGTCTATATGTCGGCGGTGTTTCCGGTGCGCGGTTCCTTGGACGATGCCGATAGTGCCTTCGAGCTGATGCTGGACCGGGCGGGGCTGCCGCATGACGTGGTGCAATGCCCGCGCGCCGACGACGAGCAAGCCATCCTGGCGATGCAGCAATATGCGATCGCCTTTAATCGGCAAAGCGGAAATGCGATTGTTCATCTACCGCTGGAGTCGCGCGACCAAATCAGCGGCAGGCCACCCACACGCGGCAGCATGTAACGCAGCGGCTCGACTCGTAAGAACCCTGGGATATTGATCCGATCATTATGCCGTTTCTCGACATTCTCGATCGATTGCTCAGCAAGCTCATCGCCGCCGCGCAATGGCTGGCGCTGCCGTTGATCCTGCTCCTGTTCCTGCAATGGCCGCTGCGCGATGTCGTGCGCGCTTATTCGAGCCAGGCGAACGACCTAGGGCAAATCTTCTTTGCCTTGTTCGTCGCGGCAAGCGTCACCGCGGCGACGCGGACCGGCACCCATCTTGCCGCCGACACGCTGGCGCAACGTTACTCGGCGCGCACCCGCTTTTGGCTCAAGCGCATCGGCAGCGCCGTCAGCGTCTTGCCGTGGGCTTTGTTCATCGCCGTGGCAAGCAAGAACTTCGTCGTGCCCTCGGTGATCGAGCTTGAATCCTTTTCCGAAACCAGCAATCCCGGATATTTCCTGATCAAATGCGCGCTCTGGCTCATGGCCTTCATGGTCATCGCGCAGGCCGTCTTGGATATCTTCCGCCCCTACCCTGCGGATGACGTCTGATGGAATGGAGCGGGCTGGCGCTTCTGATCCTGGTGGGCGTCGGCATCGTGACGACCGGCTTGCCTGCCGCTTTCGTGCTGATGGCGGTCGCCTGCCTCGGCGCCCTGCTCGGTCTGATCGGCGGCACGTTCGAGATTTCGTTGCTGTGGGCTTTGCCCAGCCGGCTGATCAATTTGTTCGAGAACGATCTTCTGCAGGCGCTGCCGCTCTACGTGACCATGGGCCTGCTGCTTGGCCGCCTGCCGGTCGCCGATGCGCTCTACCGCACCGGCCTCTCCGTCCTGCCCAAGCGCGGGTCGGCGCCACTCGTCTCCGGCATGCTGCTCGGCGCCCTGCTTGGCCCGATGAACGGCTCGGTCGGCGCCAGCGTGTTCGGCCTCTCGCGCGTGGTGGCGCCGCGGCTTACCGCCGAGGGCGTGCCGGCGGCGACGCGCGACGCCATCGTCGCGGTCGCCTCCACGCTCGGCGTGCTGGTGCCGCCGTCGCTGGTGCTCATTCTGCTCAGCGACGCGAT
>DATJVE010000043.1:0-19094 GCA_035501975.1 Pseudolabrys sp.
AGCGCGTTGTAGCAGGTGTTGGTGACGCCGCCGGTGAACCAGCGGCCGTAGATGCCGGCGTCCTTGTCGAACACCTTCTTCGGCGGCTCGTACCAGTCGATCTCCTTGGCGGCCTCGCCCCAGAAGCCCTCCGGGTCGCGCCGCCAGCGCGCGTAGACGTCGTGGTACCGGCTCGTGCGGGCGTCCATGGTGCTGCCTCCCTAGGCATTTTGGCCGCGATTGTGGAACGGCGGCCATGCGCAAACAAGGCTGGCGCAACCGACCCGGGCATGGCTTTGACTTTAAGCAAAGGCGGCCTGCCCATTTGGTCGTACAAGGCCCCGTGACCATTATCACCGACCCCCTGTTCTACGCGCTGGCCATTCCCGCGGTAGTGGCGCTCGGCCTGTCCAAAGGCGGCTTTGCCGGCGCCGGCCAGATGGCGACGCCGATGCTGGCGCTGGCGATGCCGCCGCTCGAGGCCGCCGCCATCCTGCTGCCGATCATGATGGCGCAGGACGCCGCCGCCCTATGGGTTTACCGCAAGGACTGGAACCGGGTTCTCTTGGCAACCACCCTGCCCGGCGCGCTCGCCGGCGTCGGCGCCGCCTGGCTGCTGGCGGCGCATATTTCGGACGCCGCGGTACGCGTGTTCATCGGCGTCACCACCATCGCCTTCGTGCTGTATCACTGGCTCGGCCCGCGCGTTGCCCGCGACGACGCCGCGCCGGCGGTCGGCCTCGGCGTGCTGGCCGGCGCGATGTCGGGCTTTACCTCCACGCTGTGCCAGGCCGGCGGGCCGCCGATCCAGATGTACGCGCTGTCGCGGCGGCTGCCGAAGATGAATTTTGCCGGCACCATCACCTATTTCTTCGCCAGCGTGAACGCGTTCAAGGTGATCCCCTATGTCGCGCTTGGCCAGTTCTCGACCAAGGGCCTCGGCACCTCGCTGCTGCTGCTGCCGCTCGCCATGCTGACCAACATGTTCGGCTTCTGGGTGGTGCGCATCACCCCGCAGGAGGTGTTCTACAAGGTCACCATGGTGCTGATGTTCGTCATCTCGGTCGAGCTGGTGCGCTCGGGGATGACGGGCATGCTGCACGGCTGATCTGTCATGGCCGGAGGCGAGCCCGGCGATGACAAGTCAGAAATTGCCCGCTACCTTTTTGCCAGGGGAGAAATGACCCAATGGCGAAAACGCCCTACGACACCGGCCTCGACCGCAACCCGGCCAATTACCAGCCGCTGACGCCGCTCGGCTTCCTCGATCGCGCCGCCGCCGTGTTCCCGGACCACACCGCGATCATCCACGGACCGCTGCGCCGAAGCTATGCCGAGTTCTACGCGCGCACGCGGCGGCTCGCCTCGGCCTTGGCCAAGCGCGGCATCAAGCGCGGCGACACCGTCTCGGCGATGCTCGCCAACACGCCGGCCATGCTCGAATGCCATTACGGCGTGCCGATGTGCCAGGGCGTGCTCAACACGCTCAACACTCGGCTCGACGCGCCGATCATCGCCTTCTCGCTCGACCACGCCGAGGCCAAGGTCGTCATCATCGACCGCGAATTCTCCAAGGTGATGAAAGACGCGCTGGCGCTGTGCAAGGTGAAGCCGCTGCTGATCGACTACGACGACCCGGAATATTCGGGCGCCGGCGAAAGGCTGGGCAAGATCGAATACGAGGAGTTCGTCGCGCAAGGCGACCCCGACTATCGCTGGTCGATGCCAGACGACGAATGGGACGCCATCACGCTCAACTATACGAGCGGCACCACCGGCGATCCCAAGGGCGTGGTCTATCACCACCGCGGCGCCTACCTGCTCGGCGTCGGCAATATCGTCACCTGCAACATGGCCAAGCACCCGGTCTATCTGTGGACGCTGCCGATGTTCCACTGCAACGGCTGGTGCTTCCCGTGGTCGATTTCGGTGGTCGCCGGCACGCATGTTTGCCTGCGCGCGGTGCGCGCCAACGCGATGTACGACGCCATCGCCGACCACAAGGTGACGCATCTGTGCGGCGCGCCGATCGTGATGGCGACGCTGCTCAACGCGCCGGAGCATGAGAAGAAGGCGCTGCCGCACGTGGTCGAGTTCTTCACCGCCGCGGCGCCGCCGCCGGAAGCGGTCCTGGCGGCGATGAAAGGCGCCGGCTTCAACGTCACGCATCTCTACGGGCTGACCGAATGCTACGGCCCGTCGGTGGTCAACGACTGGCATGGCGAATGGGACGCGCTGTCCTCGGCCGAGCAGGCGGCGAAGAAGGCGCGCCAGGGCGTGCGCTACGGCGCGCTGGAAGCGCTCGACGTGCGCCATCCCGACACGCTCAAGCCGGTCGAACGCGACGGCGAGAGCCTCGGCGAAGTGATGATGCGCGGCAATGTGGTGATGAAAGGATATTTAAAGAACAAGGCCTCGACCGAAAAGGCCTTCTTGGGCGGCTGGTTCCACACCGGCGACCTCGGCGTCATCTATCCGGACGGCTATATCCAGCTCAAGGACCGCTCCAAGGACATCATCATCTCCGGCGGCGAGAACATCTCCTCGATCGAAGTGGAGGATGCTTTGTACAAGCACCCGGCAGTGATGGCGGTCGCCGTGGTGGCCAAACCCGACGACAAATGGGGCGAGACGCCTTGCGCCTTCGTGGAATTGAAGGCCGGCGCGCAGGCGAGCGCCGACGAATTGCTGCAATGGTGCAAGCAGCACCTCGCCGGCTACAAATGCCCGCGCTATCTGGTGTTCGCGGAAATCCCGAAGACCAGCACGGGCAAGATCCAGAAGTTCAAGCTGCGGGAGATGGCGAAGGCGGTGTGAGGGCGTCTGCGGCTTACATGGCGAAGCACCCGCGTTGCAGCCACCCGATTTCTGCGCGCGGCGGCGCGACCCCATGGACGGCGCGCAAAGCCGGCCTATAATTCCCGGCGGATGGGGGCGGGGCCGCTCGCGCGGCCTATCGGTTTGGGGACAGGACCAACCGACGGAGATCCCCCATGTCCACGCCACGCTTACTGTTTGCCGGCCTCGCGGTTGTTTCCGGCTGTGCCGTCGCGGCACACGCCGAATCGATTTCGCTCAAGCTGCGGCCGGGCCTTTGGGAATTGACCACCAGCGCTGAAACCGCCGGCACGATGCCGATCCCGCCCGAGTTGCTTGCCCGCATACCGCCCGAGCGCCGCGCCAAATTCGAGGCGGCGATGGCGGCAAGCCAGGCGCGCATGGCCAAGCCGCACACGTTCAAGCAGTGCATCACCGAGGCGAGCCTGCGGCGGGGCATCGATCTCAACGAGGACGTCAGCGCGCGTTGCCAGAACCGCGTGCTCTCCAGCACCGGCTCGGCCATGGACGTGAGCGTTCAGTGCAAAGGCCAAAGGGAAACGACGTCCGGCACGTTCCACTTCGTCGCCGCCGGACCCGAGACGGTGAACGGAACCATCACCATGACGATGTCGGACGGCGCACGCAGCATGACGATCAAGCGCGTGATGAGCGGCCATTGGGCAAGCGCCGATTGCGGCAGCGTGAAAGCGGCCGGCGAATAGTTCGCTCTGAGCGGCCGGCGCAAATGCAAAGGGGCCCGCGCGGGGCCCCTTGGTCTTTCGGCTCTTTCGGCAGTTCAGCGATCGTCGCCCGGCCGGCCGAGCGGATTGAACATGCGATTGGTGTCGTAACGCTGATCGAACGACTGCCCCTGGCCGAACCGGAACGTGGTGTTGCCCTGGCCGATGACGGTCTGGCCGTCGCCGCCGCCGGAGAACCGCTCGTCGGGATCGACGTAGCGGGCGTTGCCGTCAGTGTTGGCATTGCCCTGGTTGTCGATGGTGAAGGCATGCGCGGCCGGCGCGGCCCACACCGCCAAGCCAAAGGCGGCGGCCAGCAGGGTCAAGCGATGACGCGGCGAAGACGGCGGCAGATGCTTCATGACGGCCTCACGGGGGTTCGAAGCGGCAAGGCACCACCACATTATGGCCGCAGGGCGGCAAATGCAAATTACCGCCGTCTTTGCCGGCGTCGGGAACCGTCAAGCCGGTCGGCATCAAACGCAAGGGGAGATTGGCGCGAGATTTGCTTTCTCAGCTGGCATAGCTCTGCGATCCACAACTGGATTGTGGCAAATCGTCACGATTCGTTAGCCGTGACCGCTCATACTGGCCGCGAACCCGTCGACGCCGGTTGCGTTGCAGACCTTTTGTGCCGGAAGCAGAGGGAGAAACCTCCTTGCCGACCTCCTTGCCGCCACCGCGCCGCGGCGAAGCACGCGCGACCGGGCGTCTCGTGTTCAACGTCCTCTTCAATGGCGCCATGCTGGTGAGCGCGCTGCTTCTCGCGTTCGCCGTGCTGGTGCGTGAGCAACAATACGCGCTCGGCCAGCAGCAAATCGCCAATCAGACGATACAGCCACCGCTGACCCGTCCGAGCGAAGAGCGGTTCATTCCACCTTTAGATTGAGCTTGTGCACCAAGCTCGCCCACTTCTTTTCTTCCTTGTCGATATCGGCGGCGTATTCGGCCGGCGTCGAGGTGAGCGGATCGCCGCCCTCAAAGTGAATGCGCTTCTTCACCTCCTCATTGTCGACCAGCTTGCGCAATTCCACGCTGAGTCTGTCGACGATGTCCGCCGGCGTGCCAGCCGGCGCCAAGAGGCCGTAATGCAGCACGGCTTCGAAGCCGGGCATGCCGGATTCATCGAAGGTCGGCACGTCCGGCAGCAGTGAGAAGCGCTTGGCGCTGGTGACGGCGATGGCGCGCAGCTTGCCAGCCTGGATGTTGCCGAGCGCCGGCGGCAGCACGCCGAAGGCGACCGGCACGTGGCCGCCGAGCAGATCGGTCATCAGCGGGGCGGTGCCTTTGTAGGGAACGACGACGACGTCGACGCCGGCCTGCGACTTGAAATGCTCGGCGGTCATATAGCCGCCGGTGCCCAGCGCCGAGGTGCCGACGTTGAGCTTGCCGGGCTCCTTCTTGGCCAGTGCGATGACGTCGGCGACGGAATGCGCCGGGAACGAGGGATGCGCGATCAGCGCGATCGGCATCGAGGCGACGAGCCCGATCGGCGCGAAGTCCTTGCGCGGATCGTAGCCGGCGTGGGCGTACAGGCTGGGATTGATCGAGATGGTGCCGGTATGGCCGAGCAGCAGCGTGTAGCCGTCGGGCGCGGCGCGGGCGACCGCGCGCGTGCCGAGCGTGCCGCCGGCGCCGGGCTTGTTGTCGACGATCACCTGCTGGTGGAACGCGTCCGACAGTTTCTGCGCCACCACGCGCGCCATGGCGTCGACGCCGCCGCCCGGCGGATAGGGCACCACCAGCGTGACGACGCGGTTGGGATAGTCGGCGGCGCGCGCCGCGCCGAGACATGCCAGCATGATGACAAAGGCGGCGAGCGCGGCGAGCGCAAATGCATTGGATCGATTGAAGCGCATATGTCCCCCCGCTTTTGCGGGACACTATAGACCAATTTGAAATGTAAAAGCGCCGCCTCCCGACGGTTCGCCGGGGGCGGCGCTGGCTAGAACGGTGTCGGGAACGATCGATCAGTGGACGCTGGCGTGGCCGTCGTGCCGCAACCGCTCGATCTCGTCCTTCACTTGTAATTTCTTGCGCTTGAGTTCCACGATTTTCAGGTCATCGACCGCGGGGTGGGTGAGGCACTCGTTGATTTCCTGCTCGAGGGCCTGATGTTTTTTTTCGAGTTCCGCCAGGTGCGATTGCATCGACATTCAATATGTCTCCTCAAACGGTGACTCTTAACGACCACATAAGTCTAACGCAGAGTCGTCTCAAGGGCGACGATACACCCGCGGTCCTGACCCGGCAATTGCCGGCAAAGTCATTGATGCATCGGTATTTTCGCTTAGCTTGAACGGCCTTGTGGAAAACGCAATAATTAACAAATTTTTCCGGGCCGCCTGGGCAGCCGGAAAACAAACCAGCGGTGGCGATGACGCAGGACGAAGAACGCGAGTTGCGGGAGCAGTTGGCGCGCCTGCAGCAGGAACACCGCGACCTCGATGCCGCGATCGGCGCCTTGGCGATGTCGCCCGGATCCGACGTGATTCAGGTACAGCGGCTGAAGAAGCGCAAACTGGTCTTGCGCGACAAAATCCGCGCCATCGAGGACCAGCTTACCCCTGATATAATCGCGTAGCCGGTTACCGCTTCGCGCTCAACGGCGCCTAGCGGCCGCGCTTGCGCTCCTTCTTGCGCACATACATCGCGCGGTCGGCGGCTTCGACAATCTGCTCGGCCGGCGTTTCCGCCGCCAGCGGCACCACGCCAGCGCTGGCGCCGACCGAAAGCTGGGCCTCGCCGAAAGCCACGCTCGCGGATTCGATCAGCCGTTCCAGTTCGTGTGCCTTTGCCACCGCCAAGGCGGGCGCGAGATTCCACAACAATACGCAGAATTCGTCGCCGCCCAGCCGCGCCACCACGTCGGAAGCGCGCACATGGCTGACGAGTTTGTGCGCCACCGCTTTGAGGATCGCGTCGCCGGCGGCATGGCCGTGGCGGTCGTTGACCGCCTTGAAGCCGTCGAGGTCGATGAACAGCAGCGCCGCCTCGCCTTTGTAGCGCTGCAGATGGGCGAGCGAGCGCTTGAGCTCGCGCAGGAAGCCGCGCCGGTTGCGGATATCGAGCAGCGGGTCGGTGTCGGCGCGCGCCTCCAGTTCGCCGATCTTGCGCTCGGCGCGCGCGATCTCGGCCTTCAGCCGCTCGATTTCGGCCCGCAGCAGCTCCGCGTCGCCATTCATCGCGACGCTGCCCTGCGCGGACACTCGTGCGACGGGATGGGCGGGAGCCATGCTGGCCCGGTCAGAGCTGGATCGTGTTGACCGTCCGGGTCTCGATGCCGCCGCGCACGTGGGCGTAGAGCCGCGGATTGCGGGCGGACAAGATCTGCATGGCGGCGAGCACCGCATTCGACGGCTCGAGCACCGTCATCACCGGCACCGCGCTCGGCGCGCGCAGCGACGACCAGGCGTCCTCGGGGAACTCCTTGACGCTCGCCGGCACGGTGATGACCGGGATGCTCGACATCGCCGAGAGCACCGGTCCGGCGCCGTTCGAGCGGCCGATATAGGCGACCACCACGGTGTCGGGGACTTCCTGGATCAAACGCTGGAAAATGGCGGCGCCGTTGACCGGCTCCTTGTGGATGGAGCAGGTCACCACCGTCATCATGTCCTTGAATTCGCCGAGCGCGTCGGCGAAGGCGTCGGTCTTGTCCTTGTCGGAGCCGCGCCACAGGATGATGCGCTGGCGCGGCACGCGGAAATGACCGGTGATCTCGGCGACCTGCCGGTACTTGGCGGCCACGTCGTCGAGCGCGCCGCCGTCGCGATAGACCTGCTTGTCGATATAGGCGCCGCTTTGCAGCACGCGCCACGAATCGTTGTCGATCACATCGGCGAGCAGCAGCCGGCCCTTGGTGTCGAAACCGAACTCGACCTTGAGATCGACCAGCGTGCCGCCTTCGAGCTGCCAGGCCTTCTCGAGGATGAGGAAGGTCTGCCGGGCGATGCGCCGCATTTCCGGGAAGAACGACGATTCGTTGTCGCGGCTGAACACGTCCGACGTCGGCAGCACCAGGAACGGCTCCTGTCCGACGAGCGGCTTCGCCGGATTGAACAGCCGCATCTCCTTGCCGCCATCCTCGTAGTGCAGCAGCGGGTCGTCGGCGATGAGCGGCTTGCCTTTCCAGTCCTTGTTCTTGGTCTTGAGATAGAACTCGAGCAGCAGATGCGGAAAGAGCTGCCCCTTCGCCAAATGCGGATTGCGCTTCAGGTAGGAGCCGTGCGCCTCGCGGCGCACCACCACCTCGTAGGGCAGCATGGTGCAGCCGGGCGCGATGAACGAGGTGGCGCTGTCCTGCTCGACGAAAGCGACGGGCAGGCCGCAGTCTTTCAACAGGCGGAACACGTTCGACGTGGTCGCGGTGGCGATGCGGCCCTTGTCGGGAATGACGTCGTGCTTGGCGCCGTCGCCGGCGGTGATGTCATCCTTGGCGAGCACGCAGACCAAATCGGCGTTGCCTTTGATCTGGTGGATTTTCTTGGTCTTGCCTTCGTTGAGAAGGGCGCCGAGCGGCTGCTTGGTGGAGGTCTGGATGTTCACGGCTGTTTCCATTCCCTTTGGGGAGCCTCACAGGAAACGGCAAGGTTTACACCAAAGTTCAGATTAAGAAGAGGACAAAGTGGGGCTGTGGGTTATTTTACCGGCCGGCCCCCGCCCCCTAGCGCAAGACCGGCGCGCTGGTGTCGCCGTTGTAATAGACCGTCGCCAGCAGCAGGCTGACGAAATAGTTCCAGCCGAGAAACGGCACAAAGCGCACGATCAGCGACCGGTAGAGCGTGCGCGGGGCGTCTTGCCCGAGATTTTCGGCAATCCCAGCGACGGTCGCCGGCAATACCATCGCCCGCATCACCCGCTCGAGTTCCAGCGCCGCCAGACCGTAACGCCGCGCCTTGCCGGCTGCGGCCGCGGCCTGCAGCGCCGGGCCGAGCGCCGGGTCGTTGCGGAGCTGCTCGAACAAGGCGACCCGGCGGGTCAGGCCCAAACTGTCCAGCACGATGGTGAGCAGCACGTCGCTCGCCTCGTCGCCGAGAAGCGGCTCGATCTGCGGCAGCGGCCGCTTGATTGCCGCCTCAACCTCATCCGCCGTGGGCGCAATGCGGATCACCAGCGGGCGCATCGCCAGCACCAGATCGAGCTCGGCGGTCGGCACAATCAGCAGCCAGTCGTCCTCGCTGACGCGTTTATTGAAGACATCGGCCAGTTCGCGGGCGAGCCCGACCTGCTCGGCGCGGAACCGGCGCACCGCGACCGCATTGCGCTCCTGGCCGTCGGCGACGGTCAGGCGCAACAGGTTATCGGCGCGGCGGGCGAGCGCGCCGACGTCACGCCGAGCCTGCTGGGCGGCGTGGCTGATCGAGGTGGCGGTGTAGACCTGCGCCGCCGCCCGCCCCGGCGCAAGCGCGGCCACCGCGATCGCGCCGGCCATGCCGAGCACGTCCCGCCGCGCGCGCCGCGCGGGCAACCGTCCGCCATGGCCGTACCCTGCAACCATCGACGCCCTTTCACGAAAACCGCGTCGCTTGGCCCGAATTGGGGCCGCCAGACTGGCAATTGTGGACTCTTAAGCCCATTTCTGCTAGAGCCGCGCGACTCGGAAGCCCCCGATTGACGGGTTTTCCGACCCTTTAGCCCGGCCCCGCAACAACGAAGGAGCAAGCGTGCAAGTTCTCGTTCGCGACAACAATGTCGACCAGGCCCTCAAAGCGCTCAAGAAGAAGATGCAGCGCGAGGGCATTTTCCGCGAGATGAAGCTTCGCGGCCATTACGAAAAACCCTCCGAAAAGAAGGCGCGGGAAAAGGCGGAAGCGATCCGCCGGGCCCGCAAGCTCGCGCGCAAGAAGATGCAGCGCGAAGGCCTGTTGCCGATGAAGCCCCGCGTGGTGCCGGGCGCCGGCGGCCCGGGCGGCGGCGGCCGTGGCGGTTCGGCGCGGTTTGGCGGCGGCGGTCCGGGCTTCTGACCGACCTCGATTTCGATCGTTTCGCGGCGCGGGCCTTCAAACGCCCGCGTTTTTGCGTTCTAAATATGCGCACGATCCCGAAACGTGGGAACCGGTTTTCGGATTAGATCATGCGCAAGCGAAAATGACGCCGCCGAACGAATGTCGCATGCGGACGCGAGCAAGCCGCCGATGACCGCCGCGAAGACCATCGGCTATCGCGCAGCCACCGCGCTGTTGGTCGCGCTCGCGCTCGGCGCCTGTTCGACCGCCACCATGAATGCCGTCGGCACCGGCGCACCGGAGAGCGAGGACGCGCTCTACGCCACTTCGCCCGCCAATATCGCCTCGCTCACCGACGTGGTGACGCGCAACCCGAACGATCCGCCGGCCTACAACATGCGCGGCACGGTGCTCGGTGAGGCCGGCCGCTACGACGAGGCGCTGGCCGATTTCAACAAGGCCATCACCATCGACGCCAACTACGCGCAGGCTTATGCCAATCGCGGCCTGGTCTACCGCCAGACCGGAAAATACGACCTCGCGCTTGCCGACTACGACAAGGCGATCGGCATCGATGCGAATTACGCGGTGGCCTATCTCGGCCGCGGCATGGTCTATCGCGCGCAGCGGAAGCCGGCGCTCGCGCTCGCCGACTTCAACAAGGCGATCGCCATCCGCCCCGACAATGCTCAGGCTTATTACAATCGCGGCTTGCTCTATCAGGGCCAGCAGCAGCACGGTTTCGCCATCGACGATTTCTCCACCGCCATTGGGCTGTCGACGCAGCAGGCGCAGCCCTATATCGCGCGCGGCTTGAGCTACCTCGCCGTGAACAATCCCAAGAACGCGGCGAGCGATCTCGACGACGCGGTCACCATCGATCCGCAGAACGTGCAGGCCTGGACCAGCCGCGGGTTGGCCTATGAGCGGCTGGGCGACAAGGAGAGAGCCGCCGGCTCTTACGCGCGCGCCATGAATATCGACCAGAAGTACCAGCCGGCGCGCGACGGCTTCGGCCGCGTCGGCGGAAAGTTCGGGCAGGCCTATCAGGCGTTTTAGCGCCGGCGCCATCAATAGCCGCGCGCGCGGTCGACCAACTGGGTCAGCGGGCGCCCGGTGCGGAAATCCTCGATGATGTCGCGCACGCGCGGCGCCAGCTGCATCGGCACCAGCCGGCGCGCCACATGCGGCATGACGGTGATCTTCGGATGCCGCCACAGCGGGCTATCGCCCGGCAATGGCTCGACCGGAAACACGTCGAGCGTCGCCGCGGCCAGATGGCCGGAATCGAGCGCGCCAATCAGATCGGCTTCGACGACATGCTCACCGCGGCCGAGATTGACGATCGCCGCACCGGCCGGCAGCGCCTTGAACGCCTCGGCATCGAGGATGCCGCGCGTCTCCGCCGTCAGCGGCAGCAGGTTCACCACGATCTCGCTGCGCGCGAGGAAGGCGGCAAGGCGCTCGCGACCGCTGAAGATCTCGATGTCGCCGGCGGGCCGCGGCCGGCGCACCCAACCGGCGACCTGGAAGCCGGCTTTGGCAAGCACGTGCGCGGCGGCAAGTCCGATCGGGCCGAGACCCATCACGCCGACCTTGCGCTCGCGCGCCGGCGTGATCGGCAATTTGAGCCATTCGCCGCGCTGCTGCGCGCGCAAATACTCGGGCATGTGGCGGTGATGCCGCAGCACGTGCAGCAACGCCGTCTCGTTCATCATCGCGTCGCCGGAGGGATCGCCGCAGCGCGCGATCGGCACCGCCGGCAAGTCCGGATCGCGCAGTAACGCATCGGTACCGGCCGTCAACGAGATGATGAGGCGAAGGTTCGGCAGATCGCGCAATGCGCCGGCCGGCGGCGGGCCGACGGCGGCGATGTCAATGTCGGCGCGATCGCCGAGGTCGGGCCAGACGCGCACGTCCAAGTCCGGCATGAGGGCAAGGAGGGCCTGCCGCCAGGCGTCGACGCCGCCGGACGTGGGCGTGAGCAGAAGGGCCATGGCGCGCTGTCTCCACCGCTGTCTGCAAGGCGCAGGATAGCTTCGTTAGCGCATCACGGGAGGGTGCGGCAACGGCCGGAGTCTCCGCTAGCCGGCGCGCACGCGGCTGGCAAAATCCTGCGCCTGGCGGTGCAGCACGGAGGCCTGCCGGCTCAAGTTTTCCGCCGAGATCTGGATCTGCTCGGCCACCTGCCCGGTCTGCCCGGCGAACTCGCTCACATCGGCGATGGTCGACGACACCTTGCGCGTGCGCTGCGCCGCTTCGTCGACGTTCTCGGAGATCTTGCGCGAGGCGGCGTTCTGCAGCTCGACCGAATCGGCGATGGTCGAGGAAATCCGGCTGATCCGCGTGACCACCGAGGAGATGCCGTGGATCGCCTCGCTCACGCTGTGCGAGGCTTGGCGCACCGACGCGGTCTTTTCGCTGATCTCGGCGAGCGCGCGCGTGGTCTGTCCGGCGAGCGACTTGACCTCCTGCGCCACCACGGCGAAGCCGCGGCCCGCTTCGCCGGCGCGCGCCGCCTCGATGGTGGCGTTGAGCGCCAGCAGGTTGGTCTGCCCGGCGATCGAGGTGATCAGCGCCACCACGCGGTCGATGTATTGCACGGCGGTGGCGAGGTCCTCGCTGTTGGTCACCGCGACATCGGCGCGGCCGGCGGCTTCGGCGACGACCTTGGTCGCCTCCACCACCTGCGAAGAGATGTCGCCGATGGTGGTCGACATTTCCTCGACCGCGACGGCGACCGAGCTCGCGCCCTCGGTGGTCGCCTCGGCGACCGCGGCGGCGGCGCGCGCCCGCTGCCCGGATTCCTCGGCCACCGAATGCATCGAATGGGAGAACCGTTCGAGCTCGTTGGCGGCGTCGGCGAGCGCGTCGGCGACGCTGAGCACCTCGCGCTCGAACGCATCGGCGAGCGCGGTGAGCGAGGCCCGCTTGTCGGCTTCGGCGCGTTCGCGGTCGCTTGCCTGTTGCGCCTGCAGCTTGCGCAGCGCCAAGCCGTTGCGCTTGAAGATCGCCACCGCGCGCGCCATGGCGCCGACTTCGTCGCCGCGCCCGGTGCCCTCGATGTCGACGGAGAAATCGTCCTGCGCGATGTCGACCATCTTGCCGGCGAGCCGCCGCAGCGGCCGCGCCACCGACACGTGCGCCAGCAGCAAGGCGACAATCAAGGTGACGAGCGAGCCGCCGACCAGCATCAGCACGGTCAGCTTCAAGGTCCAGGCCTTGTCGACGTCGGCCCGGTCGAGCATTTCCTTGGCCTCGCCGCCGAGGATGTTGATCAGCCGGTTGAGCTGGAAGGAGACGTCGTCGCGCGCCGGGTCGAAACGCAGATCGAGCATGTCGCGTGCCTTGGCGCGGTCGCCGGACTTGATCAGCTCGTGCACTTCCAAGGCGATGTCATGCACCAGCTTGAGCTTGTAGCGGATGCGCTCGATGTCGTCCGACCGCTTCGGGAAGTAGCTGACCATGCTGCCGAGCGCGGTGAGCGCGCCTTCATATTCGCCCTGCATGCTTTCCGCGGCCTGCTTGGCGTCGTCGGCGTCGGCGGAGGCGTATATCTTGTAGGCGGCAAGCCCGAAGGATTCGACGCGGGTCTTGGCCGCCTCCAAGGCAAGGCGCGCCGGGCTGACCTGCTCGGTGACGACGGCGTTGATACGGTCCAGCGTTTCGATGCGCTGCAGGCAGAGCCAGTTGGCCAGCCCCGACATCAGGCCGAGGCCGGCGATCAACAGCACGGCCTTGGCCGCGATCGGCAGCCGGATTTTTGACAGTGACAGGGGCATTGCGGCGCGGTGTGCGAGGGTTGCGGCACCTTTTTAGCGGCGCAATCGTATGGAATTGTTTAAGATTCGTGTCGCGTGGGCGTCACGGATGTCACATGCGTCATGCGAATTCGCCGGCCGGCGCGGTCATTATTTCCGGCAGAATTTGACGTCGGCCTCGTTGCGGTCGCGCGCGGCATATCCTTGGCGGCGCGCTCCTTGGCATTGGCGTCAACCCCCTGCGGCAACCTTTAAGGCAATTCCGCCAGAAATTCCTTGATCGGTTTTGCCGCGCCGTGATCGTCGAGATCGACGTGGTTGCCGCGCGGGAAGCGTACGAAGCGCTTGGGCTCGCGCGCCAGCGCGAACAGTTTTTCGCCAAAGCGGATCGGCACCACAACGTCCTGCTCGCCGTGCAGCACCAAGAGCGGCGCCGTCACATGGCCGATCCGGCGGTCGGAGTGGAATGTGTCCTTCATCGCCCAGCGCACCGGCACGAAAGGATAGGCGGCGGCGCCCACGTCGGCGGCCGACGTGAATGGCGCATCGAGGATCACGCCGGCAACCTCATGCCCGGCGGCGAGCGCGACCGCCACCGCGGTGCCGAGCGATTCGCCGAACAGCACGATGCGCTTGGCCGGGAAGCGCGCACGGGCAAAGGCATAGGCCGCCTCGGCGTCGCCGATCAGCCCCTGCTCGCTCGGCGTTCCGCTCGAACCGCCATAGCCGCGGTAGCACAAGGCCAAAAGCCCAGTGCCGTCGGCGGTGAGCCAGGTGAAGCGCCCGGCGCGCGCCGGCAGCCCTTCGGCGTTACCCTGGAAATAAAGCGCGATCGGCTTGTCGCCGCGCGGCGGCACGAACCAGGCGACCAGCTTTTCACCATCTGAACTTGTCAGCGTGATTTCGTCCGCCTGCGGCAGGCCGGCTTGCGCTGGACTCACACGCGTCGCGTCGGGGAAATACATTAACCGGCGCTGAAAGACGTACATCAGCGCGAGCACGCCGCCATAGCCGACCACGGCGAGGACGAGCAGCCACTTCAAGACCGTCATGCTCCTCTCATAACACAAGCGTGACGAGACGCGGGGTTGCCGAGGTTGTCCCGGCCCCTTAGCGTTGCGGCAAAAGGCAGTTGACAGGGAGAAACGCCATGCCGCGCCTGCGCTACATCGAAGACACCGAAAAGACGCCGCAGATCAACGCCATGATCGAGTCGGCCAAGAAGACCGGCGCGCCCGATCCGCGCGTGGTTTCGATCATGACGCGCAGCAAGGTCGGCCTCGCCTGGGTCGAGTTGTGGAACAAGGTGCTCTACGAAGGCGTGCTGCCGCACAAGCTGAAAGAGATGTGCCGCATCCAGATTTCGGTTGCGCATCAGTGCGGCTATTGCTCGACGGTCCGTTCCAACGTCGCCAAGGCGGAAGGCTTGACCGAGGAGATGATCGCCGATTTGTTCGCCTACGAGACCAGCCCGCACTTCACGCCGCGCGAAAAGGCGGCGCTGCGCTACGCCAACTTGTTCAAGCAGGGCGAGCACGCTATCGACAAGGACGAGGTCTACGCCGACCTGCAGAAGCATTTCAGCGACGAGGAGATCATCGAGCTCGGCCAGCTCTGTGCGCAGACCGACGGCGTCGGCAAGTTCGTCAAGTCGCTCAATGTGGTGAGCTGGGAAGAAGCCTGCGAGATCGATCCCAAGCTCGCGCGCGGCGCGGCGCAACAGGCGGCGGAATAGTCAACGCGGCCGAGCTGCCATCGTGCCGATGTAACCGCCGACGCGGCCGGTGTGCCGCTCGTAGGCGATGCCGGCGTTCTTGCCGAAGGGATGGCCGCCGAAGCCGTGCCGCATCATGGCGATGGCGCGCGCCGCGTCGTGCTTGCTGTCGCGCGAGGCGAGCAACTGCACGACCGACTGGGTGATGACCGGGATCGGCACTTCCATGTGCAGCGCGTCGTCGACCAGCCAATTCACCTCGCCGGTGTCCTCGACATAAGACGGAACACTGTCCAGCCCGCCCTTCTGCCGATACTTGCTCTCCATCAGATCGACCAGCCACGAGCGGATGACCGAGCCGTGCCGCCAGCAGGTGAGAATGTCGGCGACCGGAAGCCGGTCGCGGTAATTGGCGAGCAGGTCGACGCCCTCGCCGATCGCCTCCAGCATCGCGAATTCGATGCCGTTGTGCACCAGCTTGACGAAGTGCCCGGCGCCCGGGCCGCCGGCGCGGACGTAGCCGCCCTCGACCGCGAGCTTGCGCAAAATGGGTTCGACCATGGCGAGCGGTTCATCTTCGCCGCCGACCATGAAGCAGGCGCCGTCGAGCGCGCCGCCTGGGCCGCCGGACGTGCCCGCGTCGATGAAATGAATGCCCTTCGCTTTCAGGCGTGCGTGGCGGCGGATGGAATCGCCCCAATAGGAATTGCCGCCGTCGGCGATGATGTCGCCAGGCCGCATATGATCGGCAAGTTCGCCGAGCACCGCGTCGACCGGCGGCCCCGCCGGCACGTAGAGCATGACGAAGCGCGGCGGCCGCAGCAGTGCGGCGAGCTGCTTGACATCAGCCGCGGCCTTGAGGCCCTTGCCGGCGAGTTCGCTCGCGACCGCATGCGTGTCCAGTCCCGCCACATCGTATCCGTGATGAAGCGCATTGAGGGCAAGGTCGGCGCCCATTTTGCCGAGGCCGACGATGCCGAAGCTGCGGATGGTGTCGGGCATTCTTTGGGGACTCTCCTGGGATCGCAGGGATTCGCCCCTTCGAGGAAACGCACGGGAACCGTGTTGGTTGCCCGGGAAATGGAAAATGCTAGCAAGGCGGTCATGAACCTCCGGCCCGCCACGCCTGAAGACGACGACGCCATCTGGCACATCCTCTCGCCGACCTTCCGCGCCGGCGAGACCTATCCGATTCCGCGCGACGTTTCCCGATCCGACGCGCTCGCCTATTGGCGCACGCCGGGGCATGCGGTGTTCGTCGCCGAGGACGCCGGCGCCATCGTCGGCACCTATTATCTGCGCGCCAACACCAAAGGCGGCGGCGACCATGTGGCCAATTGCGGCTACGTGGTCGCGCCCGCGGCGCAAGGGCGCGGCGTGGCGCAGGCCATGTGCTCGCATTCCCTGGCCGAAGCGCACAAGCGCGGCTTCACCGCCATGCAGTTCAATTTCGTCATCAGCAGCAACTCCCGCGCGGTGGCGCTGTGGCAGCGCTGCGGCTTTACGATCGTCGGCCGCCTGCCGGGGGCGTTCCGCCACCCCCGGCTCGGGCCGGTGGACGCCTATGTGATGTTCCGGACCCTCTAGGGCGGGGCCGCCACACTGCCGGATTCTTTTCAAAGCCGTGAAACCAATCCCGCATTGGAATGTTGATGCGGTTGGATGGGATTTTCTACCCATCGAAGCCCCGCGATGAGGCCGCTCGGCGGCCGAGGTTCGAGTTCGATTATGGAAGGGCCGGCTGGGTTCCTGGAAAGCGAGTTCGAGCGTGCGCTCGCCGCGCATGGCGCCCCGGCTGGGAATGTGGTTCCGCTGACGGAACCTTTGCGCGCGCAGGCGACGCTGCGCGAGCGCGAGCGCCGGTTCCGCGAACTGCTCGATTCCCTGCCCGCCGCCGTCTACACCACCGACGCCCTGGGGCGGATCACCTACTACAACGAATCGGCCGTGGTCCTGTGGGGCCACCGGCCCATGCTCGGCACCAGCGAATGGTGCGGTTCCTGGAAGCTTTATTGGCCCGACGGCACGCCGATGCCGCACGGCGAGTGCCCGATGGCGATGGCGTTGAAAGAAGACCGGCGCGTGCATGGCCTGGAAGCCGCCTGCGAGCGTCCCGACGGCACGCTCGTGCCGTTCATCGCTTACCCGACGCCGCTGCACGACGATTCCGGTGAGCTGGTGGGCGCGGTCAACATGCTCGTCGACATCAGCGAACGCAAACGCGCGGAAGAGCAGCAGACGCTGCTGGTGCGCGAACTGCATCACCGCGTGAAGAACACACTCGCCACCGTGCAGGCGATCATGGGCTCGACCGCCCGCTCGTCCAATACCATCGAGGACTTCAAGACGGCGTTGAACGGCCGCATCGGCGCGCTGGCCAAGACGCATCTCTTGCTGAGCGATGACAGCCGCGCGGCGACTTTCACCGACATCCTGCGCAACGAACTCGACGCCTTCGACGACGGCAACGGCGAGCGCATCAAGCTCAACGGGCCGCCTGTCGACGTGCCGGCGCGGCTCGCGGTGTCGCTCGGCATGGCGATACACGAACTCACCACCAACGCCGCCAAGTACGGCGCACTGTCGGTGTTCGGCGGCAAGCTCGGCGTCTCCTGGACGGTGACGGTCGAGGCCGCGCGGCGCACACTGAATATCGACTGGGTGGAGCGCGGCGGTCCTCCGGTGGCGCCACCGGCGCGCCATGGTTTCGGCTCGCGGCTGCTGCAATTCGTCCTGCCCGGGCAGATCCAGGCGCGGAGCACGATCGACTATCGGCCAGAAGGCGTGCGCGTGACTTGCGTGGTGCCGCTGCCTGCCGACGCGCTCTAGCGCGCGGCGGTATTCGAGTCCGCCGGGAAATCGCCGCCGCCGCACGCGCGGCAACAAGCATTAACCATTTGCAAACCGTGCCGGGCGACACTCGCGCCCTTCGATCCGGCAAACGCTCGGCCGCGCAACGTCTCGCCGGCCCGGTCCCGACCCCCGTAATGCGTATCCTTCGATGACTTTTCCTGCGCGCCGTCGCGCGCTTTCTGGATGCGCATGATCGACACCATCATTCTGCTCACCGGCCCGGTCGAAGAAGTCGCTCTCACCGGCGTGCTGCGCCGGCATAACGAGGATCTAGCGATCCATCCCGTTCACACGCTGAAGCAGCTCGAGGCGATCGACCTTGCGGTGGTGCGGCGCGCCCGTCTGATCGGTTTCGTCACGCCGGTGGTGGTGCCGACGCGCATTCTCAACGCGCTCGGCTTCGGCGCCTATAATTTCCATCCCGGGCCGCCACATTATCCGGGCTGGGTGCCGGCGCATTTCGCAATCTACGACAAGGCCAGCACCTTCGGCGCGACCGCGCACCGGATGGCCGAGCGGGTCGACGCCGGGCCCATCATCGACGTCGAATTGTTCGTCATCCCGCCGGGCGCCAGCGTGACGCGCCTGCAGGAAATGGCTTTCACGCAGTTGGCGCGGTTGTTCTGGCGGCTGGCGCCGGTGCTGGCGATCCAGAGCGAACCGCTTGCCGAGCTGCCGATCCAATGGACGGGGACGAAAAGCACCAGCCGCATGCACAAGGCAATGTGCGATGTGCCGGCGGATATTTCACACAAGGAACTAGAGCGCCGGGTCGAAGCCTTCGGCGCCGGCGATTTCGGCGTCGACCTCACGGTCACGCTGCACGGCCATAAATTCCGTTACGTCGCGCCCGAGCCGGAAACCAAGACCGAGCCGGCCATGAGCGCGCCGGCGACGCTGGTGGCCTGAGCCGTTCGCAAACGAAAGGCCGGAGTTTGCCCGGGCATTTTTATTTCAATCGATTGCGCTTGGCTCACATCGCCTTGACGATACTCTCGGTCATTTTCTTGGCGTCGCCGAGCAGCATCATGGTGTTGTCGCGGTAGAACAGCGGGTTGTCGATGCCGGCGTAACCCGATGCCAATGAGCGCTTGATGAACATCACGGTGCCGGCCTTCCAGACTTGGAGGACGGGCATGCCGTAGATCGGCGAGGTCTTGTCTTCCTCGGCCGCCGGGTTGGTG
Source organism: Pseudolabrys sp. (assembly GCA_035501975.1). Classification (GTDB taxonomy): domain Bacteria; phylum Pseudomonadota; class Alphaproteobacteria; order Rhizobiales; family Xanthobacteraceae; genus Pseudolabrys. The sequence continues at coordinate 19,000 of DATJVE010000043.1, forward strand.
ACGTCGTTGGCGCCGATGACGAAGGCGATGTCGGCCTGGGCGAACTCGGAGTTGATGTCCTCGAGCTCGAACACCTCGTCGTAGGGCACGTTGGC
>DATJVE010000044.1:0-7651 GCA_035501975.1 Pseudolabrys sp.
TCCCAGATGTTGGTGATGTGCACCGGCACGTGCTCGGCGCCGACGGTCACCCGCTTGATATTCCATTCGGGGCGGCGATAGCGGCGCGTCGAGCGCTCGAACAATTCCGCCGCCGCGGCAATCGATTTGCCATAGGTGGTATGCGAGAACGGGTTGGCCGGATTCTTGAAGAACAGGCGCGTCGCGTCGGCGACCGCGCGCGACGGATTGAGCGCCGCCTGGCCCATCTCGTAGAGCCAGTACATCGGCGTCGCGAGCAAAATGCCGCTGTCACTGGGCAGCGTGGCTGCCCCGTCGAATTCACCAATCGGCATGGACGTAGTCCCCGGCCCCTGCTGCGATGCAGCACCGTGTCTTTTTTCTGTCATAGCGTCAACATAGCCGTAAGTCCTTGGCGTCCGGTTTACACCCATAAAATGGCCGGTAAGCCACTCTAAGCGTGCGGGTTTTCGGCTTATTCACCGGTCTGCAACAGCGAGCCCTGGACGCGCGCGCTTTGCAGCAGCTTGAGGAAGGCAAACGACGCCGCCGCGAACAGCACAACGTTGAATGCAAGCGCTTCCACCATCAGGTCGGCGCGGAAGACATGATCGATCAAAAGCGCACGCATGCCTTCGAATACGTATGTCGGCGGCAGCGACCACGCAACGTATTGCAGGTACCAGGGCAGCACCGTAACCGGGTAGTACACGCAGGTCAGCGGCAGGAACAGGAACATGATGGTCCACGCCATGCTCTCGGCCCCCATGCCGTTCCGCAACAGCAGGCCGGAGACGAAGATGCCGATCGCCCAGCTGGTGAGGATCAGGTTGACGAAGAAGGCGGCGAGCGCGAGGCCAAGCGACCACAGGTTGAACCCGAAGAAAGCGAAGGCAAGCAGCGTCACCGGGATCATGCCGATCGCCAAGCGCACAATGCTCATGATCATCAGCGCGGCGATGAACTCGACCGGCCGCAGCGGCGACATCATCAGGTTGCCGAGATTGTGCGACCACATCTCTTCCAGGAACGAAATCGAGAATCCGAGCTGGCCGCGGAACAGGATGTCCCACAACAGCACCGCGCCGATGAACACCCCGCTCGCGCGCATGAACAGCCCGCCGCCTTGCTGCGCCACGTAGAGCTGCAGGAAGCCCCACATCAGCATCTGCACGGTCGGCCAGTAGATCAGGTCGAGCACGCGCGGCCAGGAGGAGCGCAGGAGATACCAGTAGCGCCGCACCATGGCGGCGACGCGGTTGAAGGAGAAGTCGAGGCCGGAATCGCTGGCGTTCATTGCGCCGCCTCATGCTGTTCGGCGCGGCCGCGCGCCACGTCGAGGAAAACCTCTTCCAGGGTCTCGCGGCCGTAACGGGCGAGCAGGCGCTGCGGCGTGTCGTCGTCCTCGATGCGGCCCTTCTTCATGATGATGACGCGCTCGCAGAGCCGTTCAACCTCGGTCATGTTGTGCGAGGCGAGCAGCACCGTCGCGCCTTGCGCACGGCGATAGTGCTCGAGCCGCTCGCGCACCCAGTCGGCGGTGTCCGGATCGAGCGAGGCGGTCGGCTCGTCGAGCAGCAGGATTTCCGGACGGTTGAGCAGCGCCTTGGCGAGCGAAACGCGCGTCTTCTGCCCGGCCGACAACTTGCCGGCGGGGCGGTCGAGGAACTCGCCGAGGTCGAGATCGGCGGCGAGCGCGGCGATGCGTTCGTCGATGTCGGCCACCGCGTAGAGCTGGGCGAAGACCGACAGATTCTGCCGCACGGTGAGCCGCATCGGCAGCGCCACGTAGGGGCTTTCGAAATTCATCCGGTGCAGCACGCGGTACCGCTCGTCCGGCATCCGCGCGCCCAGGACGGAAACCGTGCCGGAGGTCGGCGTCACCAGGCCCATGATCATGGCAATCGTCGTGGTCTTGCCGGCGCCGTTGCCGCCGAGCAGCCCGGTGATCGAGCCCGGCGCCAGGCGGAACGTAATGCCGTCGACCGCCGCCACGCCCTTGTAGAGCTTGACCAGGCGGTCGACGGCGATGGCTGACGTGCTCTGCGCGTCCATTCTGGGGCCAGATGTGACGCTCCGCCGCAGGAAGCGCAAGCCCCGCAGCACTGCGACCAGTTTGAGGCTTCGCAGGCCGGCGGTAAACTGCACGCCATGCCTTCGCTCGGCCTGCCGCAGAATCATCCGCGCCGCAATGTGCGCCTCGATACCCTGCTGCGGCTGCGCTGGCTCGGCGCCATCGGGCAGACCACCGCCGTACTGGTGGTCTATTTCGGGCTGGGTTTCACGCTGCCGATCTATGCCTGCCTCGCGGTGATCGCGCTGTCGGCCTGGCTCAATGTGGCGCTGCGCCTGCGCTTCCGCATGACGCAACGGCTCGAGCCGGACCGCGCCGCCTGGCTGCTCGCCTTCGATATCGGCGAGCTTGCCGTGCTGCTGTACTTGACCGGCGGATTGCAGAATCCCTTCGCCTTCCTGTTCCTGGCGCCGGTGCTGCTGTCGGCGACCGCGCTGCCGCCGCGCCTCACCTTGATGCTCGGCGGCTTCGCCATCGCCTGCGCCACCGCGCTGGTGTTTGCGCATTATCCGCTGCCCTGGGACACCGGAACCCCGCTGCAGCTGCCGCCGATCTATATTGTCGGGGTCTGGCTCGCGCTGCTGCTCGCCATCGGCTTCATCGGCGTCTATGCCTGGCAGATCACCGAGGAGTCGCGCCAGCTCACCGACGCGCTCGCCGCCACTGAACTGGTGCTGGCGCGCGAGCAGCATCTCTCGCAGCTCGACGGACTGGCCGCCGCCGCCGCGCACGAGCTCAGCACGCCGCTGTCGACGATTTCGGTGATCGCCAAGGAATTGGAGAATGCGATCGCCGCCGATTCGCTGCACGGCGAGGACGTGCGCCTTCTGCGCGAACAGGCAACGCGCTGCCGCAATATTTTGGCCAAGCTCACCGAATTGTCGGCAAGCGGCCAGCCGTTCGACCGTACGCCGCTGTCGTCGCTGATTGAAGAGGTGGTGGCGCCGCATCGCAATTTCGGGGTCGCCATCGACGTCACGGCGTCGCCCGCGCCCGGTGCCGAGCCGGCGAGCGCGCGCAACCCGGCGATCCTTTACGGCCTCGGCAATCTGCTGGAGAACGCCGTGGATTTTGCGCGCACGCGCGTCGTGGTCGGCGCGCAATGGAACGAAGATATGATCGAGGTGACCATCGTCGACGACGGGCCGGGCTTCGCGCCGGATATCATGGCGCGCATCGGCGAGCCTTATCTCACCAGCCGCCGGCGCAATCCAAGCAAGACCGACGAGATGCCGACCGGCCTCGGCCTGGGCCTTTTCATCGCCAAAACCTTGCTCGAACGGTCCGGCGCCACACTCGCCTTCGCCAACCGGCCGTCTCCCGGCAAAGGTGCCTTGGTCACCGTGCGCTGGAGCCGGAGCGATTTTCAGCGCCCTTTGGCGTTTGCCGCGGCTTGAGATTGCCGGACGAATTTCCTACTTTTATCCTGTATCTATGCGGGCGGCGCGCCGTGCATTGCGGCAAAGCGTAAAGGTGCAAACGTGGACATGGCAGTAAACGACGTCGCCGAAACAAGGGCGCGCGAAGATATCCCGGCGGAACGGTCGCTGCTGATCGTCGAGGACGACCTGCCGTTCCTGCAGCGGCTGGCCAAGGCACTCGAACAACGCGGCTTTAGCGTGACGACGGCCGAATCGGTCGCCGACGGCTTGCTGCAGGTCGAACGGGCCGCGCCGGCTTTCGCCGTGGTCGACATGCGGCTCGGCGACGGTAACGGCTTCGACGTGATCTCTGCGCTCAAGCGTCGCCGGCCCGACGCCCGCGGCATCATCCTGACCGGTTACGGCAACATCGCCACGGCGGTGAACGCGGTGAAGCTGGGCGCGGTCGATTACCTCGCCAAGCCGGTCGATGCCGACGACGTCGCCGCCGCTTTGCTCGCGCGCGACAGCAAGTGCGAGCCGCCGGAAAATCCCATGTCGGCCGACCGCGTTCGCTGGGAGCACATCCACCGCATTTACGAATTGTGCGGGCGCAACGTCTCGGAAACCGCGCGCCGGCTCAGCATGCACCGCCGCACGCTGCAGCGGATACTGGCCAAGCGCGCGCCGCGGTGATGCTCAAGTAAATTCCCCATAAGGCCCCGTCGGGTCGGCGAGCGACTGCAGCCGTAGCGCGGCGGCGCGGGCAAACAGGAGCATCATGGATTTGCGCGTCGGCGCCGGCAGCCGGTGTTCGGGCGCCTCGCACACCATCTGCGCGCCGAAGGCGTCGGCCACGATCAAGCCGGTGTCCTTGGGAAAGATCTCGCAGGGCACTTCCATGCAGGTGGCGAAGAACAGCCGGTCGCAATGCAGCCGGTAGTCCTGCCATTTCTGGTCGGCGCGGAAATCGGCGACCGAGGATTTGATCTCGACGATCCAGATTTCACCGCCGGCATCGAGCGCGACCAAGTCCGCTCGGCGGCCGGACGGCAGCGGCAGCTCGCTCACCACCGAGAAACCGTGCGCGTGCAAAAGCCGCGCCGTGCCGCGCGCGACGGCGAGCGCGGTTTCCGACTGGCGTCCGTCGACTGGAACTTCCAAAGGCTGTTTGGCGGCGAGGCTCATGACGCAAGCTTATCATATTTTGCCGGCGCGCTCGGGAAACGCCGCGGCAAGCGCCGCGCGATTAGCCTGGAGCACGCCGCGCTCGGTGATCAGCCCGGTGACGAGCCGCGCTGGCGTGACGTCGAAGCCGTAATTGGCGACCGGCGACCCGTCGGGAATAATCCGCACGGTCTCGATGCGCCCATCCTTGGTCTTGCCGGTCATGGTCGCGACTTCCTCCGGCCCGCGCTGTTCGATGGGGATCTCGGCAATCCCGTCGCTCACGCTGAAATCGATGGTCGGTGACGGCAGCGCCACATAGAAGGGCACCTTATTGTCGTGCGCGGCGAGCGCCTTGAGATAAGTGCCGATCTTGTTGCAGACGTCGCCTTGCGCGGTGACGCGGTCGGCGCCGACGATCACCAAATCGACCAGGCCATGCTGCATCAGGTGGCCGCCGGTATTGTCGGGAATGACCGTGTGCGGCACGCCGTGATGGCCGAGCTCCCAGGCGGTGAGCGAGGCGCCCTGGTTGCGCGGCCGCGTCTCGTCGGCGAACACATGCACGGGGATGCCTTTGTCGTGCGCCATGTAGATTGGCGCGGTCGCGGTACCCCAGTCGACCGTCGCCAGCCAGCCGGCATTGCAATGCGTGAGCACGTTGATGCGGGTCCCATTTTTGCGCACCGCGATTTCCTCGATCAGTTTCAGACCGTGCCGGCCGATCGCCCGGTTGATGGCGACGTCCTCCTCGGCGATCTCGTTGGCGCGGCGCAAGGCGGCAGCGCTGCGCTCCGCGCGCGGCCGGTTGCGCACTGCCGCCAGCATCTGATCAAGCGCCCATTTGAGGTTGATCGCAGTCGGCCGCGCCGCCAGCAGCGCCGCATAGGCGCGTTCCAGATTTTCATCCGACGCATCGCCGAGCAGCGCCAGCCACACGCCGTAAGCCGCGGCCGCGCCGATCAAAGGCGCGCCGCGCACCTGCATGGTCTTGATCGCGCGCACCGCATCGTCGAGCGTCGCAAGCCGCGCGGTGGCAAAGCGGTGCGGCAATTGGGTCTGATCGATGATGCCGACGCTTGCGGCGTCATCCTCGAGCCAGATCGTGCGCATTGGCCGGCCGTCGATCTTCATGGGACTAACAGATAACCATGTTTGCTCCGAAGGCAAAGCCGGGTAGCTTCCGCCGTATGCCCACCGATTACGAAAAAGAATACGACAACCGCGGCCGCGTACCGGAGCATCCGGAGATTTTCGCGCGCTGGCAGCGCGAGGCCGCGGCCTATCGCGACGGCGCGCTGGATGGTGAATTCGGTCTCAAATACGGGCCGGGCGCGCGACAGAGCATCGACCTATTCCCCGCCAAGGATGGTGATGCGCCGCTCGCGCTGTTCATTCACGGCGGCTGGTGGCGTTCACTCGATCCTTCCACGTTCAGCCAGCTGGCGGCCGGACCGAACGCGCACGGCATCGACGTCGCGGTCGTCGGTTACGATTTCTGCCCGCAGGTCTCGATCGCCACCATCGTCGAGGAAATGCGCGCGGCCTGCCTGTGGCTGTGGCGGCGATATCGCAAGCGCATTTTCGTTTACGGCTGGTCGGCGGGCGGCCATCTCGCCGCCTGCCTGCTGGCGCAGGACTGGAAGGCGTTCGCCGCCGACGCGCCGGCCGATCTCGTGCCGGCGGCCTACGCGATCTCCGGCGTGTTCGACCTCGCGCCGTTGGTGCATGTGTCGCAGAATGCCGACTTGCGGCTCGACGCCGCGGAAGCGCGGCGGCTGTCGCCGCTGTTCTGGAAAATGCCGCGCGGACGTACGCTCGATGCGGTCGTGGGTGCGCTGGAATCGAGCGAATTTTTGCGCCAGAGCCACGGCATCGCCGATGCCTGGGGCGCGCGCGGCGTGGCGACGCGTTACGAGGAGATCGCCGGCGCCAATCATTTCACCGTGGTCGATCCGCTCGCCGACCCCGACAGCGCGATGACGCGGCGCGTCGCGCAACTCGCCGAGATGGTCAGCGCGCGCTAGAACCAGTATCGCCGCGCGAAGCTCACGGTCAGCGCGGCGCCGACCGCGACCACCAGCACCCGTACGACATTGCGCGGGATGACGCGCGCGATGTGCGCGCCGGCAATGCCGCCGACAACGGTGCCGGCCATCAGCGCCAGCGTCTGCGGCCAGACCACCGCGCCCTGCACGATGAAGACGATGGAGGCGACAAGGCCGTTGAGGCTGGAGACCAGGTTCTTCGCCACATTGGCGGAGCGGTAATCGCCGCCGGTGGCGATGGAGAACACGCCGAGGATCAGAATGCCGACGCCGGCGCCGAAATAGCCGCCGTAGAACGACACCGGCAGCAGCACCTTGAGGCTCGACACGTTGAAGGTAACGTCGTGGCCGCGGCCTTCCGCGCGTTTGCGGATGTAGGCGCCGATCTTCTCGGCGAAGGCGAACAGCAGCGTGGCAAAGCCGAGCAGCAGCGGCACGATGCCGTTGAAGAGCTTGCCTGGCGTCAGCAGCAGCAGCATGGCGCCGAGACCGGCGCCGGCCACGGACGCGACAATCAGGCTGACGAAGGCGCGATTGAACGGCGGCAGTTGCGTGCGGTCGGAGAGTGCGGCGAGCATGGTCGCCGGCATCAGCGCCACGAGGTTCGACACCGCCGCCGCCTGCGGTGGGATGCCGGCCATGATCATCGCCGGATACACCACCACCGCCGCACCGCCGATGATCGAGGCAAGCAAGCCGGCAAACACGCCGGCGCCGACGAGGAGTGAGAAAGCGAGGAGGGTCACTCACACACTCCGTTCGTTCCCGCGCAAGCGGGAACCCAGAGCGACACGAACCGCCCGGTGTTTTTGGCTCCTGGGTCCCCGCCTTCGCGGGGACGAACGGAATGATGGGAGCGCTTTCACTGCAACAATCAAAAGAACGCCTGGATGCCGGTTTGCGCGCGGCCGAGGATGAGGGCGTGGATGTCGTGGGTGCCCTCGTAAGTGTTCACCGTCTCCAGATTCGAAAGCACCCGCATCACGTGGTATTCCTCGGAGATGCCGTTGCCGCCGTGCATG
>DATJVE010000045.1:0-22958 GCA_035501975.1 Pseudolabrys sp.
CAGGCTGTGCTGGTTTCGCCTCCAGCTGCCGGTCAGATTTCTTGGAGAGGTTTTGGCTTCTCTCTCCAGGCGGCTGGCGGGCCTCTTGTCCCGCTACCTACCGACCGACACACGGCCACAGGCACGTGCGAAATTGGGCAATGTTTGAAATAACAAATTTTGCGCGCGATGCAAGAGTTTTAGTTCCTCGCGCGCAAAAACTTTCTTAACGGTTCGTTTCGCCGGCGCCAGCGTGACGCGGTCAGCCGCGCGCGGTGAACGGTTCGATGCGGTGCGCGTTGCGAATGAATTGCACCATCACCGCGACGCCGCAGAGCACGAACACGCCGTCGAGGATCCGTTGCCCGATGGTGCCGAGATCGAACAGCGTGGCGAACGCCCACGAGCCGGCAAAGGCGGCGCCGAACACCTCGGCGCCGATCAGGATGGCGGCGCTGATCACGGTGACGACGTTGAGCCAGACGATGCGGCGCTGAGCAGCCATGACACTCTCCCTTTGGCGGCTGCAATGTCCACGAATCCGCGTGTGAGATCAAGTCCATAGGGCGTTTGATCTCGGTCATGGCTGCGGGCCGCGCGAGCGCCGATGGTCGGCCGATGTCGGTCGCAAGCGCACTCAAGAACGCCCGTCCGCTGCTCGCCGCGCTGGTGGCGCTCGGCCTCGCCGCCGGCTTGGCCGCCAAAGTCGCCGGGCTCGGCGCCTGGTCGCCGGTCGTCTGGGCAGCTGTCACCGTGCCGGTGCTGCTCGCGCTCGTCGCCGAGATCGTCACCAGCCTGCGCCGCGGCGACCTCGGGCTCGACATCGTCGCCGCGCTGTCGATGAGCGGCGCGCTGGCTGTCGGCGAGACGCTCGCCGCCACGATCGTCGCCCTGATGTATGCCGGCGGGCAGTATCTGGAGAGTTACGCCGAGCGGGCGGCCCGGCGCGAGATGACGACCCTCTTGTCGCGGGTGCCGCGCACCGCGGTACGGCACCGGGACGGGCAGCTCGAGGAGGTCGCGCTCGACCTCATCGCAGCCGGCGACCGGCTGCTGGTGCGGCGCGGCGACGTGGTGCCGGTCGACGGCACCGTGGCCGAGGGCGTCGCGGTGCTCGACCAGTCGGCACTTACCGGCGAATCGCTGCCGGTGCAGCTCAGGACCGGCGACGTGGTCCTCAGCGGCTCGACCAATGCCGGCGACGCCTTCGATCTTGCGGCCACGCGCCCGGCCGCCCAGAGCACCTACGCCGGCGTGATTCGCATGGTCGAGGCCGCCCAGCGCTCGCGCGCTCCGATGTCGCGGCTGGCCGACCGCTACGCCATCGTCTTCCTGGCGGTGACGGTGGTGCTGGCCGGCGCCGCCTGGCTCATGGCCGGCGATCCGGTGCGGGCGGTGGCGGTGCTGGTGGTGGCGACGCCCTGTCCGCTGATCCTGGCGGTGCCGGTGGCGATCGTCGCCGGCCTGTCGCGCGCGGCCAAGCTCGGCATCCTGATCAAGGGCGGCAAGGCGATTGAAACGCTTGCCGCAGTGCGCTCGCTGGTCATCGACAAGACCGGCACGCTGACCCACGGCCAAGCCCGGATCGTCGCCATCCGGACCGCCGATGGCGTCACGCCCGACGAGCTCCTGCGCACCGCCGCTTCGCTCGATCAGGCTTCCAAACACATCATAGCGCAGACCATCGTGGCCGAGGCGCGCGGCAAAGGACTGGCGCTGGCGGTGCCGACCGACGTGGTGGAAACGCCGGGCGAGGGTGTCGCCGGCCGGGTCGACGGCCGCGTGGTGATGGTCGGCGGGCTGCATTACATCGCCGCCGCGGTTGGCGACGCCGTCTCCGCGCTGCTGCCGCGCGAACGGGCGCCCGGTGCGCTCGCCACAGCGGTGGCGATCGACGGCAGGCTCGCCGGCGTGCTGATCCTGTCCGACCGGCTGCGCGCCGGCACCGAGCAGCTGCTGCAAGCGCTGCGCGCGCTCGGCATCGAGCGCATCGTGCTGGCGACCGGCGACCGCCGCGAAGTCGCAAAAGCGGTCGCCAGTGGCCTCGCGATCGACCTGGTGCGCTCGGAGCTGACGCCTGACGCAAAGGTTATAACGGTGCTGTCGGAGCGCAAGAACGGTCCGGTGATGATGATCGGCGACGGCGTCAACGACGCACCGGCGCTGGCCGCGGCCGATATCGGCCTGGCGATGGGCGCCAAGGGGGCGGCGGCCTCGGCCGAGGCGGCCGACGTGGTGCTCTTGGTCGATCAGCTCGACCGTGTGCTGCCGGCGATCAGGATCGCGCGGCGCTCGCGCTTCATCGCCCTGCAAAGCGTCATGGCCGGCATGGGCCTGTCGTTTCTCGCCATGATCGCGGCGGCATTCGGCCATCTGCCGCCCATCGAAGGCGCCCTGCTGCAGGAGGCGATCGACGTGGCGGTCATCTTCAATGCGTTGCGGGCGCTGCGTGGGTGACAGCGCAGGATGGGACGGCTTAAATCCCGCCGCGATGACCGAAGCCGCCCCCGCCGACCATGCCGTCCTCGATGCCGCGCTCGCCCGCATGGGCCTGATCGCGCCCGGCGAGACGGCGTCTTACACAGCGCTGACCGGCGGCGTCGCTTCTGACATCTGGAAGGTCGATACGCGAGCGAAGACCTTCGCGATCAAACGCGCGCTGCCCAAGCTCAAGGTCGCCGACGACTGGTATGTCTCGGTCGCGCGCAACGCCTACGAGGTAAAATGGATGGAGGTGGTGCGCGGCATCCTGCCGGACGCCGTGCCGCAACTGCTCGGCCACGATCCCCAGGCCGGCCTGTTCGCCATGGCCTATCTCGACCCGGCCGTTTACCGCAATTGGAAGAGCGAATTGCGCGACGGCCACACCGACGCCGCCTTTGCCGCCGAGATTGGCCGTTCTCTCGCGGATATCCACGGGACAACCGCGCGAAGCGATGCCTTGGCCGCCGCCTTTGCCACCGACGAGACGTTCCATGCCATCCGGCTTGCCGCTTACCTTGAGGCGACGGCGTCCAAGCACCCGCAGGCCGCCGACGCCTTGATGGCGCTGTCGCGCCAGACGCTCGCCACCAAGCTGACGCTGGTGCACGGCGACGTCAGCCCCAAGAACATCCTGGTCGGCCCGCGCGGCCCGGTCTTTCTTGACGCCGAATGCGCCTGGTACGGCGACCCGGCCTTCGATCTCGCCTTCTGCCTCAACCACATGCTGCTCAAGTGCCTGTGGACGCCGCGGGCGGCGGCGCGTTTCCTCGACCTCTACGATGTGTTGGCTCGGACTTATCTCGCCGGCGTCACCTGGGAGCCGCCGGCGGCAATGGAGCGGCGCACCGCGCATCTGCTGCCCGGGCTGTTCTTGGCGCGGGTGGACGGCAAGTCGCCTGTCGAATATGTCACCGCGGAGGATGACAAGGCGAAAATCCGCCGCGTGGCCCTCGAATGCCTCGCGCACCCGCCTGACCAGCTCTCCGAAATCCGCAACGCCTGGGCGCGCGAGATCGGCATCAAGGAACCCGCGGCATGAGCGCGACGACGATTGCTTCCGTGCTTGGCCGGCGGGTGTGGGATTCGCGCGGGCGGCCGACGGTCGAAGCGGAGATCGTGCTCGAAGGCGGCGCGCGCGGCCGCGCTATCGCGCCGGCGGGCGCCTCGACCGGCTCGGGCGAGGCCCTCGATCTGCGCGATGGCGGCGCGGCCTTCGGCGGCCTCGACGTGCGGCGCGCGCAGGCGAATATTTCCGGCGAGATCGCCAAGGCTTTGCGCGGCACGGACGCCGCCGACCAGGCGGCGGTCGACAAAATCCTGCTCGCGCTTGACGGCACGCGGAACAAATGCCGCCTCGGCGGCAATGCCATGATCGCCGCCTCGATGGCGGCCGCCCATGCCGCCGCCGCGGCGCATGGTGTGCCGCTTTGGCATTATCTGTCGCACGGTAAGGCGGGGCGGCTGCCGCTGCCGGAAATCCAGATCTTCGGCGGCGGCGCCCATGCCGCACGCCGGGTCGACGTGCAGGACTTCATGATCCTCTGTCCGCGCGCCAAAAATTTCGCCGAGGCGCTCGACCTCACCGCGCAGGTCTATGCCGCCGCCGGCAAACTCTTGGCCGAGCGCGGGCTCCTGCAGGGCGTCGCCGACGAGGGCGGCTACTGGCCGGCCTTCGCTTCCAACGAGGAAGCGCTCGATATGCTGGTGCGCGCCATCGAGAGCGCCGGCTTTTCGCCCGGCGCCGACGTCGCCATCTCGCTCGACATCGCCGCCTCCTCGTTCGGCGACAAAGGCCGCTATCGGCTCGCCTTGGATAACCGCGAGCTCGATAGCGACGGCCTGATCGAGTTGCTTGGCCGCTGGATCGGCCGCTACCCAATCGTCTCGGTCGAAGATCCGGTGGCCGAAGGCGACGTGGAGGGTTTCCGCCGTTTCACCAAAGCCTACGGCGCGCGGGTGCAGGTGGTCGGCGACGATTTCCTGGTCACCAACGCCGCGCGCGTGCGCGAGGCGGCCGCGTCCAAGGCGGTCACCGCGGCGCTGATCAAGCCGAACCAGGCCGGCACGCTCACCGAGACATACGCCGCGCTCACCGCCGCACGCGACGCCGGGCTCGGGACCATCGTCTCCGCGCGCTCGGGCGAAAGCGAGGACACCACCATCGTCCATCTCGCCGTCGGCTGGGATGCCGGCGAGCTCAAGGTCGGCTCGTTTTCGCGCTCGGAGCGCATGGCAAAATGGAACGAGGCGTTGCGCATCGAGGAGGCGCTTGGTCCGGCCGCGCGTTTTGCCGGCGGCGCGGCGCTCTTGAATATGCGTTGACTCAGATCAAGGTCATTGGACCGAAGCGTATTAGCCTAAAGATCTAATTAGTCCTTGCAGCCGTTTGGCGAAGGAGCAAGCCATGCGGATTGATCGCACGGCGTTTGGCCAGATCACGATCGATGGCAAGACCTATGATCATGACGTGATTATTCGGCTGTCAGGCGAGATCTTGAAGCGCAAGAAAAAGCTTTCGAAACGGCTGTATGGTACCTCGCATGTCGTGTCCGAGGACGAGGCGAAATTTGTATTCGAGAAGGACTGTAGGCGGCTCATCCTCGGTTCAGGCCAGCAGGGCAACGTGCGGCTCTCCCCCGAGGCAGAAGCGTTCTTCGCCAAGAAGGACTGCCAAATCGTAATTCAGCCGACACCGCAGGCGATTCGCACCTTCAACGATGCGCATGGAAAAAAGATCGGCTTGTTCCATGTGACTTGCTAACCGCTCTCTCCGTTCTGGCAACGGGTTGATTGGCCTGGAGTTGGGTCGAACTCGCCGCGGCTTGGCGTTTGTCTGTCTACGTTCTAGATAACCGGCATGACCCGACCGCAATCTTTCTCCGCCTCCGACAATCCATTGCTCGCCGACTGGACCGGCCCGTTCGGCCTGCCGCCGCTTGCCGCGATCGAGCCGGAGCATTTCCGCCCCGCCATCGACCGGGCGCTTAGCCGCCATCGCGCCGAGATCGACGCCATCGCCGCCGATCCGGCGACGCCGAGCTTCGCCAATACCATAGAGGCGCTGGAGAAGAGTGGGCGCGAACTGGACCGCGTCTGCAACGTGTTCTTCGTCTTGGCTGGCGCCAACACCGGCGACAAGATCGAGGCGATCGAGCGCGACGTCTCGCCGCTCCTGGCCCGTCACAGCAACGCGCTTTATCTCAACCGCACGCTTTACGCCCGTATCGCCGATCTCTACGCGCGGCGCGCGAGGCTCGGCCTGAACGCCGAGCAAGCGCGCGTGCTCGACCGCTATCACACCCGCTTCGTGCGCGCCGGCGGCGCGCTCGATAAGGCAGCGCAAGATCGCCTCGCGGCGATCAACGAGCAGTTGGCCAGCCTCGGCACGCAGTTCGGGCAGAACGTGCTGGCGGACGAGAAGTCCTATGCGCTGGTGCTGGAGGAAAACGATCTCGCGGGGCTGCCCGACTTCGCCCGCGCCGCCGCGCGCGCGGCAGCCGAAGAGCGCGGTCAGCCGGGCAAATACGCCATCACGCTGGCGCGCTCCTCGTGCGAGAGCTTTTTGCAGTTCTCCTCGCGCCGCGATCTGCGCGAGAAGATCTTCCAGGTCTGGATCAAGCGCGGCGAGAGCGGCGGCGCGACCGATAACCGCGCGCTGATCGCCGAGACGGTCGCGCTGCGCGCCGAGCGCGCTAAGCTGCTCGGCTTCGTCACCTATGCGGACTACCGGCTCGACGATCAGATGGCAAAGACGCCGCAAGCGGCGCGCAAGCTGCTCGACGAGGTCTGGCGCCGCGCCCGCGCCAAGGCCGCGGCCGAGCGCGACACTTTGCAAAAGCTGATCGCGGAGGAGGGCGGCAATTTCGCCCTCGCGCCGTGGGACTGGCGCTATTACGCCGAGAAGCTGCGCAAGGCCAAGTTCGATTTGGACGAGGCCGAACTCAAGCCCTACCTGCAGCTCGACAAGATGGTGGAGGCTGCCTTCGAGACCGCACGGCGCCTGTTCGGCCTCTCGTTTGCGCCGGTCAGCGTGCCGCTCTATCACCCCGACGCACGCGCCTGGGAGGTCAAGGACAAGACCGGCGCGCATGTCGGTCTGTTTATCGGCGACTACTTCGCGCGTGGCTCCAAGCACTCGGGCGCCTGGATGACCTCGCTGCGCGATCAGGAGAAGCTGATCGGCCATGTGCGCCCCATCATTCTCAATGTCTGCAACTTCTCCAAACCCGCCGCGGGCGAGCCGGCGTTGTTGTCCTTCGACGACGCCCGCACGCTGTTCCACGAGTTCGGCCACGCGCTGCACGGCCTGTTGTCGAACGTGACCTATCCGCTGCTCGCCGGCACGGCGGTGCCGAGCGATTTCGTCGAACTGCCGTCGCAGCTCTACGAGCATTGGCTGGAGGTGCCGGAGATCCTGCAGACCTACGCGCGCCATGCAGCGACCGGCGAGCCGATGCCCAAGGCCTTGCTCGACCGCGTCTTGGCGACACGCACCTTCAACCAGGGCTTCGCCACGGTGGAATACACCGCCTGCGCGCTGGTCGATCTCGATATTCATGCGCTGCCGGCCAGCACCAAGCTCGACGTTAGCGCCTTCGAGCGCGATGACTTGGCGCGCATTCAGATGCCGGCGGAGATCGTCATGCGCCACCGGCTGCCGCATTTCCAGCATCTGTTTTCCGGCGGCGGCTATGCCGCCGGCTATTACTCCTACATGTGGTCCGAAGTGCTCGACGCCGACTCCTTCCAGGCCTTCGAGGAAACCGGCAACGCTTTCGACCCGGAAACCGCCAAGCGCCTGCGCGACTATGTGTACGGTGCCGGCAACCTGCGCGACCCGGTCGAGGCCTACAAAGCCTTCCGCAGCCGCTTGCCGTCGGTCGATGCGCTGTTGAAGAAGCGCGGGCTCGCCGACGCCGTGCCGGTATGACGCTCCACACCGCCGGACATCGCCGCGGAGTGGTCTGCGCGCCGCATTCGGCCGCGGTTGAGGACGGCCGCTTGATCCTCGCCGAAGGTGGCAACGCCATCGAGGCCATGCTGGCGATGGCGGCCTCGATCGCTGCGGTCTATCCGCACATGAACCACATCGGCGGCGACGGCTTCTGGTTGATCCGGGAGCCGTCGGGCCGCGTGCGCGCGCTGATGGGGGCGGGGCGCGCCGGCAGCAAGGCGATGCCGCGGCTTTATCGCGGCGCCGGCGTCGACGAGATCCCGGCGCGCGGGCCGCTCGCCGCGCTCACCGTGCCGGGGACGGTGGCGGCCTGGATGCTGGCGGCCGAAGCGGCGAAAGCGCAAGTTGGAAAAGGGATTGGCGGCAAGCTGCCGCTCGACGTGCTGTTGGCACCCGCGATCAAACACGCGCGTGAGGGCTACACGGTGACCCGCAGCCAGGCGCGGCTGACGGTCGAGAAATACGCTGAATTGGAAACGGCGCCGGGGTTCCTGCAAGCGTTCTTGATTGACGGCAAGCCACCCGAAGCCGGCGCGCGGCTCAAGCAAAGCGCCTTTGCCGCCACGCTCGATCATCTCGCCAATGCCGGGCTCGACGATTTCTATCGCGGCGACGTCGGGCGCGAGATCGCCGCCGATCTCGAGCGTATCGGCAGCCCGGTGACGCGCGGCGACCTGGAGACATTCGAGGCCTTCGTCGCCGAGCCGCTCAGCGTGCGCACGCAAGCCGGCACGCTGTACAATTCGCCGCCGCCAACGCAGGGACTGGCGTCGCTCATGATCCTCGCGCTGTTCGAGCGCCTGCGAGTCGCGCAAGCCGAGAGCTTCGAGCACATCCACGGCCTGGTCGAAGCGACCAAGCGCGCCTTCCGCGTGCGTGATCGCGTCGTCACCGATCCCGACAGAATAACCGCCGATCTCAACCAATACCTCGCGCCGAAATTTCTCGACGCCGAAGCGGACAAGATCGACCGCCAGACAGCGGCCAAATGGCCGCAGCCTTACGGCGAAGGCGACACCGTCTGGATGGGCGCGGCGGATTCCTCCGGCCTCGTCGTTTCCTATATCCAGTCGCTCTATTGGGAGTTCGGCTCCGGCTGCGTGCTGCCGGCGACCGGTATTCTGATGCAGAACCGCGGCGCGAGCTTCTCGCTCGATCCCAAAGCGCTCAACACGCTCGCGCCTGGCCGCCGGCCGTTCCACACGCTCAATCCGGCGCTCGCCGCCCTGAAAGATGGCCGCGTCATCGCCTATGGCACCATGGGCGGCGACGGCCAGCCGCAGACGCAAGCCGCCCTGTTCACCCGCCTCGTCACGTTCCGTCAGCCGCTCGACAAAGCGCTCGATGCGCCACGCTGGCTGCTCGGCCGCACCTGGGGCTCAACGCACACAAACCTCAGGCTGGAATCCCGCTTCGACGGCCAACTAATCGATCGGCTGATGTCGGCCGGTCACGACGTTGCGGTGCTGGACGAGGCCTATTCCGACACCATGGGCCACGCCGGCGCGGTCGTCCTGCACCCGGACGGCACGCTGGAGGGCGGCCACGATCCACGCGCGGACGGTGGCGCGGCTGGCATATAGAATGCATGGACGTGTGTGGCCGCGCGGCGATAATCTGCCGCCGGTTTCGAGAGAGGGGATGTCATGAAACTTGTCTGCCGCGGCGCGCTGGTCGCGCTTGGTCTTGCCTTGTCATTCGCCGCCCAGGCCCAGAACTGGCCGGCGCAGCCGATCCGCGCCTACATCCCGTTTGGCGCCGGTAGCGCCACCGATATCGTGCCGCGCACGGTATTCGATGCGATGTCGAAGGAACTCGGCCAGCAGATTACAGTGGAGAACAAAGGCGGCGCCGGCGGCACCATCGGTATCGGCGAGGTCGTGCGCGCCAAGCCCGACGGCTACACCATCCTCGCCAATTCCTCGGCGCAGACCATCGCGCCCTTCATCGTGCCCAACTTCCCTTATGACGTCGCCAAGGATCTCACCAGCGTGTTGATGATCGGCCAAAACGCCAACGTGCTGCTGGTGATCCCGTCGAAAGGCTGGAAGAGCGCGCAGGACCTCATCGCCGCGGCCAAGGCCAAGCCCGGCACCATCAACTACGGCTCGGCCGGCGTCGGCACGGCGACGCATATCAGCGCCGCGCGCTTCAGTCTCGCCGCCGGCATCCAGACGACGCACGTGCCCTACAAAGGCGGCGCCGAAGCGCTGACCGATCTGCTCGGCGGCCGCATCGACTTCCTGTTCACGCCGATCTCGACCGCGCTGCCGCTGATCCGCGACGGCCGCGTGGTGCCGCTTCTGGTATCGACTGGCACGCGCGCCTCCGACCTGCCCAACGTGCCGACGCCGCGCGACCTCGGCTTCGTCAATGCCGAGACCACGGTCTGGTACGCGGTGTTCATGCCGGCCAAGACGCCGCGCGACATCGTGGAGAAATTCCACGACGTCGGCATGAAAGTGCTGGCGACGCCGGAGATGAAAGCGAAGATGAAGAAACTCGCGGTCGATCCGATGCCGATGACGACGGCCGAGATGGATAAATTCATCGCCAGCGAGCTCGCCAACAACGGCAAGCTGATCAAGGCGGCCGGCATCGCGCCGAAGTGATCTCCCGCTGCGCGTTCGCCGGGAGCGGTGGAAAAGTCGCAACACTGTTACATGCCACTTTTATGCCGCACTCCCTGATAATGTGCGTCGGATGACGGTTTTCCCCCGCATTTTTCTGGCCGCCTTGGCAATGCTCGCTTTCGCCGCCCCGGCGCGCGCGCATCCGCACGTCTGGGTGACCATGCACACCGAACTGGTCTATGCGGCGGATGGCTCGATCACCGGTGTGCGCCATCATTGGGCGTTTGACGACATGTTCTCCGCCTTCGCCACGCAAGGTCTCGACGCCAAGGAGAAGGGCAAGTTCACCCGCCAGGAGCTCGCGCCGCTCGCCAAGGTGAACGTCGAGTCGCTGAAGGAATATGACTATTTCACCTACGCCACCGCCGATGGAAAGAAGACGCCGCTCAGCGACCCCTTGCCGGACTACTGGCTCGACTTTAACGATTCCATCCTCACGCTGAACTTCACGCTGCCGTTCAAGACGCCGGTGAAGGCGAAGGAGCTTAAGGTCGAGATCTACGATCCGACCATCTTCGTCGATTTCGAATGGGCCAAGAAGGAGCCGGTGCATCTGATCGGCGCGCCGCACTGCAAGGCCGACGTGGTCATGCCACGGGAAATGACCTATGCCGAAGGCAAGGCGTTGAGCATGATTCCGGCCGACCAGACCAACACGACCATGGCCTGGGGCGCGATGTTCGCGAACAAGATCCTGGTTCATTGTCCCTGACCAACCGACCACGCGGGGCGGCGTGCTGCACGGGAAAGTTCATATGACATCCGACCGGCGCCCGACCTTGACGCACTGCGCGCTGTTCATCATTTGTCTGTTGCTCGTCTTCGGCGCAGTCGATGTTGCGCTCGCTCAACCCTTCGGCATGTCGCGCAGCGCCGCGCCGCCGCAATTCGGGCCCTTCGCCGGCTGGATTCTCGCCAAGCAGGCCGAATTCTACCGCATGCTGTCAGGCTCGATCCGCGCCGCCAAGGCCGACGGCAGCGCGGCCTGGGGCCTAATGGGCATCTCCTTTGCCTACGGCGTCTTCCACGCCGCCGGTCCCGGCCACGGCAAGGCGGTGATCTCGTCTTATCTGGTCGCCAATGACGAGACCTGGCGGCGCGGCATCGCGCTGTCATTCGCCTCCGCTATCCTGCAATCCCTCACGGCGATCGCCATCGTCGGCATCGCGGCGGTGCTGCTCGGCGCCACCGCGCATGTGATGGGCAACGCCGTGCGCGCCATTGAAATGGTGAGCTACGCGCTCATTATTTTGATCGGACTGCGGCTGCTATGGGTGAAAGGGCGGGCCTTCTGGCGTCTGCTGCGCCCGCGCGCGCATGAGGATCACGCGCATGCGCACAATCATCATCATGACCATGGGCATTCGCACGGTCATGCGCATTCGCACGGCCACGCCCACGATCACGATCATGGTCATGACGACGAGGCGCACGCCTGGGGCCACGCCCACGCGCCGGAGCCGAGCGAATTGAAAGGCCCGCACTGGCTGCGGCGCGGGCTGTCGGCGATCATTGCGGTCGGATTGCGGCCCTGCTCCGGCGCCATCATCGTGTTGGTCTTCGCGCTGGCGCAGGGTTTGTTCTGGATCGGCGTCGCCTCGACCTTTGTGATGGGGCTCGGCACCGCGATCACCGTCGCCGTCGTCGCCACCGTCGCGGTCGGCGCGCGCGGCTTTGCCGGTCGGCTGGCCAAGGGCAAGCCGGGCGCCGGTATGCTGTTTCTGCGCGGCGTGGAGACCGCGGCCGCCGTGCTCATCATTCTGTTCGGCGCTGCGCTGCTCACCGGCTACATGGTCAGCGAGCAGATGGTGGGCGTCTAGCGGAAGTCGTCCGGCCGCAACTCGATCGGCTGGCCGTGCGGGGTGCGGTCGCAGGCGTGGTCCCAGGCATCGCGATAGCGATGCAGCGTGTCCGAGTTCGCCACGCCTTTCTCCGCCACCAGCTTTTCCAGCGCGTTGAGCCAGTGCGAATAATAGGTCTCGCCGGTGTCGGGATCGCCGGCGGCCTGCGCGCGCTTGATCTCGGCGGCGAGCGCTGCCGCCCATTCGGTCCAGGTAAACAGGCCGCGCTCGTGCAGCGCCAGGGTCATGGCGAAGGCCTGCGCCTCCCACGGCTCACGGAACACTGGGCCATCGGCATCGCGCGGGATGCTCGGTAACTCCTGGGTGGCGCGGGCTGCGGCGGCCGGATCGATCATAGCGGCTCCAAATAGGGCTCCCAGGCCTCGATGCAGACGCGCACCGTCGGGTCGCTGTCGGCGCCCCATAATTCGCGGCCGTCGAAGCGAACGGTATAGAGCCAATGCGGATCCTCGCCGAGATTGCTGGCATTGCTGTCGGGGAACACGTGACAGCCGACGATGCGCACCACCTCGCCGGCGTGGCCGCGCGCGTAGCGCGGCAGCCGCGTATGGTGTTGCGGATGCATGTTCCTGGCGCGCACTTTGTCGCCGACCTTGAACAGCGCGGGCGCCGGCGCGGACCGGTTATAGGGCGAACCGCAGCGCACCATGTTGGCGCATTCGGCGGCGCTCACCGCGTGCGGCGCCTTCTTGAACGGCGCGATGGCATGGCCGACCGCGACTTCCTCCGGCGTTGCCACGCCGTATTCCAGCATCATCAACTCGAGCGTCCTGGTCCACAGGCCGTAATAGCTGAGGCTGAGGTACTCCGGCGGCGGGATGCTCTCGCGCTTGAACCGGAAGGCGTCGAGATTCCACAGCTTGGCGACCCCGGTCACCATGTTGAGCGCGAAGGAATGTCCCTCCCACTCGGCGTGAAACACCGGCTCGTTCGGCTCCGGCACCACCGGCCCGAAGCCGTGCATGCCGCCCATATCCGCCGCGCCGTTCATGCCAAGTCCTACGGATTCCTCGGAAGCCCGGTGCCGATCATGGAATCGCGCGTGACCAATTCGGCGAGCTTCTCTTCGCTCCAGCCTTCGGCACCGGCGGGCCGCAGCGGCACCACCAGGTAGCGCAATTCGGCGGTCGAATCCCAGACGCGGATTTCGGTGTCTTTCGGCAGGCTCACGCCAAAATCGGCCAGCACGCTGCGCGGATCGGCGACCGTGCGCGACCGGTAAGGCGCCGACTTGTACCAGAGCGGCGGCAATCCGAGCACCGCCCACGGGTAGCAGGAGCACAGCGTGCAGACGACCATGTTGTGCACCGATGGCGTGTTCTCCAGCGCCACCAAATGATTGCCGGACCGCCCGCCGAAGCCAAGCGAACCGATCGCCGCCGTGCCGTCCTCGAACAGCCATTGACGGAATTGCGGGTCGACCCAGGCCTTCGCCACCACCTGCGCGCCGTTGCGCGGGCCGATCTTCTTTTCATAGGTCTCGATCAGCACGTCGATCGCCGCCGGCTCGATGTAACCTTTTTCGAGCAGGATCGTTTCCAGCGCACGCGTGCGCAGTTGCATCTCGGAGAGTTCCGAGCCGTGGTCGTGGTGGTGGTCGTGATCGTGGGTCATGGCGAAATTATAAGCGTACTGTCAGGCTGGCACCAAGTACGGCTCCCAGGCGTCGACCGAGACCGTCAGCGTCGGGTCGCCGTCCGCGCCCCACAGCTCACGCCCGTCGAAACACACAGTGTAGAGCCATTGCGGATTTTCGCCGGCGCCTTGCGCGTTGCTGTCGGGAAACACGTGAAAGCCGATCACGCGCTCGATCGTGCCCGCATGTCCGCGCACATAACGCGGCAGCCGCGTATGCGTGCGCGGATTGATGTTCTTCGCGCGCACGTGGTCGCCCGGTTTGAACGCCGGCGTCGTGTTGGTCTCGCGCTCGGTCGGCCCGCCACGGTAAAGCACCTGCGCGACCGCGCCCGGTGACAGGATGCGTGCAACCGGCTTCGGCTCGCGCAGCGCGTGGCCGGCGACAGTCTCGTCGTCGCTGACAAGGTCGCGCTCCTTGAGCATCGTCTCCAGCGCGGCGAACCAGATCTGGTAGTAGCTCATCGACAGATACTCGCCCGGGTCGCGGTTCTCGCGCGCGAAGCGCGACATGTCGATGTTCCATTGCCCCGGCATGGCCATGGCGAGCGTCAGCGCGAAGGCGCGCTTCTCCCAGCCGGCGTGAAACACCGGCTCGTTCGGCTCCGGCTCGACCGGCCCGAAGCCGTGCACGCCGCCCATGTCCTGCGCGCCGTTCATGGTTGCTTCGGCAATCCCGTCCCGATCATCGAATCGCGCGTCACCAGCTCCGCGAGTCGCTCCTCGCTCCAGCCTTCGGTGCCGGCGGGCCGCATCGGGATCACCAGGTAGCGAATTTCCGAAGTTGAATCCCACACGCGGATTTTGGTGCCCGCCGGCAGCGTGATGCCGAAATCCTTGAGCACGCCGCGCGGATCGGAAACCGCGCGCGAACGGTAGGGCGCCGATTTGTACCAGACCGGCGGCAGGCCGAGCACCGGCCACGGATAGCAGGAGCACAGCGTGCACACGACCATATTGTGCCGGTTCGGCGTGTTCTCCAGCGCGACGATGTGTTCGCCCTGGCGGCCGGCGTAGCCGAGTTCGGCAATGGCGGACGTCGCGTCCTTGACGAGCCGCGCGCGGTAGGCCGGATCGGCCCAGGCCTTGGCCACCACGCGGGCGCCGTTGCGCGGGCCGACCTTCTTTTCGTAGGTCTCGATCAACAGATCGAGCGCGGCCGGATCGACATAACCCTTTTCGGTAAGCACGGTTTCCAGCGCGCGCACGCGCAGCTGGGTTTCCGTGAGCTCGGAATGGTCGTGGTGATGGTCGTGTCCGGTCATGGCCGTACTATAAGCAAAAGACGCGCCGTTATGCCATCATCCGCACCATGACTTTTATCCCTCTAGCGGCGCTGGCAGACCGCATCGACCGCCTGACCGCGACCATTGGCCGCGCGGTGGCCTGGCTGGCGCTGGTCGTCGTGCTCTTGGAATTCGCGCTGGTGGTGGCGCGCTATCTGTTCGCGCTGGGTTCGATCTGGCTCTCCGAAACGGTGATCTACGCGCATGCCACGCTGTTCATGCTGGCGGCGGCGTGGACGCTGCGTGTCGGCAGCCATGTGCGGGTCGACGTGTTCTATGCCGAAGCCTCGGAGCGCACCAAGGCGATCGTCGATCTCGTTGGCTCGTTGCTTTTGCTGCTGCCGTTCATGGCGGTGCTGACCTGGCTGAGCGTGCCCTACGCGGCGTGCTCCTGGGCGATCCTTGAGCGTTCGCAGGAGGCAAGCGGTCTGCCGCTGGTGTTCGTGCTCAAGACGCTGATCCCGCTATTCGCCCTGATGATGGCGCTGCAGGGCGTGGCGCAGGCGATCAGGGCGTGGGCTTTGCTTTGTGGAGGCGAAAGATGAATTCCGGAACGAGCAGCAGCGTCTCCCTCCCCCGCTTGCGGGGGAGGTGAAGAAAAGAATGCGGCGGAGGGATTAAGAGTGGCCGAACTCCTCGCCATCATCATGATCATCGCGGTGATCGCCGCGCTGATGATCGGCTATCCGGTGGCGCTGACGCTCGCCGGCGTGTCGTTGATCTCCGCGCTCATCGCGCACGCGCTCGGCGCGATGGATTTCCGCATCCTCGGCGCGCTGCCGCAGCGCATCTTCGGCGTGATGACCAACGAGACGCTGCTGGCGATCCCGATGTTCATTTTCATGGGCGTCATGCTCGAGCGCTCGCGCGTCGCCGAGGAATTGCTGGAGACCATGGGCCGGCTGTTCGGCCCGCTGCGCGGCGGGCTCGGCATTTCGGTGATCGTGGTCGGTACGCTGCTCGCCGCGGCGAAAGGCGTCGTCGGGGCTACCACGGTGACCATGGGCCTGATCGCGCTGCCGGCGATGCTGCGCTTCGGCTATGACCCGCGGCTTGCCGCCGGCACCGTCGCCGCCACCGCGACGCTGGCGCAAATATTTCCGCCCGCCACCGTGCTGGTGCTGCTCGGCGACCAGCTCGGCAACTCGTACCAGGCGGCGCAGCTGGCGCAAGGAAACTTCGCGCCGCGCTCCCTCACCGTCAGCGATCTGTTCGCCGGCGCGCTGCTGCCCGGTTTCGCGCTGGTCGCGCTTTATCTCATCTACGTGATCGCGGCCGCACTGCTGCGCCCGCAAGCCGCGCCGGCGATCCCGCCCGACCCGGACGCGCCGCGCGGCTTTGCTCTCGCGCGCCGATTGGCCGCGGTGCTGGTCGCCCCGCTCCTGCTGATTTTGGCGGTGCTCGGCTCGATCCTCGGCGGCGTGGCGACGCCTACCGAAGCCGCCTCGATCGGCGCCGTCGGCGCCATTCTGCTGGCCATGCGCAAGGCGGGCCTGCACGGGTTGATGATGCCGGTGGTGGAGAAGACCACGCAGATCACCGCCATGATCTTCCTCATCCTGATCGGCGCCACGATGTTCAGCCTGGTGTTCCGCGCGCTCGGCGGCGATGTCATGGTCGAGCGCGCGCTCACCAATTTGCCGGGCGGCGTCGACGGCGCGCTGCTCGCTGTGATGCTCGGGATGTTCCTGCTCGGCTTCGTGATGGACGCTTTCGAGATCATCTTCGTCGTGGTGCCGGTCGTGGCGCCGGCGCTGTTGAAGATGCCCGGCGTCGATCCGGTCTGGCTCGGCATCTTGATGGCGGTGAACCTGCAGACCTCCTACATGCACCCGCCGCTCGGCCCGACGCTGTTTTTCCTGCGCGGCGTGGCGCCGCCGCAGATCACCACCCGGCATATCTACGTCGGCATCATTCCCTTCGTGCTGATCCAGTTATTTGCGCTGGTAGTACTGTGGTCCGCCCCGGGGCTTGCGACGGCGCTGCCGCATGCGCTTTATGGTGGGCACTAGGAGACGCCGGATGAAAGCCGCCGAGATGTTCAGCCTGCAAGGCCGCGTGGCGCTGGTGACCGGCGCCTCCAGCGGGCTCGGCGCGCAATTCGCCAAGGCGCTGGCCGACAACGGTGCCGCGGTCGCCTTGGTAGCGCGGCGGGCGGGTCGCCTCAAAGCGTTGCAAAGCGAGATCGAAGGCAAGGGCGGCAAGGCCATCGCGCTTGAAGCCGACGTCACCGACCGCGCCGCGGTGGCGCGTGCCTTCGATGCCGCCGAGAAGGCCTTCGGAACCGTCACCGTTTTGGTCAACAATGCCGGCATCGCGCAGTCGGCGCGCCGCGCCATCGAGGTGACCGAAGAGGAATGGCGCAAGGTGCTCGGCCTCGACCTCGACGCCGTGTTCTACAACGCGCAGGAGGCGGCGCGCCGCATGCTGGCCGCCGGCAAAAAGGGCGCCATCGTCAACATCGCCTCGGTGCTCGGCTTCGGGGTGTCGAAGGGCGTCGCCGCCTACGCCACCGCCAAGGCCGCCGTGGTGCAGGTCACCAAGGCGCTGGCCGTCGAACTCGCCTTCAAGGGCGTGCGCGTCAACGCCATCGCGCCCGGCTGGTTCGTTACCGAGATCAACGACAAATATCTCACCGGCGAGGCGGGCGACGCGCTCAAGCGCGCGATCCCGATGGGCCGCTTCGGTAAAGAAGGCGACCTCGACGGCGCGCTCTTGTTGCTCGCCTCCGACGCCGGCAGCTACATCACCGGCGCCACCATCGTCGTCGACGGCGGCCAGGTGGTGATGATTTCAGGGTAGGGAAACGAACAATGGACTTCACGCTGTCGCCCGAGATCGAGGATATCCGCCTGCGCGTGCGCGATTTCGTCGCCGAGCACGTGCTGCCGCTCGAAGCCGATCCGGCCAATTTCGCCGAGCACGAGAACATCCCCGCCGAGCGGCTGGCGCCGGTGCGCGAGAAAGCGAAGAAGGCCGGCCTGTGGGCGCCGCAGGCGCCGAAGGAATACGGCGGCATGGGCCTGCCGATCGTCGCCTGGGCGGCGATCTACGAAGAGGCGGCGCGCTCGATCTTCGGCCCGCTGGCGATCCATTGCATGGCGCCAGACGACGGCAACATGAACCTGCTGGCGCGCGCCGGCACGCCGACGCAGAAGGACAAGTGGCTCAAGCCGATCGTCGACGGCAAGGTGCGCTCGGCCTTCGCCATGACCGAGCCGCATCCCGGCTCCGGTTCCGACCCCGGCATGATGCTCACCCGCGCCGAGAAGAAGGGCGACCGCTACATCATCCGCGGCCATAAATGGTTCATCACCGGCGCCGAAGGCGCCCGCCATTTCATCCTGATGGCGCGCACCTCGGACGAGCCGCGCCGCGGCCTCACCGCCTTCCTCTATCACAAAGATCAGCCGGGCTGGCGCATCCTGCGCCGCATCCCGATCATGGGGCCGCACGAGCACGGCGGCCATTGCGAAATCGAATATGACGGGCTGGAGATCCCGGAGGAAAATATCCTGCTGAAAGTGGGCGACGGCCTGCGCGTCACGCAGATCCGCCTCGGCCCGGCGCGGCTGACGCATTGCATGCGCTGGCTCGGCTTCGCCAAGCGCTGCATGGAGATCGCGCAGGATTATGTCGGCATGCGCAGCGCCTTCGGCAGCAAGCTCGCCGAGCGCGAGAACATTCAAGTCAAGCTCGGCGAGGTCGCGCACCAGATCGAAATCGGCCGGCTGCTCACCATGCACGCCGCCTGGAAGCTCGACCATGGCGACCGCGCGCGCAAGGAGGTGTCGATGGCCAAGGTGCAGGTCGCCGACACGCTGCATCAGGCCGCCGACGTCGCCATCCAGCTCAATGGCGCACGCGGCTATTCCAAGGACACCGTGCTGGAATGGATCTACCGCTACGCCCGCTCGGCGCGGCTGGTCGACGGCGCTTCCGAGGTGCACAAGATGGTGCTCGCCCGCTTCATGCGCGAAGAGGGGCGCGATTTCTGGAAGTGGG
Organism: Pseudolabrys sp.; assembly: GCA_035501975.1. GTDB lineage: Bacteria > Pseudomonadota > Alphaproteobacteria > Rhizobiales > Xanthobacteraceae > Pseudolabrys. The sequence continues at coordinate 18,839 of DATJVE010000045.1, forward strand.
GGTAGAACTCAGCTTCTCTGCTGTCATTGCCGGGCTTGACCCGGCAATCCATGACACGGTTCGGCAAAGACAGCCTTACGTAAGATATTCAATTGTGGCTCGTCATCATGGATGCCCGGGTCAAGCCCGGGCATGACACCCAGCAGGATCACCCCCGCGCCACCGCGATCTCCAGCGGGAAGTCGTCGCAGATCTCGTGCCCGGACTCGGTGACAATGTAGGTGTGGCCGAGGAAGATGCCGAACAGCCCGTCCGGCGTGATCGGATTGGGCTCGGCCATGATGACCATGCCCGGCTTGAGCACCTGTTCGAACTTCTCGGCCGAGACGTGCTCGGCGACGACGTGCGGCTTGTCGGTGACGAGGTCGATGCCATGCGTCTGCGTCGGCCGCGACTGGTAGCCCATGTCGCGGAAGAATTTGCTGGCGCTGCGCATGGCTTCCACCGGTCTGCCCGGCGCGATTTCCGCAATGATACGCCGATAGCCGGGCAGGGTGATCTCGTTCCAGAACTTCTTCACCATCTCGGTCGGCTCGCCGACGCAGATCGGTGAGCCGATCTGCGCGGTATAGCCGCGATAGCCGGCCGCCAATTCCATGTTGATGATGTCGCCCTTTTGCAGCACGCGGCCCGACGGGCGCGGGTTGCCGAAGATCATCGCCGGGTTGGCCATCGGCGTCGAACCGATGATGAGAAAGTCGATGTCGCCGCCGCCGTCGAGGATGGCGGCGCCGGCCGCGGCGCGCAGCTCGTATTCCTTCGCGCCCGGTTTGGCGCGCGCGACCATCGCATTCATCGCGTCCTCGCATAGTCTGCCCGCCTTGCGCACGCAATCGAGTTCTTCGGCGCTGTGCACCGACAGGAGCTCATGCAGGAAGCCTTGCGTGAACACGATTTCGGCGTCGGGCAGATTTTCGCGCAGCACGTTGTACTGGTTCACCGGCAGATAGTCGGCGTGGCGCGGATCGATTTCCATCAGGCCGATGCGGCCGCGCTCGAGCTTCAATTCGCGGATGCGCTCGACCATGATGTCGGCGTAGCGGCCGCTGCGGCTGTGGCGCACGTCCTTGACCGCGACCTCGACCTGCCGGCGCACCGCCTCGGCGTGCGTGCCGCCCATGGAATAGATCAGCGTCGGCTCGCCTTCGAGCGGCACCAGCACGTAACTCGACAGCGCGTGCCATTCCCAATGGCCGGTCAGCCACAACATGGCGCCGCCGAAGCTCCAATGGCTCGGTCCGCCGGGGGCGACGATGACGTCGAGCTTTTGCTCGCTCATCTTCTGGCGCAGCGCGCGATAGCGGCGCTCGTACTCGGCCTTGGAGAATTGCTCCCACACCGCGTCGCGGTAATAGGGGGTGTCGCGCATGTTGGCGAAGGGCAGCGACTGGTCGAGCTTGGTGCGCACGACGTCCCACGGCTGCGGGCCGATGCGCGGCGGGGTGATGGGCATTGCGGAGGTTCCAACGATACAGAATGCAGGGGCGGCCCTCCTTATGGAGAGCCGCCCGCCGAAAGCTCAGTCGACCGCTTTGATGTTGGCTTTCTTGGCGAGGTCGACCGTCGCGTCGAAGTCTTCCTTGAAGAACTTGCCGAATTCCTCGGTGCTGATCTGCGCCGGCTCGACGCCCAGCTTGGCGAGCTTCTCTTGCACGGCGGGATTCTTCAGCGCTTCCTCGGTGACGTCGTGCAGTTTCTTGACGACGTCGGGCGGTGTCTTTGCCGGCGCCGAGATGCCGTTCCAGAAGCGGAACACCGCGCCCGGATAGCCGGCTTCGACGACGGTCGGCGTGTTGGGAATGACCGCCACGCGCTTGGGCGAGCTGACGGCAAGGATGGTGAGCTTGTCGCTATGCAGCGCCGAGGACGCGGCGGCCAGCGGGATGAAATAGAAGTCGATATTGCCGTTCATCACCTGCACCAGGCCGCCTTCCTTGAACGGCACGTGGCGCACGTCGATGTTCGCGGCCAGACGGAAACGCTCGGCGGCCATGTGCGAGGAGGAGCCGATGCCCGCGGAGGCGAACGTCAGCGTGCCGGGCTTCTCCTTCGCCGCCTTGACCAGATCCTCGACGCTCTTGAAGCCGCTCTTGACCGACGCGACCAGGATGTTCGGCGAGGTGCCGAGCAGAACGACGTGGACGAAATCCTTGTTGGGATCGTACGGCAGCTTGCTGTGCAGGACGCTCTCGGTCGCCATCGACGACGAACTGGTCGCCAGCGTGTAGCCGTCCGAATCGGATCTTGCCACGGTCGCGAACCCGGTGGCGCCGCCGGCGCCAGGCTTCAGGTCGATGACGACGGGCTGGCCGATCAATTGCGAAACCTGGTCCATGACCACGCGGGTCACGGTGTCCGACGCGCTGCCGGCCGGGTAGGGGCTGATCACGTGGATCGGGCGGTTGGGATATTGCGCATTTGCCGATCCGGCCGCGGCGATCAGCAATGCGGCCGCGAGCAGCGGCTTGAGGGTTTTCTTCATGGTCCAATCTCGGTCATGTCCGCTTGGCCGAAAGAGGAACCGCGACGGATTCCGGGGCTCAACCAAGCGCGTGGCGTGTGAATGCCAGCGTCATTGCACATGCATGTTGCGCTGGCAACGTGCCTCACTATCCGAGTACGGCGGCTAGTTCCGGTAGCTCGGATCGATCGCGTCGAGCTTGCGCAGATAGGCCGGCCAGTCGGCGCTGCCGCGGCCTGAGTCGTGGTGGTGGAACTGCTCCGCCACCTTGGCGCAGATCTCCGGCGGGATCTCGATGATCTCGCTGCCGGTCGCCTCCATCTTCAACTGGATGTCGCAGGCGGTCAGCAGATATTTCATCAGCACGAAGGCCTCGCGCGCCGTCTTGCCGACGGTGAGCATGCCGTGATGCTGAAGGATCAGCGCGCGGTTCTGCCCGAGCGCCGCATTGATGCGCGCGCGCTCGTCGAAGTCCTCGGTGATGCCTTCGTACTTGTGATAGCCGACCCGCTGGTAGAAGCGTAGCGCCTGCTGGCAGATCATGCGCAGGCCGTGCTTGAGGCCCGAGACCGCCACGCCGTTTTCGGTGTGCACGTGCACCGCGCAGTTCACGTCTGCCCGCGCGCTCAGCACGCCGCCGTGCAGGGTGAAGCCCGGGCGGTTAACGCCGGACTTCTCGTCGAGGTCGAGGTCCATGTTGACCTTCACCAGGTTGGACGCGGTGACCTCGGTGTAGAGCAGCTCGTGCTTCTTCATGAGGAAATTGCGCGGTTCGCCCGGCACGCGCATGGAGGAGTGATTGTAGATCACGTCGTCCCAGCCGTACTGGGCGAGCAGACGGTAAACGGCGGCGAGATCGACGCGCGCCTGCCATTCCTCGGCCGACATATCCGCGGGTTTCATCTCGGCCATCTTGGCTGGCTTGTTCATGGCATTTCTCCCTGACCGTTGGTTTCTATATAGCGCATCCGCTTGGCCATTTCATCGTGCCGGGGGCGCGGTTATGCTCCGCGCGTTTTCCGGGCGTTTCCCCGCTTTCAGGACGTGAAAATGAGCGCACCCATTCCAATTCGCATGGGCGGTTACGGCCCCCCCACGACGGGCTTCAGCAAGGCGCTGAAATTCATCGGCGACAAATTGCAGGGACGGTTCGGCGACCGTCTTGCGATCGACTACGTGTGGAACATCATGGACCACGGCCACAAGGCTGAGGACATTCTCACGCTGGTCGAGAACGGCGAGCTCACGCTCGGCTATCAGTCGTCGAGCTACCTGACCGACCGCGTGCCGGAACTCGGCTTCGTCGATCTGCCCTTCCTATTTGCCAGCAACGCGCAGGCGCGCGCGTCGATGGACGGCGAGCTCGGCGCCTATCTCGTGCGCAAGACCGAGGAAAGGATCGGCTATCGTATTCTCGGCTGGTTCGAGAACGGCTTCCGCCACATCTCCAACCGGCTGCGGCCCGTGCATGTGCCAGCCGATCTCAAGGGCATGAAGATCCGCGTGCTGCCGAGCGAAATCCAGCGCCGCACCTTCGAACTGCTCGGCGCGGTGGCGATGCGCATGGACCTCACCGAGGCCATCGCCATGATCAAGGCCGGCACGTTGGACGCGCAGGAGAACCCGCTTGCCAACACGGTGACCTATGGCGTGCACAAA
>DATJVE010000046.1:0-2409 GCA_035501975.1 Pseudolabrys sp.
GGTTGATCGCCTCCACCTCCGGATGTTTCTGCACGGCGACCGCGTCGAAGCCGCCCATCTCGCCCATCTGCACGAAGGACGGCTGCAGCGCGGCGAGCGTCTGCATGGTGGTCGACGGGCGCATGTGCTCGTCCTTGGACAGGATCGGCAAGCCGTTAGGATCGCGCACCGTCATCACCGATTTCCTGAAGCGCCCCTCCTCCCAGGATTTCGCCGCGCGCTTCTGGCTTTCCACCGCGTAGGCGTCGACGTCGTCGCGCGAGAAGCCGTATTTGGTGGCGATCAGGTCGGCGGAAATGCCTTGCGGCATAAAGTAGGTTTGCACCGCGATCGAGGGATCGGCCGGCCAGGCGCCGCCGGAGGCGCCGATGCCGACGCGGCTCATGGATTCGGCGCCGCCGCCGATGGTCATGGCGTGCTGCCCGGACATGACTTCCGCCGCGGCGAAATTCACCGCATCGAGCCCTGAGGCGCAAAAGCGGTTGATCTGCACGCCGGGTACGCCGTCGCCGAAGCCAGCGACCAGCGCGGCGGCGCGCGCGATGTCGCCGCCCGCCTCGCCAACCGGATCGACGCAGCCCAAGACGACGTCGTCGACCAGCGCCGAATCCAGCTTGTTGCGGTTCTTGACTTCGCGCAGTGCCTGCGCCGCGAGATTGAGCGCGGTCACCTCGTGCAAGGCGCCGTCCGCCTTGCCGCGGCCGCGCGGCGTGCGCACGTGGTCGTAGATGAATGCGTCGGTCATAGGCGTTCTCCAGCGCAGGACTAAAGACTGCGCGCGATCAACAGCTTCATGATCTCGTTGGTGCCCGCGTAGATGCGCAGCACGCGCGCATCCCGGTAGAGCCGCGAGATCGGGTATTCGTCCATATAGCCATAGCCGCCGAACAATTGAAGGCAGCGGTCGATTACTTCGCCCAGGGTATCGGTGAGGCGGTATTTGGCCATCGAGGCGGTGACGGTGTCGAGCTTGCCCTCGACGTGCAGGCCGATGCAGTGGTCGAGGAAGACCTTGGCTATGGTGGTGTCGGTCTTGCAGGCGGCGAGCTCGAATTGGGTGTTCTGGAATTCGACGATCGCCTTGCCGAAGGCCTTGCGCTGCTTGACATAATCGACGGTGAGCGCGAGCGCGCGCTCCATCATCGCCACCGCGTGCACGGCGACGATCAGGCGCTCCTGCGGCAATTCCTTCATGAGTTGGTAGAAGCCCTGTCCCTCCTCGGTGCCGAGCAGCGCCTCGGCCGGCAGCTTGACGTCCTCGAAGAACAATTCCGAGGTGTCGGCGGAATCCATGCCGAGCTTTTTCAGCTTGCGGCCGCGGCGGAAGCCGGGCGCGTCGTCGGTTTCCACCACCATGAGCGAGGTGCCCTTGGCGCCGGCCTTGGGATCGGTCTTGGCGACGACGATGATCAGATTGGCGTGCTGGCCGTTGGTGATGAAAGTCTTGGAGCCGTTGAGCACGTAACCATTGCCGGACTTCTCCGCCTTGGCGCGCACGCCTTGCAAATCGGAGCCGGTGCCCGGCTCGGTCATGGCGATGGCGCCGATCAATTCGCCGGTGGCGAGCTTGGGCAGCCAGCGCTTCTTCTGATCCTCGGTGCCGTAATGCAGGATGTAGGGCGCGACGATGCCGGAATGTAAGGGCGCGCCGAAGGTGTCGAAGCCGGCGAGCGACAATTCGCGGTTGATCACCGCCTCGTGGGCGAATGTGCCGCCGGCGCCGCCGTATTCTTCCGGCATGGAGGCGCACAGCAGACCGGCCTCGCCGGCCTTGGTCCACACCTCGCGCTCGTAGATGCCTTTTTCGTGCCAGCGGTCGATCTGGGGCGTGAATTCGTCGGCGATGAAGCGCCGCGCCTGCTCTTCGAGCAGGACGAGGTCCTCGGTCATCCACCCCGGCCGCGGAAGGTTGAGGGCATCCATGTCACGATTCCCGACGCGCGGGCGCACCATAGCGCCCGCAAGGTCCAAGCGCGAGAGCCCTACCCTGATCAGGCAGCGCCAAGCGCGACGGCGACGTGGTAGGTGATGAAGGACGCGATATAGGCGAGCGCCAGCATGTAGCCGAAGGTGATCGCCATCCATTTCCAGCTGCCGGTCTCACGCTTGATGACGGCGAGGGTCGAAGCGCATTGCGGTGCGAAAATGTACCAGACGAGCAGCGCCAGCGCGGTGGCCAGCGACCATTGATGCGCCAGCGCCTGGCCGATCTGCTGGGCGGCTTCCTTGCCGCCTTCGATGGAATAAACGGTGCCGAGCGCGGCCACCGCGACTTCGCGCGCCGCCATGCCGGGGATCAAGGCGACGGCGATCTGCCAGGTGAAACCGACCGGGGCCAGCAGCGGCTCGATCAGGTGGCCGATGAAGGCGGCGAGACTGTAGTCGATGGCCGGGCCGCTCGCGCCTTCC
>DATJVE010000047.1:0-7840 GCA_035501975.1 Pseudolabrys sp.
GATCTCCTGCGCCGACGCCAAAAAGCTCGACGACTTCGTGCAGGCCAACTATTCGAGCGTCGCCGAGGACCTCGACGGCGACCGTGTGTTCATGGCGCGCAACCAGTTCATCCTCGACTACACCGCCGAGCGCGCGCCCGGGCTCGTGTTCAAGGACATCAAGGACGTAAAGGACAAAGCGGCGGCTAGTTGACCTTGACGTCCGCCGCCTTGATCACCGGGCCCCAGCGGTCGATTTCCGCGTTCATGAGGGCGCGGAATTCTTCGGGCGTCGAGCCGACCGGCTCCATGAACTGCGTTGCCAGCTTCTCACGCACCTCCGGTGATTTGATGATGGCGACGACGTCGGCATTGATCTTGTCGACCATCGCCTTGGCCGTGCCGCCCGGCACGATCAGCCCGTTCCAGGCGTCCGCTTCGACGTCGATGCCGCTTTCTTTCAGCGTCGGCACCTCGGGCAGAAAAGGCGAGCGCTTGGCAGTCGACACTGCCAGCATCTTTACCTTGCCGGCCTTGGCCTGCGGCAGCACCGAGATCGCCGGCAGGCAGGCCATCTGCGCGTCGTTGCGGATGACCGCGGTGATGGCCTGCGGCGAGCTCGGATAGGGCACGTGCACGATCTTCGTGCCGGCCTTGATGGCGATCGCCTCCATGGCGAGGTGCGAGAGCGAACCGTTGCCGATCGAGGCGAAATTGTATTTGCCGGGATTGGCTTTGAGCAGTGCCACCAATTCGCCGACCGTGTTGACGTTCAGCTCCGGATTGACCGCGAGCACGCTCGGCTGCGTCACAAGCTGGGCGATCGGCGCGATGTCCTTGTGCGGATCGTAGGGCAGCGTGGAAAACAGCAGCGTATTGATCGCCAGCGGGCCGCCGATGCTGACGCCAAGCGTCGCGCCATCGGGTACGGCTTTCGCCACGGCCTCGGTCGCAAGGTTGCCGCTCGCGCCCGGCTTGTTCTCGACCAGGAAGGTGCTGGCGGGATATTTCTTCGCCATGCCGTCGGCAACGAGCCGCGCCACGATATCGGGTGTCGAGCCGGCGCCGAACGGGACCAGAATGCGCACCGTCTTCGCCGGCCATTGCTGGGCGAGTCCGGGAGCGGCGGCGGCGCAAAGCAATGCAATCGCCAAGGCGGCCCGCCTGAACGGCGCGCTGCCCGCAGCTGCGGCGAATGGCCCTCTTCGCTTGCCGGACGCCGGTTGCATTGGCCGTCACGATCCTTTACTGCGGCGACTGTAACGGTCCTGCGTATCGAGGGTAAAGCACGCCATGGGCTTGGGCATCTTCATCCTGGGGCTGGCGGTATTTTTCGCCACCCATGTCTTCGTGACGTTCCGCGCCGCGCGCGCCGACGCGATCGCCAAGCTGGGTCTCAACGGCTACCGCGCGCTGTTCGCGCTGGTCTCGATCGCCGGCCTCGTGCTCATCGTCTGGGGCTTCGGTCAATATCATGCGCAGGCGCCGCAGATCTGGTCGCCGCCGGCCTTCATGCGGCACATTACCATCGGCCTCATGCTGCTGTCGGTGGTCGCCGTCACAGCCTATTTCATCCCGAGCCACATCAAGGCCAAGCTGCATCATCCAATGCTCGCCGGCATCAAGGGCTGGGCCTTCGCCCACCTGTTGTCGAACGGCGATCTCGCCTCGATCCTGCTGTTCGGTTCGTTCCTCGCTTGGGGCGTCTATGCCCGCATCGCCGCCAAGCGGCGCGGCGATCTTGGCACAACCACGGCGCCCGCCGGCTGGCTCAATGACATCCTCGTCGTGGTGATCGGCGTCGTCATTTTCCTCGCCCTTGGCTACGCCTTCCATCCGATGGTCATCGGCGCGCCTGTGTTCGGGAGGTAGGCTCCAGTGTCAGTCCAAGAGGAAATCAGGCGGATCACCGCCCCGGATATTTACGCCCGCAAGGGCGGCAATCCGATCGTGTGCTTGACCTCCTATCACGCGCACACCGCGCGCCTGGTCGACAAATATTGCGACGTCATCCTGGTCGGCGATTCCCTTGGCATGGTGATGCATGGGCTCGAGACCACCGTTCCGGTCACGCTTGAGATGATGATCTTGCAGGGCCACGCGGTGATGCGCGGCTCTAAGCGCGCGCTGGTCGTCGTCGACATGCCGTTTGCCTCCTATGAGGCCTCGAAGGAGCAGGCCTTCATGAACGCGGCGCGGGTGCTCAAGGAAACCGGCTGCGGCGCCATCAAGGTGGAAGGCGGCAAGCGCATGGCCGAGACCATCGCCTTTTTGGTCGAGCGCGGCGTGCCGGTGATGGGCCATGTCGGGCTCACGCCGCAGTCTATCAACACGATCGGCTCGTTCCGCGCGCAGGGGCGCGAGGAGGCCGATTGGGCGCGCATCGAGCAGGACACCGTTGCGGTGGCTGAGGCCGGCGCCTTCGCGGTGGTGATCGAGGCGGTGGCCGAGCCGCTGGCGCGCAAGCTGACGGCCGCGGTGCGCGCCCCGACCATCGGCATCGGCGCAAGCGTCGCCTGCGATGGGCAGATTCTGGTGCTGGAGGACATGCTCGGCCTGTCGCCGCGGGTGCCGAAATTCGTCAAGCGGTATGGCGACCTCGGCCCCGGCATCGAAAAGGCGGTGGCCGACTATGCGGCGGATGTGCGTTCGCGCGCCTTTCCCGGCCCCGACCACGTCTATCAGATGAAGGGCAAGACGGCGTGAAATCGCGGCGCTAACGCCCTGACTCTTAACGATTGTCCGGCGTAGACTTTGCCTTGGCCCCGCCACATCGCTAGGTTACCCCGCAGTCCGCCCGGGGACGGGCATTAACGGGGCTGGGAGCGCTTTTTGGCCGATATTTTTCACGAAGTTGACGAGGAAGTTCGGCGCGAACGGCTGCAAAAGCTGTGGGAGCGCTACAGCGTCTATGTGATCGGACTTGCCGTCCTGATCGTGGTCGCAATGGGCGCCTGGCGCGGCTACGTGTGGTGGGAAGGCAAGAAGGCCGCCGCCGCCGGCGCCGCCTTTGAATCCGCGCTCAGCCTGAGCGAGGAAGGCAAGCACGCCGAGGCCGACGCCGCTTTCGCCAAGATCGCCGCCGAGGCGCCGGCCGGCTATCGCTTGCTGGCGCGCTTCCGCGCTGCCGCCGAACTCGCGCAGACCAAGCCGGCCGACGCGGTCAAAGCCTACGGCGACCTCGCCGCGGACGCCTCGCTTGGATCGACCTTGCAGGATCTCGCGGCGGTGCGCGCCGGCATGCTGATGGTCGATACCGCTTCGCTCGCCGACATGAAACGCCGGCTCGATCCGGTCGCCGAGCCGGGCCACGCTTTCCGCCACACCGCGCGCGAACTACTCGCGCTGTCGGCCTGGCGCAACCACGACTTCGCCGCCGCGCGCCATTACCTCGACATGATTACAGGCGACGGCGAAACGCCGCCGGGCACCCGCGCGCGCGCCGACGTTCTCTCGGCGCTGATCGCCGCCGATGGCAGCAAGAGCTGAGGGTTCACTGATGCGCCGCAAGTATCGCTTTGCGTTGATGGCCGGCTTGGTCGCGCTCGCGCCGGTGCTTGCCGGCTGCGAGAATTTCGACTTGGACCAGCTCGACTTTCTGCATCTCAACGAGAAGAAAAAGCTGCCGGGCGAGCGCAAGGAAGTATTTCCCGGCGGCGTGCCGGGCGTGACGCAAGGCATCCCGCCCGAATACATGAAAGGCAATCAGCAGCAGGCCGACACCGCGCTTGCGCCGGGTGCGGCGGCGGCGCCACCGCCCGGCGCGGCCGCGCCGCCGGCAGCTAAAACCGCCGCGATCGAAGCGGAGCCCGCGCCCAAACCGAAGCCGAAGCGCAAACCGAAAGCGGCAGCGCCGCAACCCAAACAGGTCACCGTCCAGCCGGTGACGCAGGGCCAGGGCAGCGGCCAACAACAACAGATGCAGCCGTGGCCGGGCACGGCACCGCAGCAGCCGGCACAGGGCAACGATCCCTGGCTTTCGGCGCCGCCGCCGCCGAGCACCCTATCGCGCTGACGCTGGACGCCCCACCTTAGCGCCAGCCTCGGGCTTGACCCGAGGACGACCCGCGCCGCAAACACGTCGCCGGATTTCCACGGATTGGCCGGGTAAAGCCCGGCAATGACAACACCTATGAGTTTCACCGTCGCCATTATCGGCCGCCCCAATGTCGGCAAATCGACTTTGTTCAACCGGCTGGTTGGCCGGCGCGTCGCGCTGGTCGACGACCGGCCGGGGGTGACGCGCGACCGCCGCGAAGGCAAGGCCCGGCTCGGCGATCTCGATTTCACCGTGATCGATACCGCCGGGCTTGAAGAGTCCGCGCCGGAGAGCCTCACCGGCCGCATGCGCGCGCAGACCGAGACCGCGATCGCGCAGGCCGACGCAATCTTCTTCATGATCGACGCGCGCAGCGGTCCGACCGGGGTCGACCGCGTCTTCGCCGACCTCGTGCGCAAATCGGGCAAGCCGACCGTGCTAATCGCCAACAAGATGGAAGGCACGGCCGGCGAAGCCGGACGGCTTGACGCCTATGCGCTCGGTCTCGGCGATCCGGTGGCGATTTCCGCCGAGCATAATGAAGGCTTGGTGGATCTCTATGACGCACTGCGCGTCGCTTTGCCCGAACAGACCGCGCGGCAAAGCGAAGAAGCGGCCGCGCCGTCCGGTCCGCATCCGATCCGTGTCGCCGTCGTGGGCCGCCCCAACACCGGCAAGTCGACGCTGGTCAACCGGCTGATCGGCGAGGAGCGGCTGCTCACCGCGCCGGAGGCGGGGACCACGCGCGACGCCATCGCGGTCGATCTCGATTGGCGCTGGCAGAAATTCCGCCTGCACGATACCGCCGGCTTGCGCCGCCGGTCGCGCGTCGACGAGAAGCTGGAGAAGCTGTCGATCGCCGACGCGCTCAACGCCGTGCGCTTCGCCGAGGTCGTGGTCGTGCTGCTCGACGTCGGCAACGCGTTCGAGGAGCAGGACCAGCGCATCGCCGACCTGGTCGAGCAGGAGGGCCGCGCCATCGTCATCGCGGTCAACAAGTGGGACTTGAAGGACAAGACCGCCGGCGCCATCGGCAAATTGCGCGCGCAAGCTGACGAGAAGCTGACGCAGATCAAGGGCGTGCCGGTGGTGGCGGTCTCGGCGCTCACCGGCGAAGGCCTCGACCGGCTGATGCAGGCGATCGTCGATGCCTATGCGGTGTGGAACAAGCGCATTCCCACCAGTGCGCTCAACCGCTGGTTCGAGGCGACGACCGCATCGCATCCGCCGCCGGCGGTTTCCGGGCGCAGGCTGCGGCTCAATTACATCACCCAGGCCAAAAGCCGGCCGCCGAGCTTCGTGCTGTTCTGCACGCGCGCCGACGCGCTGCCCGATGCCTACAAGCGCTACCTGCTGAACTCGCTGCGCGACAATTTCGAGCTTCCGGGCACGCCGATCCGCCTGACGCTGCGCGAGAAGGACAACCCGTTCAAGGGTCGCGCCAAGCGCAAGCATTAAGCCGGCGCCCTGAACTGCAAAAATCTTCCGGCGCGGAAGTCGTAGATCTTTCCGCTGTCGCTGCACTCGGGCAGGCACAGCGGCACGATCGCCTTGGCGACTTGCTCGGGCGTCGGCAGCGTCATGGGATCGATGCCGGGGAAGGCGCCGAGGTACATACGCGTGCGGGTTGGTCCCGGCGCGAACAGATTGGCGTGCACATTTGTGGTCGCGGTTTCCGCGGCATAAGCGCGCACGATTTCTTCCAAGGCCGATTTCGACGCCGCGTAAGGTCCCCAATAGGCGCGCCCCATATGCGCCACCGCCGAGGTCATGAATACGGCGCGCCCGGCACTCGCCGCGCGCAGCAGCGGGTCCATGTTGCGGATCAACTGCCAATTGGCGGTGACGTTGACTGCGAACACGTTGTCCCAGTCCTTCGGCTCGATGTGACCGAGTGGCGACAGCGGGCCGATCAATCCGGCATTGCCCACCAGCACGTCGAGCCGGCGGTAGCGTTCGTTGAGCGCCAGCGCCAGCCGCGCGATGCCGTCCGAGTCCTTCACGTCGAGCGGCACCAGCGTGGCGCCGCCGCCGATCGCCTTGATCTTGTCGTCGAGCTCTTCCAGCCCGCCCACGGTGCGCGCGACCGCGACGATGTGCGCGCCGGCTTCAGCCAGTTGCAGCGCCAGCGCCGCGCCAATGCCACGCGAGGCGCCGGTGACCAGCGCGATACGGTCGGAGAGGGGTTTCGACATACGGTAACGCTAGCGCAAAAGCCTAGATCGCTTCCGCCAAGAGCGACAGCTGCCGTGGGCTCGCCTCTTGCGCGCCGAGGTCGGTGAGCGCCGTCGGATAGTCGCCGGTGAAGCAGTGGTCGGTGAACTGCGGCCGCGCCGCGTCGCGCCCCGGCAGGCCCATGGCGCGGTAGATGCCGTCGACCGACAGGAAGGCGAGCGAATCGGCGCCGATGAACTGCCGCATGCCTTCGAGGTCGTGGGTGGCGGCGAGCAGCTTGTCGCGCTCGGGCGTGTCGATGCCGTAATAGTCGGGATGCGTGATCGGCGGCGAGGCGATGCGGAAATGCACCTCCTTGGCGCCGGCGTCGCGCATCATTTGCACGATCTTTCGCGAGGTGGTGCCGCGCACGATGGAATCGTCGACCAGCACGATGCGTTTGCCCTCGACCACCGCGCGGTTGGCGGAATGTTTCAGCCGCACGCCCTGGTCGCGGATCGACTGCGTCGGCTGGATGAAGGTGCGGCCGACGTAGTGATTGCGGATGATGCCGAGCTCGAACGGGATGCCGGATTGCTGCGAATAGCCGAGCGCGGCCGGCACGCCTGAATCCGGCACCGGGACGATGACATCGGCGGGCGCGGGCGCTTCTTTGGCGAGTTGCCCACCCATCGACTTGCGCACGTCGTAGACATGGCGGCCGCCGACGATGGAATCCGGCCGCGAGAAATAGATGTATTCGAAGATGCACGGGCGGGCCGCTATCGGCGGGAACGGCTTGTGCGACTGCGCGCCGTCCTCGTCGAACACCACCACCTCGCCGTTCTCCACGTCGCGCACATATTTGGCGCCGATGATGTCGAGCGCGCAGGTCTCCGAGGCCAGAATCGGGCAGCCGTCGAGCACGCCGATCACCAGCGGGCGGATGCCGAGCGGGTCGCGCGCGCCGACCAGCTTCTTGTTGGTGAGGCCGACGAACGCGTAGGCGCCTTCGAGCTGGCGCAGGCCCTCGACAAAGCGGTCGACAAATCGGTTGCGGCGCGCGCGGGCGACCAGATGCAGGATCACCTCGGTGTCGGTGGTCGACTGCATCATGGCGCCTTCGTGCACCAGGTGCTTGCGCAGCGCGATGCCGTTGGTGAGGTTGCCGTTGTGGCCGATGGCGAAGCCGCCGCCCTCGAGCTCGGCGAACAGCGGCTGCACGTTGCGCAGGATGGTTTCGCCGGTGGTCGAATAGCGCACGTGCCCGATCGCCGAATTGCCGGGCAGGCGATCGATCACATCTCTGCGGGCAAAGGCGTCGCTGACCAGTCCGAGCCGGCGCTCGGAATGGAAACGCTTGCCGTCGAACGACACAATGCCCGCGGCTTCCTGACCGCGATGCTGGAGCGCGTGCAGGCCGAGCGCGGTGATGGCCGCGGCGTCGGGATGGTTGAAGATGCCGAAGACGCCGCATTCTTCGCGTAGTCGGTCGGCATCCGGGTCGAATTCGGCATCTGCCGGCGGCACGAGGTCTTGCGGCGTCTGCTGCATCGCTATTGCGTTCCGGTCCGTGGGGTGGCGGGCGGCTTCTGGTCGGCGTCCGGCGGTTCCTGCTCTTCCGGCTTCTGGCGCTTCAACCGCTTTAAGATGGTGCTTTCGGGGTCG
>DATJVE010000048.1:0-21887 GCA_035501975.1 Pseudolabrys sp.
ACCTGCTGGCGCGGGCGGAAGCGGTCGGCGTGTTCCAACTGGAAAGCGCGGGCATGCGGCGCGCGCTCTTGGACATGCGGCCGGACCGCTTCGAGGACATCATCGCGCTGGTCGCGCTCTATCGGCCGGGTCCGATGGCGAACATCCCGACTTATTGCGCGCGCAAGCACGACCTGGAGACGCCGGATTACATCCACCCGAAACTCGAGCCGATCCTGAAGGAAACCTTCGGCGTCATCGTCTACCAGGAACAGGTGATGCAGGCGGCGCAGATTCTCGCCGGCTATTCGCTCGGCGAAGCCGATCTGTTGCGCCGCGCCATGGGCAAGAAGATCATGAAGGAGATGCGGGCGCAGCGCGAACGCTTCGTCTCCGGCGCGACCTCCCGCGGCATCGAGCGCCACCAGGCCGACGCCATTTTCGATCTGCTCGAGCGTTTCGCCGAATACGGTTTCAACAAGAGCCACGCCGCGGCCTACGCGTTGGTCGCCTACCAGACCGCCTATATGAAGGCGAACTATCCGGTCGAGTTTCTGGCGGCGTCGATGACGCTCGACATGGGCAACACCGACAAGCTCGCGGAATTCCGCACCGAGGCCGAGCGGCTCGGCATCGCCGTGGCGCCGCCGTCGATCAATCGTTCCGGCGTCGATTTCGACGTCGACGGCAACACGATCATTTACGCGCTGGCCGCGCTCAAGGGCGTCGGCAAACAGGCGGTCGACGCCATCATCGAAGCGCGCGCCGACGGCAATTTTGCCGACTTGGCCGATTTCGCCGCGCGCATCACTCCGCGCGCGGTCAACAAGCGCGTGCTGGAAAGCCTCGCCGCAGCCGGCGCCTTCGACGAATTCGAGCAAAATCGCGCGCGGGTGTTCATGACCGTGGATCAGGTGTTGGGCCGCGCCCAGCGCTCGCACGATGCCGCCTCCGTCGGACAGAACGAATTATTCGGCGGCGGCGCGACGCGTGAGCCGATCGCGCTGCCCGATGTCGAGCCCTGGCTGCCGGCCGAGCGGCTCAAGCGCGAATACGAGGCGGTCGGATTTTTCCTCTCCGGCCATCCGCTCGACGACTACGCGACGGTGCTGAAGAAACTGCGCGTGCAGCCCTGGGCCGAATTCGCCCGTGCGGTGAAGGCCGGCGCCACCGCCGGCCGCGTCGCTGGCACCGTGGTGTCGCGGCAGGAGCGGCGCACCCGAACCGGCAGCAAGATGGGCATCATCGGGCTCTCCGATCCGACCGGCGCCTACGAAGCGGTGATTTTCTCCGAAGGCTTGGCCGAGCATCGCGACCTGCTCGAGCCGGGCACCGCCGTGCTCTTGTTCCTGTCGGCGGAGGTGCAAGGCGACGAGGTGCGCGCGCGCATCCAGTCGGTCGAGCCGCTCGACGCCGCGGCCGCCAATCTTGCCAAGGGCTTGCGCGTGTTCCTGCGTAATCAGGCGCCGATCGAGGCGGTGGCCAAACGCCTTGAGCCCATGCCGCACAACGCCAAGACGAATGGCGATGGCGAGGTGAGCGTGGTGCTGATGCTGGAGCAGGGCACCGAAGTGGAGGTGAAGCTGCCCGGCCGCTTCAAGGTCTCGCCGCAGATCGCCGGCGCCATCAAGGCGGTGCCCGGCGTAGTGCAGGTCGAGGCGCTGTAGCGCGGCTAATAGGCGCCGTGCGGGACGTCGAGATAAAACACCAGGCCGAAGATAAACATGCCGATCGATACCGCCGCGAGCGGCAGCAGGATCTGCGTCGCTGCCTCGCGGCCGGTGAGCCTGCCGGTCCAGGTGACGAAGCTCTGCGATGCCCAAGCGTCAAAAGGCTCCACCGGCTCGCGTGTCTCCTGCGCCGGCGCGTTATGCTGCCAGTTCTTCCAGATGAGCAGCGGAATCGCCACTGCGATCACAAAGAACAGAGTGACCACCGCCAGCGTCAGGCCGACATAGCCGCCGCCGTGGTCGAAGAAGACCCAGACCGACAGGACGAGCCAAACCGTCAGCGCGATCATGCTGCGGTAGACGAGGGGATGCAGCCCGTCATGGGCCGGCGGATGGTGCCGGATGTTGCGCTGGGCGGCCATGGCGCCCTCCCATGCTTCGAGGTCGCCCCTTTGGCTCAACGCATGCGTGGCAAAGAGGTTCGCTGCCAGTATTATTGTACCGCCACCTTAGGTCCGCGCGCCTTTCCTTGCATCCGGGAAAAGCCGCCTATATAAGCCCCGGCATCACTCACGCGGACCTTTGGCTTCCGGCCCCGACAATGGGCCGAACGAGCCTTCCGGTGGCCCTTTGCAGGCCCACACCGGTCCGCGGCGGATCAACCGGAGAAGACGAATGGCGCTTCCTGACTTTTCGATGCGTCAGCTGTTGGAAGCTGGCGTGCACTTCGGCCATCAGGCCCATCGCTGGAACCCGAAGATGGGCTCGTACATCTTCGGCACCCGCAACAACATCCACATCATCGATCTCGCGCAGAGCGTGCCGATGCTGCATCGCGCGCTGCAGGCGGTGAGCGACACCGTGGCCAAGGGCGGCCGCATCCTCTTCGTCGGCACCAAGCGGCAGGCGCAGGACGCGATCTCCGACGCGGCCAAGCGCAGTGCGCAGTACTACGTCAACTCGCGCTGGCTCGGCGGCACGCTGACCAACTGGAAGACCATCTCCGGCTCGATCGCGCGCCTGCGTAAGCTCGACGAGATGCTCAATTCCGGCGAATCCGGCGGCTACACCAAGAAAGAGCGCCTGACCATGCAGCGCGAGCGCGACAAGCTCGACCGCTCGCTCGGCGGCATCAAGGACATGGGCGGCGTGCCCGACCTGTTGTTCGTGATCGACACCAACAAGGAGGACATCGCCATCAAGGAAGCGCGCCGGCTCAATATTCCGGTCGCGGCGATCGTCGACACCAATTCCGATCCGGCCGGCATCACCTACGTGGTGCCCGGCAACGATGACGCCAGCCGCGCGGTGTCGCTCTACTGCGATCTGGTGGCGAAGGCGGCGATCGACGGAATCTCGCGTGCGCAGGGCGAGCTCGGCGTTGACATCGGCGCGGCGGAAAAGCCGATCGTGGAGCCATTGCCGACGGCGCCTGCGCCCGGCGATCTCGGTTTCGAGCAACTGCCCGGCCCGCGCGGCGTCGCCGACGACCTCAAGAAACTGCCCGGCATTTCGCCGGCGATCGAAAAGCAGCTCAACGACCTCGGCATCTTCCACTATTCGCAGATCGCCGAATTGTCGCCCACCGCCGCGCACAACGTCGGCGAAGAAGTGGGTCTGCCGGGCCGTGTCGACGGCTGGATCGCGAAAGCCAAGCAACTGACCGCGGAGTAATCACGAGATGGCGAATATCAGCGCTCAAATGGTCAAGGAGCTGCGCGAGTCGACCGGCGCCGGCATGATGGATTGCAAGGCCGCGCTCACCGAGACGCAAGGCGACATGACCGCGGCCCAGGACTGGCTGCGCAAGAAGGGCCTCTCCAAGGCCGCCAAGAAGGCCGGCCGCGTCGCGGCGGAAGGCTTGATCGGCGTGCTGGTGCAGGGCACCAAAGGCGTGGTGGTCGAGGTCAACTCGGAAACCGACTTTGTCGCCCGCAACGACCTGTTCCAGGGCCTGGTCAAGATGATCGCTGATGTGGCGCTTACCGCCGGCACCGACGTGGAGAAGATCAAGGCGGCGAAAGCCGGCAGCATCACGGTGGCCGATGCGATTTCCGACACCATTGCAAAAATCGGCGAGAATATGACGCTGCGCCGCGCCGCGTCGCTGTCGGTCGGCCAGGGCGCGATCGGCTCCTATGTGCACAATTCGGTGGTCGACGGTCTCGGCAAGATCGGCGTGCTGGTCGCGCTCGAGTCCTCCGGCAAGGCGGATGAGCTCACGACTCTTGGCCGCATGGTGGCCATGCATATCGCCGCATCGAACCCCCAGGCGATCGATCCATCCGGTCTCGATCCGGCGGTGGTCACGCGCGAGAAGGACGTGCTGGCGGACAAGTTCAAGCAGCAGGGCAAGCCGGCCAACGTGATCGAGAAGATCGTCGAGTCGGGCTTGAAGACCTTCTACAAAGAGGTCTGCCTGCTCGAACAGGCTTATGTGCACGACGACAAGAAGACCGTCGCGCAGGCGCTGAAGGAAGCCGAAGGCAAGGTCGGCGGGCCGATCAAGGTGACCGGCTTCGTGCGTTTCGCGCTCGGCGAAGGCATCGAGAAGCAGGAAAGCGATTTCGCCGCTGAGGTCGCGGCCGCCGCCGGGCAAAGCTAACGCTGTCGCCGATCCGTGGAGGATCGTAACGCATGAGTGATCCGCTCTACCGACGTGTCATCGTCAAACTGTCCGGCGAGGCGCTGACCGGCGATGAGGAATTCGGCATCGGCCAGGCGACGGTGGACCAGCTCGCCGCCGATCTGGTGGCGGCGGCCAAACTCGACGTCGAGCTCGGTGTGGTGGTCGGCGGCGGCAACATCTTCCGCGGCGTCGAAGTGTCGGGGCACGGCGTACCACGCCCGGTCGGCGACACCATGGGCATGCTGGCGACGGTGATGAATTGTCTGGTGCTCGAGGCGGCCATCGAGCGCGCCGGTCGCGAGGCGCGCACGCTGTCGGCGCTGGCCATGCCCTCGGTGTGCGAAACCTATAACCGCAAGCGCGCCATGAAGAATCTCGGCAAGGGCCGCGTCGTCCTGCTCGCCGCCGGGACCGGCAATCCGTTCTTCACCACCGACACCACGGCCGTGCTGCGCGCCGCCGAGCTCGATTGCCAGGCAGTGCTCAAGGCGACCAACGTGGACGGCGTTTACACCGACGACCCGAAGAAGGACCCGAAGGCCAAACGCTACGACAAGCTCAGCCACCAGGAAGCCATTGAGAAGCACTTGCGGGTGATGGATTCCACCGCCTTCGCGCTTGCCCGGGAAAACCACATGCCTATCATCGTGTTCTCAATCGCCGACAAAGGCGCCATTGAGGCGGTGCTGCGCGGCAAGGGCCGCGCGACCGTGATCGGCTAGACGCGGCTTGGCGCCTCGGCGCCAGCGGCGGCGTGTCCGGGGGATCGCCATGACGAATGCAACGACGCACGATATCAACGAGATCAAACGCCGGATGCAGGGCGCGAGCGCCGTGCTGAAAACCGAGTTGTCCGGCCTGCGCACCGGGCGCGCCTCCGCCCATATGCTCGACCCGGTGATGGTCGAGGCCTACGGCGCGCAGATGCCGCTCAACCAGGTCGCCAGCGTCGCCGTGCCGGAGCCGCGGCTGATCAGCGTCAACGTCTGGGACCGCTCGCTGGTGCACGCGGTGGAAAAGGCCATCGTCAATTCCAACCTTGGCCTTTCGCCGGCGACCGAAGGGCAAGTGCTGCGGCTGCGCATTCCCGAGCTCAACGAGGAGCGGCGCAAGGAATTGGTCAAGATCGCGCACAAATATGCCGAGACCGCGCGCGTGGCGGTGCGGCACGTGCGCCGCGACGCCATGGACGTGATCAAGAAGCTGGAGAAAGAGCACAAGATCAGCAAGGACGACCACGACCGTTTTTCCGGCGATATCCAGAAGGCGACCGATGCCGGCATCACCGAGATCGATCATCTTCTGGCGGCGAAGGAGAAGGAGATCCTCACGGTCTGAGCCTGCGCGCATCGTCTCGAAAACCGCCCGGATATGGGGCCTGGGCCGGCAACCGGTTTTCGGACAAGATGGTGCGTGAGGATCGTGTCAACTTGCGATTCCGATTCAATTCGAGACGATTGAGAACAATGCCCGAGGCCGAGGTTCCGCATAGCGCCACGCCGCCGTTCGAGCGGGCGCCGCGTCATGTCGCCATCATCATGGACGGCAACGGACGCTGGGCGGCGGCGCGCGGGCTGCCGCGCGGCGAGGGGCATCGCCGCGGCGTCGAGGCGCTGCGGCGGACCATCCGCGCGGCGAGCGACATCGGCATCAAGTTCATCACCATCTTTTCCTTCAGCGCGGAAAACTGGACGCGTCCGGCCAAGGAAGTCGGCGAGCTGATGGGCCTGCTGCGCCGCTTCATCCGCAACGACCTCGCCGAACTGCATCGCAGCGGCGTGCGTGTGCGCGTCATCGGCGAGCGCGACGGGCTCGATCCGGACATCGGCCGCCTGCTGATCGAGGCGGAAGAGCTGACCAAGAACAATGACGGCATCACCTTGGTCGTCGCTTTCAATTACGGCGCCCGCCAGGAAATCACGCGCGCAGCGCGACGCATCGCCGAACATGTGGCGCAAGGCGTTCTCAGCCCCGCCGACATCACCATGGACACCGTCGGCGGGTTCCTCGACGCGCCGGATATTCCCGATCCCGATCTCGTTATCCGCACCAGCGGCGAGCAGCGGCTGTCTAACTTTCTGCTCTGGCAATGCGCTTACAGCGAATTGGTCTTCGTGCCGACCTATTGGCCGGATTTCGACCGCGCCGCGCTGGAGGCGGCAATCCGCGAATATCAGCAGCGCGAGCGTCGGTTCGGCGGCTTGGTCGCCAAGACCGGATCCTGAGCCCGTGGCCGAAGCCGACCCCGTGACCGGACCGGGCAGCAACGCGGGCACCCCTGTGGCGGCAAACAATCTTGCTTTGCGCGTCGCGTCTGCGGCGGTGCTCGCGCCGCTGGCGCTGCTCACGGCCTATCTCGGCGGCTGGCCCTTCGTGCTGCTATGGACGTTGGCTGCCGTCGCCATCTTGTGGGAATGGACGACGCTGGTCGCCGGTCCCAACCACCGCCTGATGTTTTCCGCATGCGGCAGCGCGATCGTCGGTGCTGGTCTGGTCGTCTGGCTCGGCCGGCCGATCGCGGCGATGCTGCTGATCGGTTTGGGCGCGCTCGCCGCCTTGATCTTCGCCCCGCGCGAGCGCCGGCTCTGGATTACCGCCGGCATCGGTTATTCCGGCTCCATGCTGCTGGCACCGGCGTTGCTGCGCGCCGACGAGAAGGACGGCTTCCTGGCCATGGTGCTGTTGTTCGCGATCGTGTGGACCACCGATGTACTCGGGTATTTCGCCGGCCGCGCCTTCGGCGGACCGAAACTCCTGCCGGCGGTCAGCCCGAAGAAGACTTGGTCCGGGGCGGTCGCCGGCGCGCTGGGCGCTGTAATCGTTGCGGTTTTGCTGGCCGGCGTCTTCGGTTCGTTCAGCAGGATCGCGATTGCGCTCGTTGCGTTGATGCTGTCGGTGGTGGCGCAACTCGGCGATCTCATGGAATCCTGGATCAAGCGCAAATTCGGAGCCAAAGATGCCGGAACGCTCATTCCCGGCCATGGTGGCGTGATGGACCGGCTCGACGGTTTCTGGGCCGCGGCGCTGCTCGGCTGCTTGATCGGGCTTGCGCGCGGCGGCTTCGATGGCGCCGCGCGCGGCCTTTTGGTGTGGTGACGGTATGACGGCACCCAGCCTCGCCCGCTCGAAGCCAGCGCCCGCCGCGGCGGTGCGCAGCATCACCATTCTCGGCGCCACCGGGTCGATCGGCGCCAGCACGCTCGATCTCATCAAGCGCGCGCCGGAGCGCTATCGCGTCGAGGCGATCAGCGCGCGGCGCAATGCGGCGGCGCTGGCGAAGATCGCACGCGAGGTCGGCGCGCGGCTCGCCGTGGTTGCCGATCCCGCGGCTTATGACGAATTGAAAGAGGCCTTGGCCGGCAGCGGCATCGAGACGGCGGCCGGCGAAGCCGGTCTGCTCGAAGCGGCGCAACGTCCAGCCGATTGGCTGATGGCGGCAATCAGCGGCGCGGTGGGGTTGAAGCCGACGCTCGCCGCGATCGAGCGCGGCGCGACCGTCGCGCTCGCCAACAAGGAATGCCTGGTCTGTGCCGGCGCGCTATTCATGCGGCGCGCGGCCGTCACCGGCGCGACCGTGTTGCCCGTCGATAGCGAACACAACGCCATCTTCCAGGCGCTCGGCGCCGGTCCGCGCGAAGACGTCAAGCGCATCATCCTGACCGCCTCCGGCGGCCCGTTCCGTACCTGGTCGATCGAGGCCATCAAGGCGGCGACGCCGGCGCAGGCGCTGCGGCATCCGAACTGGTCGATGGGACCGAAGATCACCATCGATTCCGCAAGCCTGATGAATAAGGGCCTCGAAGTGATCGAGGCGCTTCATCTGTTCGCGCTCAAGCCGGAAGAGATCGACGTGCTGGTGCATCCGCAATCGGTGGTGCACGGACTCGTCGAGTACAGGGACGGGTCGGTTGTCGCCCAGCTCGGCTCGCCCGATATGCGCATCCCGATCGCGCATTGCCTGGCCTGGCCGCAGCGGATGGACGGGCCGGCGGCGCGGCTCGATCTAGCGCGCGTGCGCGAATTGACCTTCGAGGCCCCGGACCTGGTCCGCTTTCCGGCGCTGGCGCTGGCACGGCGCGTGCTGCAGGCGGGCGGGGCGGCGCCGACCGTGTTCAATGCGGCCAATGAGGTCGCGGTTGCCGAATTCCTCGCTGGACACATCAGTTTTCCGGCGATCACGGGCCTGGTCGAGGCGACGCTCAACGCCGCGACCGGCCGTGGGCTGCTGGCGGAACCGGCCGATATCGACGCCGCGCTCGCCGTTGACCATAATGCGAGAAGTTTAGCTTTGGCCCTCTTGCCCGAAATTGCCTTAAAGTCATTCTAGCAAGCTTTGGCTAATGATAGTCGCCAAGGCGGCGGGGACGAGGGCGCGATGAGTTTGGACATTGTGGGCGGCTTGGGGGCGTTCGGCGACCATCTCGTCGGCTATATCGTTCCCTTCCTGTTCGTACTGACGATTGTCGTTTTCTTTCATGAGCTTGGCCATTTCCTGGTGGCCCGCTGGTGCGGTATCAAGGTCCTGGTTTTCTCGATCGGTTTCGGTCCCGAAATCGTCGGCTTCGATGACCGCTATGGCACGCGCTGGAAAATCTCCGCCGTTCCCCTAGGCGGCTACGTTAAGTTTTTCGGCGACGAGAACGCCGCCAGCGTGCCCGATCGTGAGGCCGCCGCCGAAATGACCGAGGCGGAAAAAAAGGTCAGCTTCATCCACCAGAAAGTCAGACCGCGCGCGGCCGTGGTGGTGGCCGGCCCGGTCGCCAATTTCATCCTGGCGATCCTGATCTTCGCCGGCGTGTTCATGACAGTCGGCAAGCAGACCACCAGCGCCCGCGTCGACGCGGTGCAGCCGGGGAGCGCCGCGCAGGCCGCCGGTTTCAAGCCGGGCGATCTGGTGATCGCCATCGACGGCGAGAGCATCGACAACTTCGCCGATATGCAGCGCATCGTCAGCGTCAACGCCGGCGAGACGCTCAACATCGAGGTCGACCGCGGCGGCGAGCACGTGACGCTCAAGGCCACGCCTCAGCTCAAAGAGCTCAAGGACAGCTTTGGCAACGCGCACCGGCTTGGCGTGCTCGGCATCAGCCGCTCGATGGCGCCCGGCGATATCAAGACGGAGAAGATGGGTCCGCTAAAAGCGGTCGCTGAAGGCGCGCGCGAGACCTGGTTCGTGGTCGATCGCACGCTGTCCTATATCGGCGGCGTGTTCACCGGGCGCGAGGCGGCCGACCAGCTCGGCGGACCCATTCGCATTGCGCAGGTGTCGGGCGAGGTCGCCTCGGTCGGTTTCGTCGCGCTCATCCACCTGACCGCGGTGCTGTCGATCTCGATCGGGCTGCTGAACTTGTTCCCCATCCCGCTCCTCGATGGCGGTCACCTTTTGTTCTACGCCATCGAGGCGATTCGCGGCCGTCCGCTCTCCGAGCGTGCCCAGGAGCTGGGGTTCCGCATCGGCTTGGCCATCGTGGTCATGTTGATGATATTTGCAACGTTTAATGACATTCTGCATCTGGCGACCTCCTAGAGCGTGTCCTTAGGGCAACTTTATGAGGGGAAAGGGAAACTTGGGCCGGCGGTTTCGTTTGCAGCGCGCCAAAAACGCTGTACAAAGCGGACCAAAGCTTGCCTAACAAACAGTCGACTCCGCTTTGGGGGCGGCCGCACGGGTAATAAAAAGGCGCGTTGCGCATGGAAGTTGGTGTGCGGATACTGCGGGGACTGGCGGTCTGTTTGGTCCTCGGGGGCATTCTTGTTGGTTCCGGGGTTGCGGTCGTGGCGTCGTCCGGCGTCGCGATCGCCCAATCGGCCAATTCCATCGCCGTGCAGGGCAACCGCCGCGTCGAATCCGAGACGGTGCGGTCCTATTTCAAACCCGGCCCGGGAGGCCAGATCGGCCCGGCGCAGATCGACGAAGCCATCCACTCGCTTTACGCCACCGGCTTGTTCGACGACGTGCGCATCAGCCACGAAGGCGGCCGTCTGGTCGTCACCGTGGTCGAGAACCCGGTGATCAATCGCGTCGCCTTTGAAGGCAACAAAAAAGCCAAGGACGACCAGCTCAAGGCCGAAGTCCAGTCGAAGCCGCGCGGCACTTTGTCGAAGCCGATGGTGCAGGCCGACGTGCAGCGGATCATCGAGATCTATCACCGCAGCGGCCGCTTCGACGTCTCGGTCGATCCCAAGATCATCGAATTGCCGAACAACCGCGTCGACCTGGTGTTCGAGATCAAGGAAGGCGAGAAAACGGGCGTCAAGGACATCCGTTTCGTCGGCGCGCACGCGTTCTCCTCGGGGCGCTTGAAGGACATCATCAAGACGTCCGAGAGCAACTGGCTGAGCTTCCTGCAGACCACCGACATCTACGATCCCGACCGCGTGGAAGCCGACCGCGACCTGTTGCGCCGCTTCTATCTCAAGCACGGCTACGCCGACGTGCGAATCTTGTCGGCGGTCGGCGAGTACGATCCGGCCAAGAAGGGCTTTGTCGTCACCTTCACGATCGACGAGGGCGCCCAATATCACGTCGGCAAGGTCGACGTGGTGTCGAACGTGCGCGCGATCAGTCCGGCCTCCTTGCGCAGTAGCCTCAAGGTCAGCGCGGGCAGCGTCTACAACGCCGATCTGGTCGAGAAGAGCGTCGAATCGATGACCATCGAGGCGGCCAAGCACGGCTACGCCTTCGCCACCGTGCGGCCGCGCGGCGACCGCGACTTCCAGACAAAGGTCATCAACCTCACCTTCGTGGTCGAGGAAGGCACGCGCGCCTACATCGAGCGCATCAATATCCGCGGCAACACCCGCACGCGCGACTACGTCATCCGCCGCGAGTTCGATATCGGCGAGGGCGATGCCTATAACCGCGCGCTGATCGACCGCGCCGAGCGCCGGCTGAAGAATCTGGGCTACTTCAAGACGGTCAAGATCACCAACGAGCCGGGCTCCGCGCCCGACCGCGTCGTGATCAACGTCGATGTCGAAGAACAGTCGACCGGCGAATTCACGATTTCGGGCGGCTATTCGACCGCCGACGGCTTCCTCGCCGAGGTCAGCGTCGCCGACCGCAACCTGATGGGGCGCGGCGACTTCGCCAAGGCTTCGGTGAGCTACGGCCAGTACACGCGCGGCTTCGGCATTTCGTTCGTCGAGCCCTATCTGCTCGGCTACCGCATGGCCGGCGGCATCGACCTCTTTGGCCGGCAAACGCTGGCGACGTCGTACGTCTCCTACGACACGTCGACGATCGGCGTGAACTTGAAGCTCGGCTTCGCGCTGTCGGAAGAGCTGTCGTTCACCCCGCGCTATTCGATCTTCCAGCAGGAAGTGACGCTGCCGGATTATTTGAATAACTGTATGTCGCCGGTAACAACGGGCCTGTTCCCGACTAGCCCGCCCGCCGCTATCTATGCCCCGCCCGCGGGCTACCAAACGCATATGCCCGGCGCAGTGCAGGTCGGACCGTTGCCCGACGAATGTTTTTACGACGGCGAAGCAACGCTGCCGGTGCGTATCGAATTGGCCAACGGTCCGGTGATCGAGTCGATCGTCGGCTACTCGCTCGCCTACAACACCCTCGACAACAACAAGTCGCCGACCAGCGGCCTCTACGCCGAAATCAAACAGGACTTCGCCGGCGTCGGCGGCGACGTGGACTTCATCCGCTCGCAGGTCGAAGCGCGCACCTACTACGAAATCTTCCCCGACATCGTGGGCGTGCTGCACTTGCAGGGCGGCGTCCTGCAGGGCTGGGGCGGGCAGTCGCTGCGCATGCTCGACAACTTCCAGATGGGACCGAACCTGGTGCGCGGCTTCGCGCCCGCCGGCATCGGTCCGCGTGACGTGACTCCGGGCACCACCAACGACGCGCTCGGCGGCACCATGTTCTGGGGCGCAAGCGTCGAGGCGCAGACGCCGCTGTACTTCCTGCCCAAGGAAATCGGCATCAAGATGTCGGTCTTCGCCGACGCCGGCTCGCTGTGGAATTACAAGTCGGAAACCTCCTGGGCGGTCACCGGCGAGCAGCTGCAGGTCGCCGACGACGCGTCGGTTCGCTCCTCGGTCGGTATGGGCCTGATCTGGGATTCGCCGCTCGGCCCGCTGCGCTTCGATTTCGCCTATGCCCTGACCAAGCAGAGCTACGACCGGACGCAGTTCTTCCGCTTCAGCGGCGGCACGAAGTTCTGACATTGACCGCGCACGCCGGCACGGCACAAACGCATGACCACGAACAGCGGGCGATATTCGCGGGCGACTGCGCGCATGCGGGCATGTCAAGGACGGCGCTGATCCGGTCGTAACGGATCAGCCTTAAGCGCCATGAGTGAGCCGGTATTCCAGCGACGCGCGCGAACACTCACGCTGGCGGAGATCGCCGCGTTGACCGGCGCCGCACCGCCGCCGGCGCCGTTGCTTGATCGCGGCATCAACGACATCGCTCCGCTCGATCGCGCATCGCCGAGCGCGCTCGCCGTCTTCGACGACAAGGCCCAAACCGCGTCGGCCGCCGTCAGCCATGCCGGCGCCTGCCTGACCACGGCGGCGCTCGCCGGTGCGTTGCCGGCGCGGGTGGCGGCTTTGGTGGTCGGCGATCCGTTTCGCGCCTTTGTCGATGTGGCGCGCGAACTCTTCCCGCACGCGCTGCGGCCTTCCTCACTCACCGAAGCGGGAAGCGCCGCCGGCGCGCAGGTGCATCCAAGCGCGCGGCTGGAGAGCGGCGTCACCGTCGAGCCCGGGGCGGTGATTGCGCCGCGTGCGGAAATCGGCGGCGGTACCGTGATCGGGGCCAACGCCGTGATCGGAACCGAGGTGCGGATCGGCCGCGATTGCTCGATCGGCGCCGGGGCCGTGATCACGGATGCGCTGATCGGCGACCGGGTCGTCGTCCACCGCGGCTGCAAGATCGGCCAGGACGGCTTCGTTGCCGGCGATGGCGCGCAGCGCAAGATCCCGCAGGTCGGCCGTGTCATCATCCAAGACGACGTCGAGATCGGCGCCGGTACCACCGTCGACCGCGGCGCCGTCGCCGACACCGTGATCGGCGAGGGCAGCAAGATCGACAACCTTGTGCAAGTAGGCCACAATGTCAGTATCGGTCGCCACTGCATCGTGGTGGCGCAGGCGGGCATTTCCGGCTCCGCGACGCTCGAGGATTTCGTCGTGCTGGGAGCGCGCGTCGGCATCAATACCTATGTGACGATCGGTGAGGGGGCGCAGATTGCCGCCGCCAGCGCGGTTAACGGCGACGTGCCTGCCGGCGCGCGCTGGGGCGGCACGCCGGGCAAGCCGATCGGCAGCGGTTCCGCGATATGACGTTGCTAGCGCCATCGGCGCAGGTGAAAAAGCCGAGCCGCGAAGGCGGCGGATGAGTGAGACGACGTCCATGGACAAAGCCGTAAAGACGTTGGAAGCGGCCGACATCGCGGCGGTGCTCAAGATGCTGCCGCACCGCTATCCGTTTCTCATGGTCGATCGGGTGATCGATATTCATGGCGAGGACCGTGGCATCGGCATCAAGAACGTAACCATCAACGAGCCGCATTTCATGGGGCATTTCCCGGAAAATCCGGTGTTCCCGGGCGTCTTGATGATCGAAGGCATGGCGCAGACGGCCGGCGTGCTTTGCATCGCGAGCTTGCGCATGAAGCGGCCGAAGTCGGTTTTTTTCCTCACCATCGATAACGCGAAATTCCGCAAGCCGGTCCTGCCGGGCGACACCATCGAATACCACATGCGCAAGACCGCACACCGCCGGACCATGTGGTGGTATGCCGGGCTCGCCAAGGTCGCCGGCCAGATCGTCGCCGAGGCGGAAGTCGGCGCCATGATTGTCGACGCATGAGCGGGGCCAAGATCGATCCCTCGGCGCGGGTCGAGGCGACGGCGATCGGGCGCGACGTCACCGTCGGCCCCTATTGCACCGTCGGCCCGCACGTGACGCTCGGCGACGGCTGCCAGCTCGTGGCGCATGTCAATGTCACCGGCCATACGACGATCGGCGCGCGCACCGTCGTGCGTCCCTTCGCGTCGCTCGGATCGCCGCCGCAATCGGTGCACTATCGCGGCGGCCCGACGCGGCTCGTGGTCGGCGCCGATTGCGACATCCGCGAAAACGTCACCATGAACACCGGCACCGAGGACGGCGGCGGCATCACCCACATCGGCGACAAATGCTTTTTCATGGTCGGCTCGCACGTCGGGCACGACTGCAAGGTCGGCAGCAACGTGGTGGTCGCCAACAATGTTTTGCTTGGCGGCCATGTCGGCGTCGGCGACTACGTCGTGTTCGGCGGCGGTGTGGCCGTGCGCCAGTTCGTGCGCATCGGCGAGGGCGCGATGCTCGTCGGCTTGAGCGGCGTGCGCGCCGACGTGATCCCATGGGGCATGGTGCAGGGGCCGCTCGCCAATCTCGTCGGCCTCAACGTGATCGGCATGCGCCGGCGCGGCATCGCCAAGGCCGACATCCACCGATACCGCGAGGCTTATCGCGCGCTATTCCGCGGCGCGGGCGAGTTCCGCGCGCGGCTCGAGCGGGTCGCCGCCGACTATGCCGGCGACGCCTTGGTCGGCTCAATGATTGACTTCATCCGCGCCGGAAAGCGGCCGCTCACCATGGCCAGCAAACGCGGCGATGTGGACGAAGAGATATGACCGCGCTGCCAGCCACGGCCGAGGAGGGTCCGCTCGCGCTCATTTGCGGCGGTGGCAGCCTGCCGCTGGCGATCGCGGACTCGGTGAGCGCGCGCGGGCGGCGGGTGTTTCTGTTCCCGTTGTACGGGGAAGCGGATCCGGCCGGCATGGCGCGCTACCCGCATCACTGGCTCTATCTCGGCCAAGGCGGAAAATTCAGACGGCTCGCGCGCGCGGCCGGCTGCCGCGATGTGGTGCTGATCGGCTCGCTCGTGCGGCCGGCGCTGTGGCAGGTCCGTCCCGACTTCGCGACGCTGAGGGAACTCCCGCACATCATCGCGGCATTTCGTGGCGGTGACGACCACCTGCTGTCGAGCATTGGCGGTCTGTTCGAGCGGCACGGTTTCCGGCTGCTCGGAGCGCACGACGTCGCCCCGGAAATCCTGATGCCGGAGGGCGTGCTCGGCAGCAAGCAGCCGACCGAAAACGACCGCGGCGACATCGCGCTCGGTTTCGATTATCTGCGCGCCGCCGGGGAGTTCGACGTCGGCCAAGCGGTGGTGGTGGCGGACCGGCACGTGCTCGCGGTCGAGGCCGCCGAAGGCACCGATGCGATGCTCGCCCGCGTGGCCGAAATGCGCGCGAGCGGCCGCGTGCGCTCGGCAGCCGGCGTGCTGGTCAAGGCGCCGAAGCCTGGCCAGGACCGGCGTTTCGATCTGCCGTCGATCGGTCCGCGCACGGTGGACGCCGCCGCGCAAGCCGGACTTTCCGGCATCGCCGTGGTCGCCGGGTCCACCGTCGTCGCCGAGCCGGAACAGCTGATCGCGGCCGCCAATCGCGCCAATGTGTTCGTGATTGGCGCGCCCGCCGAGACCACGCAATGAGCGGCGCGCCGGCGCCGCACGTGTTCTTGGTGGCGGGCGAGGATTCGGGCGACCGGCTCGGAGCCGCGCTCATTGCCGCCATTAAACAGCGCGTCCCGGGCGCCCGCTTTTCCGGCGTCGGCGGCGTGCAGATGGCCGCACAGGGCGTGCCGAGCCTGTTTCCCTTGGGCGACCTTGCCATCATCGGCTTTGTGGCGATCGCGGCGGGCCTGCCAAAAATCCTGCAGCGCATCCGGCAGACCGCCGACGCTGTCGTCGCGGCCAGGCCCGATGTGCTCGTCATCATCGACAGCCCCGAATTCACCCACCGCGTGGCCAGGCGCGTGCGCGCCAGGGCGCCGACGATCCCGATCGTCGACTATGTGTGTCCGTCGGTGTGGGCATGGCGGCCAGGCCGCGCGCGCGCGATGCGCGCTTATGTCGATCATGTACTGGCGCTGCTGCCGTTCGAGCCGGCGGCGATGAAGAAACTGGGCGGGCCGGCATGCACCTATGTCGGCCATCCGCTGAGCGAGCGCGCCGGGCATCTGCGTCCCAATGCCGAGGAAGCGCGGCGGCGTCTTGCGGATCCGCCGCTCGTGCTGGTGCTGCCGGGCAGCCGTGCGAGCGAAATCCGCCGCATGGCGGGCCTGTTCGGTGAGGCGGCGGCGCTGGCGGCCGAGCGGGCCGGGCGGCTGGAGGTGGTGGTGCCCGCGGTGCCGCGGCTTGCCGATACCGTAAAGGCGGCGGTGGCGTCCTGGCGCATTCCGGCGCTGGTGGTGACCGATCCCGACAACAAAGATGCAGCCTTTCGCGTCGCGCGCGCGGCGCTCGCCAAATCCGGCACGTCAACCCTGGAACTTGCGGTCGCCGCTATTCCGATGGTCGCCGCTTACAAGGTTCCCGTCGTTGAAGAGGTTATCGCGCGTATGCTGGTGAACCTCGATTCTCCGATCCTGCCCAATCTGGTGCTGGGCGAAAACGTGGTGCCGCAATTCTTGCAGCGCGATTTCACGCCCGAACGGCTGGCCGCGGCCCTGATGCCGCTCCTAGCCGATACGGCTGAGCGCCGCCGGCAGACCGAGGCATTCGCGCGGCTCGATGCCATCATGGAGATCGGCAAGGCCGTCCCGAGCGACCGGACCGCCGGCGTGGTGCTGGATTGCGCCGGTATCCGCGATCAACCATTGCGCGAAACTGTGGCATCCGCCCCGCCAACAGCGTAGTTTGCCTCGTTCAGCCGATCAGCTTATGCCATGGCCGTAACCCGGAATAACCGCCTTTGACCCTTAGCCCCCGCGCCGCCATTACCGCCGTCCACGGCTACCTGCCGCCGGATCTGCTGACCAATGCGGATCTGGCGCAGATGGTGGATACCACCGACGCCTGGATCACCGAGCGCACCGGGATCAAGGAACGGCACATCCAGAAAGGCGCCGGGCTAGGCACCTCGCATATGGCGGCCGAGGCAGTGCGCGGCCTGCTGCAGAAGACCGGCACCAAGCCGTCGGACATCGATCTGCTGATCTGCGCCACCACCACGCCGGACATGCAGTTTCCGTCGACCGCCAACCTTATCTGCGACATGATCGGGGTGAAGAACATCGGCTCGTTCGACGTGCAGGCGGCCTGTTCGGGTTTCCTGTACTCGCTCACCATCGCCGCGCAATTCATCGCCAACGGCACCGCGCGCAAGGTGGTGGTGGTCGGCGCCGACAAGATGTCGTCGATCATCGATTACACCGACCGCGCCACCTGCGTGCTGTTCGGCGACGCCGCCGGCGCCGTGCTGCTCGAGCCGAGTGCGGACGGCACCGGCATCATGGACGCGCTGATCCGTTCCGACGGATCAGGCATGATCCATCTGCATCAAAAAGCGGGCGGCAGCCGCATGCCGCCGACCTTCGAGACGGTCGCCAACCGGCTGCATTACGTGCACCAGGAAGGCGCCGCGGTCTACAAGTTCGCCATCGCCAAAATGGCGGAGGTGGCCGCCGAGATCATGGCGCGCAACAATCTGCGCGGCGACATGATCGATTGGCTGGTGCCGCATCAGGCCAACAAGCGCATCATCGAGTCGACGGCCGAGCGCATGGGCCTGCCGATGGACCGCGTGATGGTGACCATCCACAAATACGGCAACACCACCAATGCCACGATCCCGCTGTGTCTTTGGGACTACGAGCCCAAATTGAAACGCGGCGACCGCATGCTGCTGGCAGCTTTCGGCGGTGGCTTCACGTGGGCCGGCATCTACGTGCAATGGTCTTATGATGGGGCCAGCGCGCCTAAGCTCAACGGCAAGGGCACAAACGGAAAGGGCGGCTGAGACGCCGCCCTTCGCGCAAAGAGTTTGCAGCGAAATTACTTCCTTCGCGAAATCGGCACGTAATCGCGCCGCGCGGCGCCGGTATAGAGCTGGCGCGGGCGGCCGATCTTCTGCTTCGGATCCTCGATCATTTCCTTCCACTGTGCGATCCAGCCGACGGTGCGGGCGACCGCGAACAGCACAGTGAACATCGTGGTCGGGAAGCCCATCGCCTTGAGCGTGATGCCCGAATAGAAGTCGATGTTCGGATAGAGCTTCTTCTCGACGAAGTAATCGTCGTGTAGCGCGATTTTCTCGAGCTCCATGGCAACGTCGAGCAGTGGGTCGTCCTTGATGCCGAGCTCGTTCAAGACCTCGTGGCAGGTCTTCTGCATGATCTTGGCGCGCGGATCGTAGTTCTTGTAGACGCGGTGACCGAAGCCCATCAGCCGGTAGCTGTCGTTTTTGTCCTTGGCGCGCTTGATGAATTCGGGGATGCGGTCAACCGAGCCGATCTCGCGCAGCATGTTGAGCGCCGCTTCGTTGGCGCCGCCATGCGCAGGACCCCACAGACAGGCGCAGCCGGCGGCGATGCAGGCGAACGGATTGGCGCCGGAGGAGCCGGCAAGCCGCACGGTCGACGTCGAAGCGTTCTGCTCGTGGTCGGCGTGCAGGATGAAGATGCGGTCCATCGCCCGCGCGAGTACCTTGTTCGGCTTGTAATCCTCGGTCGGCACCGCGTAGCACATGCGCAGGAAGTTGGTGGAATAATCAAGGTCGTTCTTCGGGTAAACGAACGGTTGGCCGATCGAATATTTGTAGGCCATGGCGGCGAGCGTCGGCACCTTCGCAATCATGCGGACCGACGCGATCATGCGCTGATGCGGATCCGAAATGTCGGTCGAGTCATGATAAAAGGCCGACAGCGCGCCGATACAGCCGGTCATCACCGCCATCGGGTGCGCGTCGCGCCGGAAGCCCTGGAAAAACCGGGCCATCTGCTCGTGCACCATCGTGTGCCGAGTGACAGTGTAGTCGAAGTCGGCCTTCTGCTGCGGAGTCGGCAGTTCGCCGTAAAGCAGCAGGTAGCAGGTCTCCAGGAAGTCGCCGTGCTCGGCGAGTTGCTCGATCGGATAGCCGCGGTAGAGCAGGACGCCTTCGTCGCCGTCGATGTAGGTGATCTTGGACTCGCAGCTTGCCGTCGAAGTGAAGCCGGGGTCGTAGGTGAACATGCCGCTCTCGCCGTATAGCTTGGCGATGTCGAGGACCTGCGGGCCGATGGTGCCGTCGTAGACGGGGAAGTCCCAGTTCTTGTTGCCAACGGTGATGGTGCCGCTTGTCTTTTTGGCGTCCGTTTTGGCGTCCATGGTCGAACCCTCGATTTAGAGGCGCGCGCTGCGGTGAAAACGTGTGGCCGGGAGCCGAGACGCCGGGCAAAGGCGAGCGTGGTTCCGGCCGCTTTTGGGGTAGCCCATCCTTATGTGCACTGCAAGATAGCCTAATTCTGCATACGCCTAATGCACAACGCCCCCCGCCGCCTAGACATAGATCAAGGGACTGGCGTGCGCGTGCCGAATGTCTACAGGGCCGGCGTTTAGCCAATCTGATCGCGCAAGCGAGCGAGGCTCTCGTCCCTCCCCAGTACCGTCAACACGTCGAAGATCGGTGGCGAGGTAGTGCGCCCCGTGAGCGCGGCCCGCAGCGGTTGCGCTACCGCGCCGAGTTTGAGCCCCGACCCCTCGGCGAATCCGCGCACGACCACCTCGACCGCCTCTGGTGTCCATTCCGCGATCGCGGCGAGTTTCGGCAGCAGTGTGGCCGTCACTGATTTGGCCTCTGGGGTCAGCAGAAGCTTCGCCTGATCGCTCAGCTCCAGCGGCCGAGTTGCCCAAAGAAATCTCGTTGCTTCAAATAGTTCTATGAGAGTCTTCGCGCGTTCCTTAAGCGCCGGCATGGCCGCCAGTAGTTTGGTGCGCAGCACGGGCGTCATCTTGCTCGCCAGCTCTTGCCCGCCGGCGATGTGCGGCAGCAGGTCTTCCAACTGAGTGATGAGGTCGGCGTCGCCGCTCGTGCGGATGTAGTGGCCGTTGAGATTCTCCAGTTTGGCGAAATCAAAACGGGCCGGCGAGCGGCCGATCTGCGGCAGGTCGAACGCGGCAATCATCTCCTCGGTGGTGAAAATCTCCTGGTCGCCGTGCGCCCAGCCGAGGCGGACCAGATAGTTGCGCATCGCCGCCGGCAGGTAGCCCATAGCGCGGTAGGCGTCGACGCCAAGCGCGCCATGGCGTTTGGACAGCTTGGAGCCGTCCGGCCCGTGGATCAGCGGGATGTGCGCCATTACCGGCACGGTCCAGCCCATCGCCTGATAGATCTGCGTCTGCCGCGCGGCGTTGTTGAGGTGGTCGTCGCCGCGGATGATATGGGTGATGCCCATATCGTGGTCGTCAACGACGACGGCGAGCATGTAGGTCGGCGTGCCGTCCGAGCGCAGCAGGATGAAGTCGTCGAGGTTTTCGTTCTGCCAGACGACGCGGCCCTGGACCTGATCCTCGACCATTGTTTCCCCGCTCAGCGGCGCCTTCAGGCGGATCACCGGCTTGACGCCGGCCGGCGCGTCCGCCGTACTGCGCTCGCGGCAACGGCCATCGTAAAGCCGCGTGCGCCCCTCGGCGCGCGCCTTCTCGCGCATGGCGGTGAGTTCGTCGGGGCTGCAATAGCAGCGATAGGCATGGCCCGAGGCGAGCAATTGCTCGGCAACCTGGCGGTGGCGGCCGGCGCGGGAGAACTGGAACACGATCTCGCTGTCCCAGGTCAGCCCCAGCCACTTCAGGCCATCGATGATGGCAGCGATCGCCGCCGCGGTGGAGCGCTCGCGGTCGGTGTCTTCGATTCGCAGCAGCATCTTGCCGCCGTGCCGGCGCGCATAGAGCCAGTTGAAAAGGGCTGTGCGGCCGCCGCCGATATGCAGAAAGCCGGTGGGAGACGGCGCAAAACGGGTGACGACAGGCTCGCTCATTGCGGCCCCAATACCATACTTTCGGGAGAATTCGTCAGTGCAATTGCCATTGAGCCGAACGTCACATCATGGCATAGGCCCGGCTCCTGCGTCATGAAGCTGGACCGAGAGATCGAGGAAGCATGGTCACGCACGATAAGACAAGCGGCAATCCGGCGACGGCAGAGGCCGGCCGCGACTTCGTCCGCGACATCGTGCAGGCGGACCTCGACGCCGGCCGTGTCAAAACCGTGATCACCCGCTTCCCGCCGGAGCCCAATGGCTACCTCCACATCGGCCACGCCAAGTCGATCTGCCTGAATTTCGGCATCGCCCAGGAGTTCGGCGGGCGCTGCCACCTGCGCTTCGACGATACCAACCCGACCAAAGAAGAGCAGGAATATATCGACGCCATCGAGCGCGACGTGCGCTGGCTCGGCTTCGACTGGGGCGAGCACCTCTATCACGCCTCCGACTATTTCGAGCGCCTCTACGGCTGGGCCGAGGATCTGATCCGCGCCGGCAAAGCCTATGTCGACGACCAGACGCACGAGCAGATGCGGATCAACCGCGGCACGCTGACCGAGCCGGGCAAAAACAGCCCGTTCCGCGACCGCAGCGTCGAGGAGAACCTCGACCTGTTTCGCCGCATGCGCGCCGGCGAATTCCCGAACGGGACCCGCGTGCTGCGTGCCAAGATCGACATGACGTCGGGCAACATCAACCTGCGCGACCCGGCGCTCTACCGGATTCTGCACGCCAACCATCCGCGCACCGGCGCGCAGTGGAAGATCTATCCGAGCTACGACTTCGCGCA
>DATJVE010000049.1:0-11296 GCA_035501975.1 Pseudolabrys sp.
CCGCCATCTGCACGTCGTCGATCTCGACGGCGCTTTTGCCGGCAAGCCGATGAACGCCGATGCGGTCGACCGCATTCTCGACACGGTCGGTCTGTGCGTGCAGCTCGGCGGCGGCATCCGCGATACCGCGACGGTCGAGGCCTGGCTCGACAAGGGCATCGACCGCGTCATCATCGGCACCGCAGCGGTGCGCGATCCGCCCTTCGTCAAGCAGGTGGCGCGCGACTATCCGGGCAAGATCGCGGTCGGGCTCGACGCGCGCGACGGCAAGGTGGCGGTGCAGGGCTGGGCGGAGACATCGGAGCTCACGGCGCTGGAGATTGCCAAACGTTTCGAGGACGCCGGCGTCGCCGCCATCGTCTACACCGACGTGTCGCGCGACGGCATGTTGCAGGGCTTGAACCTCGACGCCACCATCGCGCTGGCCGACGCGATTTCGATTCCGGTGATCGCCTCCGGCGGGCTCGCCTCGATCGACGACATCAAGGCGCTGCTCGCGCCGCGCGCGAAGAAGCTCGCTGGCGCCATTGCCGGGCGCGCGCTCTACGATGGGCGGCTCGACGCGGCGCAGGCGCTCAAGCTGATCCGCGAAGCCAAGGCGGCGTAAGCCATGTTCAAAGTCCGCGTCATTCCCTGCCTCGACGTCAAAGACGGCCGCGTGGTCAAGGGCGTCAATTTCGTCAATTTGCGCGACGCCGGCGATCCGGTGGAAGCCGCGATCGCCTATGACGCGGCCGGCGCCGACGAGCTCTGCTTCCTCGACATCACCGCGAGCCATGAGAAGCGCGGCATCATCCTCGACGTGGTGCGGCGCACCGCCGAGGCGTGCTTCATGCCGCTCACCGTCGGCGGCGGCGTGCGCACCATCGACGACATCCGCGCGCTGCTGTCGTCGGGGGCCGACAAGGTGTCGATCAACACCGCGGCGGTCGAGCGGCGCGCCTTCGTCAAGGAGGCGGCGGAGAAATTCGGCGACCAGTGCATCGTCGTCGCCATCGACGCCAAGAAGGTATCGAAAGAAGGCGAGACGCCGCGCTGGGAAATCTTCACCCACGGCGGCCGCAAGCCGACCGGCATCGACGCCGTCGCCTACGCCAAGGAAGTGGTCAGCCTCGGCGCCGGCGAAATCCTGCTGACCTCGATGGATCGCGACGGCACGCGGCGCGGCTTCGACATCGCGCTCACGCGTGCCATCGCCGATGCGGTGAGCGTGCCGGTGATCGCCTCCGGCGGGGTCGGCACGCTCGACCATCTGGTCGAGGGCATCCGCGACGGCCACGCCACCGCGGTATTGGCCGCCTCGATCTTCCACTTCGGCGAGCACAGCGTGCGCGAGGCGAAGGCCTATATGGCCAAAGCCGGTCTGCCGATGCGGCTCGATGCGTAACACCCCGGAATGACTACGAATAACAGAGATGCTAAAGGATCCCCCATGAGCACATTCACGCTGGCCGATCTGGAAAAGCGGGTGCACGAGCGCGCCAAGGCGAGCGCGGGCGAATCCTATACCCGGGCACTGCTCGACAAAGGCGTCGCCCATTGCGCCAAGAAGCTGGGCGAAGAGGCCTTCGAGACCGCCATGGCCGCCGTGCAGGACGACAAGCCCCGCGTCGTCGCCGAGGCCGCCGACCTGCTCTATCATCTTCTGGTCGTGCTCACGGCGCGCGGCGTGACGCTCGCCGAAGTCGAGGCCGAACTGGACAAGCGCACGGCGCAATCGGGCCACCAGGA
Organism: Pseudolabrys sp.; assembly: GCA_035501975.1. GTDB lineage: Bacteria > Pseudomonadota > Alphaproteobacteria > Rhizobiales > Xanthobacteraceae > Pseudolabrys. The sequence continues at coordinate 1,732 of DATJVE010000049.1, forward strand.
AAAGGCCGCTCGCGGCTGACGGACGGACGCGGAATGGAACAGCGCACCGAAGAGACGCTCTCGCCCTACCGCACGTTCTCGCGCGCGGAATGGGCGGCGTTGCGCGAAGACACGCCGATGACCCTGACCTCGGAGGAGGTCACGCGCCTGCGCTCGCTGCACGACCGCCTCGACATGAACGAAGTCGAGGAAATCTACCTGCCGCTGTCGCGATTGTTGTCGATGTATGTCGCGGCAACGCAGCGGCTGTTTCGCGCGCAGGAGCGCTTCCTCGGCACCGAGGACGTGAAGATGCCGTACATCATCGGCGTCGCCGGCTCGGTGGCGGTGGGCAAGTCGACCACCGCGCGCGTGCTGCAAGCCTTGCTCGCGCGCTGGCCGAACGTGCCCAAGGTCGATCTCATCACCACCGACGGATTTCTCTATGCGAACGCGATCCTCGAGCGCGAAGGCCTGATGGAAAAGAAGGGCTTTCCGGAAAGCTACGATCTGCCGGCGCTCTTGCGCTTCCTCACCGACGTGAAGGCAGGCCGGCGGCCGGCGCGCGCGCCAATCTACTCGCATCTCATCTACGACGTGACGCCGAACCAGTGGGTGGAGGTCGACCGGCCGGACATCCTCATCGTCGAGGGCTTGAACGTGCTGCAGACCGGGCGGCTGCCGAAGGACGGCAAGGCCATCCCCTTCGTCTCGGACTTTTTCGATTTCTCGGTCTATCTCGATGCCGACGAGGACGTGCTCAAGTCGTGGTACGTGAACCGCTTCCTCACGCTGCGCTCAACCGCGTTCCGCGATCCGAAATCATACTTCCATCGCTATTCGAATCTGTCGGACGCGGAAGCGATCGAGACCGCGTCGTCGATCTGGAGCCGCATCAACTTGGTCAATCTGCACGAGAACATCATTCCGACGCGCCAGCGCTCCGACCTCATCTTGAAGAAGGGCGAGAGCCACCAGGTCGAGCAAGTGTCGCTGAGAAGGTTGTGAGCGTTTTCCAGTCGTCCCCGCGAAAGCGGGGGCCCGGTAGAGGCCGACGTTTCGATTCAATCGATGCTTTCGCGATTACCGGATCGTCCGTCTTCGCGGACGATGGCAGTCGTGCGGCCTACGCCGCCGGCCGCCCGACGGCGAAGTGCTCGATATAGCGCTGCTTGATCGCCGTGACCGGCAAAATGATCAGCACGTCGGTGGTGCCGAACTCGTGGTCGACCACCGCGCCGTCGCCGATATAGGCGCCGAGCCGCAGATAGCCCTTGATCAGCGGCGGCAGGACCTGCAGCGCCTGCTTCGGGTCGATCGCTTCCTTGGAGATGCGGTTCATCTCGACATAGCGCTCGGGCAACGCGCGCGTCCGCCATTCTTCCGGCGCCCGCGCGTAGTGGTGCATGAACGACAACGGCATCGCCAGCTGCTTGGGATCGGTGCCGTCGAGACTGGCGCAGCCGAACATCACGTCGGTTTTGTTCTGCCGCAGGTAGCCGGCAATGCCGTGCCACAACAGCTCCATCGTGCGCTTGTTGCGGTAGGGGGCGAGCACGCAGGAACGGCCGAGCTCGAGGAATTGCAGATTGCCGTGGCGCGCGATCAGCGAGCCGATGTCGAATTCGCCGGAGGTGTAGAAGCCGCCATATTCCTCGGCCACCGGCTGGCGCAGCAGACGATAGGTGCCGACCACCGCCGCCCGGTTGGCGTTCTGCTTGTCGTGGGTGTCGTGGTCGAGCACCAGCAGGTGGTCGCAGATCGCGTCATAGGCGTCGACGTCGCGCCGCGCGAACAGCCGGCCCGGATTGGCGATGGCGGCGCCCTCTTGATAGAATACGCGGTAGCGCAATTTCTGCGCCTGGCGGACCTCGGCGGCGGTCTGCGCCAGCCGCACTTCCAGCGAGCCAAGCCGGCCCAGGCTCTGCGACGGGCGATGCGCGCGCGCCGCCCAGGCCTGCAAGCCGCCATAGGCCTGCAGCGCGGAAATCAGGCTAGGGACGGCGGGCGCAGGGCGGAAGCGTTCGAACAGGGTACGCGGCAGATAAAGACTGTTGCTGCGTGCCATGGACATTTTGCTCCTTTTCGGGGCGAAAAAAGGCGCGATTGACCTGAATCTCGAGCAAACCGAATCGGGTAGCGAGCTCCGTCACCCCGGTACAGCATGAGCGGGACACGGAATTATGACAAGGCGAATTTATGACAAGGCGGGAATGCGCGTTTCAGGCAGCGAGGCGAGCCGCAACCGCCTCGAGCGTTTCGCGCAGTTTTTCGCGGTCGAGCGGCTTGACCAGCAGCCCGTCCATGCCGGCGGCAAGGCAGGCGGCGCGGTCGTCGGCCTGGGCATTGGCGGTGAGCGCCAGGATGCGGGTCGGCCGTTCGGCTCCGGCTTCGGCGGCGCGGATTCGGCGGGTGGCTTCCAGGCCGTCCATGCCCGGCATCTGCACGTCCATCAGCACCAGATCGTAAGGCTTTCCCGCCGCCCGCGCCGTTGTCCACAGCTTAACAGCCGTGTCGCCGTCGCCGGCGACCGCCGCGCGATGGCCGAGCCGGGTGAGCAGCGCGCGCGCGAGCAGCGCGTTGATCTCGTTGTCCTCGGCGACCATAATCGACAGACCCTTGCCGGGCGCGGGCGCCGCCGCGCCCGCGGACATTTCCGCCGGCAAGTCCTCGAAGGCGGCCGCGGCGGTGAGCCGCGCGCCGAGCGAGGCCTTGCGCACCGGCTTGATGAGATAGCCGGTGAAGCCGTGCTCTTTGAGCGCGGCGAGCTCATGCCGCTCGCCCGGGCGGATCAACACGATGCGGCGCGCGATGCCGCCGCGGGCGAGGTCGCCGCCCTCGATCAGGCCGCGCGCCAGCGGATAATCGATCAGCAGCATGTCCCAATTTTGTTGCGCCAGCAGGGCGCGCGCGCTTGGCTCGTCGGCGGCGACCGCTATGTCGGCGCCCCACCTTGCGAGCTGGTGCGCCAGCGTTGCCGCGACGGCGTCGGTCGCGCCCATGATCAACGCCGCCTTGCCGGCAAGATCAGGCGGGGTGAATTCGCGGGCAGTGACGGTTGCCGGCGTCAGCGGCACGGTAACGCCGAAGGTCGCGCCCTTGCCGGGCTCGCTGTCGACCGCGATACGACCATCCATGCGCTCGACAATGCGTTTGGAGATCGCCAGACCGAGTCCGGTGCCGCCGAATTTGCGGGTGGACGAGCCGTCGGCCTGCTCGAAGTCGCGGAAGATGCGCGCCTGATCCTCTTGCGTCAGCCCGATGCCGGTGTCGCGCACCTGGAAGCGGATGGCGTCGCCGTCCGGCTCGACGATGACCGCGACGCCGCCGGTTTCGGTGAACTTGATGGCGTTGCCGGCGAGATTGAGCAGCACCTGGCGCAAGCGCGCGGCATCGCCAACGATTTTCTCCGGCAGCCGGTCGTCGACGAAGCAGGCGATTTCGATGTTCTTCGCCTGCGCGCGCGGCGCCAACAGCTCGACCGCTTCTTCGACCAGCGGCGCGAGCGCGAACGGCCGCGCTTCCAGCGCGAGCTTGCCGGCCTCGATCTTGGAGAAATCGAGAATCTCTTCGATCAGCGATAGCAGCGTTTCGCCCGAAGCCTTCGCCGCCTTCGCATAGGTGAGCTGCTCAAGCGTGAGCGGCGTGTCGAGCAACAGATCGGCCATGCCGAGAATGCCATTGAGCGGCGTGCGAATCTCGTGGCTGACGGTGGCGAGGAAACGCGACTTGGCGCGGTTGGCGCTTTCCGCGTCGTCGCGCGCCTTGGCCAGCGCGCTCACCTCGATCTCGTGCAGCTCCCAATTGTCGTCGGACAATTCCTCGATGCGCATCTCCAGCGCGCGCACTCTGTCCTTATGGTTGCGCTGGCGCATCAGCATGAAGGCGATCACCGCGCAGGCGGCGGCAAACAGCGCGCCGACGCCCGTGGCGTAGGCGTAAGGGTCGTAGTTCGCGCTTTGCAGGCGGACGCCGGTGAGGAAGCCGAGCCAGCCGGACACCACCGCCATGGTGGCGACGACCGAGCGGCCGAACAGCACCAGCGCGGCCCTGTTGCGCGCGCGCCGGCGCGCCCGTAGCGCGAACGAGTTGTGCGGCCCCGCTGGCATGGTTAGGTGCCTGAAATCCCCGCGTCTGCGGCGGCATTTTCGGCCCCGAACCTTGCGTTTCTATTCCCCGCCGCGCGCGGCGCGGGCTAACGATGCGAACGTGGTGAAGGGGACATTAACCCGGCGGTAACCGCAGAGGGCCGCCTGCGGATCGGTCAGTTACGCGCGGCGAATGCGCGGGTGGAACCGGCGGATTTCTCTTCGTTGCGCCAGATCACGGCGAACAAAGCGGCGGCGTCTTCTCGCGAGAAGCCGGCCGATCGCACGTAGATCTTGTGGGCGGCCGGCGCGCGCGACAGCGCCACCGTGAGGTCGGCCTTGGCGGCGGTGGGATCGAGGCGGATGCTGCGGATGGCGGTGGCGCCGGCACAGGCATTGGCGCTGTCGCCGTCGTCGACCAGCACGAAATCGGCGGCGGCCGCGTCGTCGGTGAGCTGCAGGCGCAGGTCGGGCTTGGCCGCCGCATTGTCGATGCGCACGGTGATATTGGCCGCGGCGCTGTCGGACATCCGATAGCCGGTGTCGCCGGCGATGAAGCAGGGCTTGCTTCCCGACACGAAGAGCGTGCTGGCGGCGGCTGGGACGGCGACGACGAGGGCGAGCAGGACGGCAGTGTGGGTCCGTTTCATGGCGCCCTCGTGCGACGCGAGGCCAATGGACCGCGCTGCACAAGAATACCGCCGAGCGTTTACCGGTTTATTAAATCGCCCGGATTTTCAGGCCGCCCGGCGCACCTCGTCGGCCAGCGCGCGAAAGGACAAGGCTTCCGCGAAATGCACGCGGCCGACCTTCTCGGCGCCGTCGAGATCGCCAGCCTGCGGGCGACGCGCAGCACGCGGTGATAGCCGCGCGCCGACAGATGCATCGAACCGGCGGCGTCGCGCAGCAGCGCCAGTCCGTTGCCATCGGCGCGCGGCAGTCAGGCCGCCCGCTGCGCCTCCTGCAGGGCCTGCAGCATCAGGTCCTGGTTACGCAGGACGAAGCCGTTGCGCTCGTCGAGCAGGCGGGCCAGGAATGCTTCGCCCGCTTGCTTGAGCATGGCGTTGTCCGGCGGCTGGCCGGCGCCGCCCGAGTGCCGCGCCACCAGCTCCTCGACGGTGCGGAACAAGAGCGCATTGCTCTCGCGGATGATCTTGCGCAGCCGCCCCTTGTAACGGCCGAGCCCGGGCAGGTCGGGAAACAGATGCTGCATGATCGCCGCCTCGTTGCAGGCCCAGTTGAGCTGCGGCGACAGCGCCTTGTAGCCGTGCACCCAGCCCGACACGTCCATGGTCTGGCGCAGCGCGCGATAGAACTCGTCGACGCGCGGATCGAGGAAGTCGTAATCGGGATCGCTGACGTCGCCGCGCAGCCGTCCGCCGCGCTCGAGCTCGTCCTTGATCGGCGTGCCGTCGTAGGGAAGCATCTTGCAGAACACCGCGCCGGCGCTGCCGTCGCCGACGATGGCGCGCAGGAAGTCGATGTTGCCGAGGATCGACTGGAAATCGCTCGATGGGTCGAGCAGCATGAAGCCGAATTCGAACATGATGCCGAGCCGCTTGAGGATGCGGACCGCGCGCAGGTTCTCGGCGACGGTGATCTCCTTGTGGAGCACCTTCAGTCCTTGTTCGGTGCCCGACTCGAGGCCCATGTAGACCATGTAGAGGCCGGCGTCGCGCATGCGCGCCATGAGGTCCGGCTCGACGGCGTCGGCGCGGCAATTGATCTTCCAGATCGCGCGGCCGGGCAGGCCGGCTCTGTGCAATTCGTCGACGAACTCGTTCGCCCAGGCGCGCCACACCTTGCCGAACAGCGGGAAGTCGTCGTCCTGGAACAGAAAGATCGAGATGCCGCGCTCCGCGTTGAGCGTCGTCATCTCGCGGACCACATCGGCCGGCTGGCGCGTGCGCACCACCTTGCCGGGCGCGGTGCGGTAGAAGGTGTGGATCGAGCAGAACGAGCAGGTGCGCGCGCAGCCGCGGCTCGCCAGCAGCGGGAACGCCGCGCGGCCGAGCACCTTGTGCGGCTCGAAATCGCGCTGCGGGTAAGGCAGGCTGTCGAGATCGGGAATTAGCTTGCGCGGCGCATTGGCCACGGCCTCGCCGTCGCGCATGAAGCAGAGCCCGTCGATCGCGCGCCAGTCGACCTCGGCATGCAGCGCGCGTACCAATTCGAGCAGCGTGAGTTCGCCCTCAAAGCGCACCACGCTGTCGAGGCCGGGCACGGTGGCGAGCGTCTGCCGGTAGCTCAGCGTCGGATAATGGCCGCCCATGGTGAAATGGCAGTCGATGCCGTTGGCGCGCAAATAATCGATGAGATCGCCGAAACGGCGGATGTAGAACTGGAAGATCAGCGAGAAGCCGATGGCGATCGGATTGAGCTTTTTCGCCAGCGCCAGGATCTCGGTCGGATGGCGCTCGTAGTCGACGACCTCGACCGGATAGCCTTCGCGGCGCAGCGTCGCCGCCAGGTAGCCGATGCCGAGATTGGCCATGCGCTGGAAACCGATCAGCATGATCGGGCGCGGCTTGCCGGCGGCGAGCGGAATCTCGACGCCGGAGTTCGCCGGCCGCGGCAAATCGCAACACTGGCCGGAATCAGTGGCGGCAGCCATGACGGCCTCCTCAGCCTTGCAGCGATCGAGCAATCGGGATTGCGCATGCGGCGCCGACCGCACGCGCGTTTCCTTGGCCTAGCCCGCCGACTTGACGGCGGCGATCGCCTGGTCGAGCGCCTTGGCCTGCAGGTCGGTCACATCGCGCTGATGCTGAAGCCGGATGGCCGTGAGTTGCTGGGCCACCTGCGGGCCGAGGTCGATCGGGCCCACCGGGTCCCAGTACCAATGCGGGTTGAACTTGAAGATGTCCGGCACGGTCGCGACAGGGACATTCACTTTCAGAGCTGGTTTCTTGCTCATCGTCGCCTCCTGCTGTGGGAGGCATAAGACTGGCACAGATCAACTTTTCGTTGCAATAGGAAATTATACGGTCGCAAGTAGTTGAGCCAATTTTGAAGTCTTTTTGACGAGACAGCGAACTATCGCCGTTTGGCTTCGATCTTGTCCCAGATCAGCACCGCGGCGTCGGGGCCGCCGAGATTTTTCACCGCGCGAATGCCGGTGGGCGACGTGACGTTGATCTCGGTTAGCCAGTCGCCGATCACGTCGATGCCGGCGAACAACAGCCCGCGCTCGCGCAGTGCCGGGCCGAGCCGTCGGCAGATCTCGCGCTCGCGCGCGGTCAAGTCGGTCGCTGCCGGCGCGCCGCCGCGCACCATGTTGGAACGCAGATCGTCGGCAGCCGGAATGCGGTTGACCGCGCCGGCGAACTCGCCGTCGACCAAAAGGATGCGTTTGTCGCCGGCCTTCACCGCGGGGAGGAATTTCTGCACCACCCATTGCTCGCGGAAGGTGGCGGCGAACATGTCGTAGAGCGAGCCGAAATTGAGGTCGTCATGCGTGATACGGAAAACAGCGCCGCCGCCGTGGCCGTAAAGCGGCTTCATCACGATGTCGCCGTGCTCGGCGCGGAACGCCTTGATCTCGGCGAGGTCGCGGGTGAGCAGGGTCGGCGGCATCAGGTCGGGAAATTCGGTGACAAAGAATTTTTCCGGCGCGTTGCGCACATGCGCCGGATCGTTGACCACCAGCGTCTTCGGGTGGATGCGCTCGAGCAGATGCGTGGTGGTCACATAGGCGAGGTCGAAGGGCGGGTCCTGGCGCAGCAGGATCACGTCGAACGTCGACAGCTCGAGGCGCTTGGCCTCGCCCAGCGTGAAATGGTCGCCGGCCACATCGCGCACGGCGAGACTCTCGACCGTGGCGAACAACCGGCCGTTGAGCAAAGCCAGCCGCTCCGGCGTGTAATAGGCGAGCGCGTGGCCCCGTTTTTGCGCCTCCAGGAGCAGGGCGAAGGTGGAATCGCCCTTGATGTTGATCCGCTGGATCGGATCCATTTGCACCGCGACTTTGAGGCTCATTGGGACCTGTTTGGCAGCGTTTCCGGGCAACGAGAAGCTCAAGGAAAACAAACCGTTAACATATTACCGCCAGTATAGCCGCTTCGGTGACCTGTCTTTCAAGGGTGGGGGCTGCTTTTGACTTTGCCGAAGCTTTCCATTGCCGCCAAGCTCTATGCGATCTTCGCCTTAATGGCCACCGCGACCATCGCTTTGTCAGTGGTCGCCGTCCATGCCGCACGTCACCACCAGGACCTGACCGACGAATTCGAGTCGGCGAACGCCGGCACCCTGAACGTCGAGAAGGTGAACGGGCTGATCTACGCCGTGGTGATGGAATCGCGCGGCGTCTACATGTCGAGCGATATGCCGACGTCGAAGATCTATGCCGACGGCATTCTGAAATTCAACAAACAGATCGCCAAGGTGGTCGAGGATTGGAAGAAATCGGTGCGCGGCGACGACGCCGAATTGTTCGGCCAGTTCTCCGGCCGTATCGCGCAGTTCATCGATTTCCGCCGCGAACTGGCGCGGCTGGGCACCGAAGTCAGTCCCGCCGCCGGCCGCGAATGGGGCGACAACGACGCCAACCGCTCGGTGCGCAAGGCACTCAACAAGGACCTGGACCAACTCACCAAGATTTATGCAACACGCGCATCGCGCGTTTACACAGAGATCGACACCGGCATCGATAAGACCGCGATGTGGCTGACCTTGCTCGCCGGCATTGCGGTCGTGCTGGCGGCCGCCGGCGCATGGGTGATCTGGCGCAGCGTGGCCGAGCCGATTGCCAAGATCACGAATATCACGGAGGCGGTCGTCGCCGGCGATTTGTCGATTGCGGTGCCGTTCGGCGAGCGCAGCGACGAGATCGGCGCGCTCGCGCGCTCGATCGGCGTGTTCCAGCGTGCCATGCGCAGCAACGAGGAACTCAATCGCACCGTGCGCAGCGACGCCGAAATGCGCACGCAGCGTCAGGAGCAGATGTCGAACGAGATTTCGCGCTTCTCGGCGGAAGTCGAAGCGACGCTCGCGGAACTCGGGCGCATTTCCGATCAGATGCTGTCCGCCTCGAGCCAGCTCGCTGGCGCCGCCGACGAAGCTTCGGCCAAGACCGCCAGTGCCTCGGCTGCCTCGGCGGAAGCCTCCTCCAACGTGCGCGATATCGCCTCCGCCGCCGACGAATTGTCGGCCTCGGTGAACGAAATCGACCGCCAGGTGGCGCAATCGAACGCTATCGCCACCAAGGCGGTGAACGAGGCCGGCCGCACCAATATCGCGGTCAAGGAATTGGACGAGGCGGCCGCGCGCATCGGCGACGTGGTCAAGCTGATCACCGACATCGCCGAACAGACCAACCTGCTCGCGCTCAACGCCACCATCGAGGCGGCGCGCGCGGGCGAGGCCGGGCGCGGCTTCGCCGTGGTGGCCGGCGAGGTGAAGGCGCTCTCCGGGCAGACCAGCCGCGCCACCGAGGAAATCGCCGCGCAGATCGCCGGCATGCAGCGCGCCACCGTGCGCTCGATCGAGGCGATCACCTC
>DATJVE010000050.1:0-21033 GCA_035501975.1 Pseudolabrys sp.
GCTTGTCGGCGAGCGCGACTTTGAGAAAGTCGCGCACAATAGGCGCCGCCAAATGGCCGCCGGTGGCCAGCCGCGCGATATGGCGCGGCTTGTCGTAGCCCATATAGACGCCACAGACGATGTCAGGCGAAAAGCCGATGAACCAGACGTCTTTCTCTTCGTTAGTGGTGCCGGTCTTGCCGGCGATCGGCTTACCTACGTCGCGCACTACGGTCGCGGTGCCGCGCTGCACGACACCTTCCATCATCGAAGTGATTTGATAGGCGGTCATCGGGTCGAGCACTTGCTCGCGCCGGTCGATCAACGAGGGCTCCGGCTGGTTCTCCCACTTCTTCGCGTCGCAGCCGATGCATTCGCGCTCGTCGTGGCGATAGACGGTGTGCCCGTAGCGGTCCTGGATGCGGTCGATCAGCGTCGGCTTCACACGGCGGCCGCCATTGTCGATCATGGCGTAAGCGGTGGTCATCCGCAGCAACGTCGTCTCGCCGGCGCCGAGGGCGAACGACAGATAGGGCGGCAGATTGTCGTAGATGCCGAACCGCTTGGCGTATTCGGCGATCAGCGGCATGCCGATATCCTGCGCCAGGCGCACCGTCATCACGTTACGCGAGTGCTCGATGCCGAAGCGCAGCGTCGACGGCCCATAGAAGTCGTTCTCGTAGTTCTCCGGCTTCCACACGCCGAGGCCGGGTCCCTGGTCGATCTCGATCGGCGCGTCGAGCACCAGCGAAGACGGCGTGTAACCGTTGTCGAGCGCGGCGGCGTAGACGATCGGCTTGAACGAGGAGCCCGGCTGGCGCAGCGCCTGCGTCGCGCGGTTGAACTGGCTCTGGTCGTAGGAGAAGCCGCCGACCATGGCGAGCACGCGCCCGGTCCACGGATCCTCGACCACTATGGCGCCGGAAACTTCCGGAATTTGATGCAGACGGAATTGGCCTTCGGCCTTCGCCGGCTCGACATAGACCACGTCGCCGGGATTGAGCACCTGGTTCACCTTGTTCACCGGCTTGCCGCCGGTGCGCGCCCATTTCACGCCGTCGAGCGGGACGATGCCGACGTCGCGCGCCTTGCTGATAGCACCGCTCGGGTCACGCCCCGGCTGCAGGCCGATGCGCGCCGATTGGTCGCTGGTTTCCAGCACCACGGCGAGCCGCCACGGCGTCACGTCGGCGAGCGCCTTGACGTCGGCAAGCTTGACGCCCCAGTCGCCGGAAATGTCGATCTTGCTGACCGGGCCGCGCCAGCCTTGCGCCTCGTCGAAACGCACCAAGCCCTCGGTCAACACCTTGCGCGCCAGCACCTGATATTTGGTGTCGAGCGTGGTGCGCACCGACAGGCCGCCCTCATAGAGCTTCTTCTCGCCGTAGCGCTCGAACAGTTCGCGCCGCACCTCCTCGGTGAAATACTCCGCGGCGAAGGTGCGCGCCGCGGTCGGTTTCTGCGTCACGCCGAGCGGCGTTTTCTTGGCGGCTTCGGCCTGCGCCACGGTGATGAAGCCGTCCTGCGCCATCTGGTCGATCACCCAATTGCGCCGCTCAAGCGCGCGTTCGCGCGCACGAAACGGGTGGTAATTGTTCGGCGCCTTCGGCAGCGCGGCCAGATAGGCGGCTTCCTGCACGGTGAGTTCGTTGACGCCCTTGTCGAAATAGGTGAGCGAGGCGGAGGCGATGCCGTAGGCGCCGAGACCGAGGTAGATTTCGTTCAGGTAAAGCTCGAGGATCTTGTCCTTCGAATAAGTGCGTTCGATCTTCAGCGCCAGCAGCGCCTCCTTGATCTTGCGCGAGAACGACACCTCGTTCGACAGCAGGAAGTTCTTGGCGACTTGTTGGGTGATGGTCGAGGCGCCCTGCGGGTGACGGCCGGAGCCGAAGTTCTGCACATAGTTCACCGCGGCGCGGGCGATGCCGATGAAATCGAGCCCGCCATGCTCGTAGAAGTTCTTATCCTCGGCGGCGAGGAAGGCGTTGATCACCAGTTTCGGCACCCCCTGGATCGGGATGTAAAGACGCCGCTCGCGCGCATATTCGGCGACCAGCGAGCCGTCGGCCGCTTGTACGCGCGTCATTACCGGCGGCTCGTAGTCCTGCAGTTGCGAATAGTCCGGCAGGTCCTTCGAATAGTGCCAGAGCAGGCCGGCGACCCCGGCGACGCCCACCACGAACAGGATGGTGCCGGCCGCAAACAGGAAGCCGAAAAAGCGGAGAATGACCTTCATAAACGAACCGTCCCGCCTGGCATCCGGCGACTGTCCCTGGCGCCTTGGGCCGGCAACGCAACCGGCAAAACCGATAGGATTGTCATGGGCCTGCCACCGCCGCCGGGCGCTGCGGCCAAGGCTCCGGCGCAGCCTTTTGGTGGCGCGGTTTTATGTTGAAACTGAGGCCGGGCAACCATGTCAATTGGCCCCTGCCCCGGCGAGCCGCGGCGCAAAAAACGCGTCCACGGCGTGCACCACCGAATCCGCCGTGCGCGCGCGCCAGTCGGAAGACATCAAATGCACCAGGTCATCCTTGGTCGACATATAACCGAGCTCGACCAGCACCGACGGCACGTCGGGCGCCTTGAGCACGATGAAGCCCGCCGATTTCAACGGATGCATGTGCAGCCGCGTCGAGGTCTTGAACTCGCCCACCAGATCGCGGGCAAATTGCAGCGAGAACGCCTTGGTCTCGCGCTGGGCCAGATCGATCAGGATATTGGCGACGTCATTGGGTTCGGAGGTCAGATCGACGCCGGCGATCACGTCGGACTTGTTTTCGGTTTCGGCAAGCCGGGCCGCTTCGGCGTCGGAGGCGCGCGCCGACAAGGTATAGACGGAAGCGCCCTCCGCCTGCCCTTCGCTGCGCGGAATCGAGTCGGCATGGATCGAGATGAACAATGACGCCTTGCGCGCGCGCGCAAACTGTACCCGCTCGGTGAGCGGGATGAAGGTGTCGTCGCTGCGCGTCATCGCCACGCGGTATTTGCCGGTCTTCAACAGCTTGTCGCGCAGCATCAGGCCGAAGGCGAGCACGACGTCCTTCTCGTCCTGCCCGTTGCCCGACTTGGTGCCCGAGTCGATGCCGCCATGGCCGGGGTCGACGACGATCAGCGGCCGCGGGTCGCCCGCGGCCTCCGGCGACACGCTGAACGCGGTCTTGCTGCTTGTGCGCGGGGTGCGATCCTGCATGGCGATGTTGCGCAGGAAGCTGTCGCGGTCGGTCGGCGACAGATCGATCACCAGCCGCGCCGGCTGGTCGCCGACGGCGGCGAGCGTGAAGGCCTTGTCGACCCGCACCGGGCCTTTGGTGTCGAGCACGATGCGCGAACCGCCCTGCATGATCAGGCCGTAGCGGAACGCCTTGACCAGGCCGCGGCCCTGCTCGCCGGCCTGCGCCGGCAGCTTGAAAGTCACCTGCGGCAGATCGATCACCACGCGATAAGGATCGGCGAGCATGAAGGTCGCCACGTCGATCTTTTGCGTGAGATCGACGACAAAGCGCGTCTGCTTGGCGTCGCCGCCAAGCCGTACCTCGGTGGCAACGGGGAACATGGCCGATTCTGCGACCGGCGCGAGCTTGTGCGCCGTCACGCTCGGCTCGGCCGCTACAGCGGCCGAAGCGGACAGCAGGCTCACGCCGAAAACCAATGCGAATGCGCGGACCGTCACGATTCCGGACCCTTTCCGCCCCGTAATACTCCATTAAGCGGTGGTTCGGTTAACGGAAGTTGAGCGTTACGCCGATTCGGGTGGCAGGTGTTGCCCACAGGCCGCGTCTATGGCCAACGGCAAAAAGCGGCGGCCGCAGCGATTTTTTCCGGCTTTCGCGCGCGGAACCCAGAACCGGTTAGTGACGGCGCACGACCGTTAAGCAGCCAACCGTCGTACCTCGCGGGATACCGGCAACACCGTCCGCCTGGATTCGCCGGCTGCTGGTCTCGATCTCTGCAGCTGAGAAAAGATCGGCCGCGCCGGAGACGTTCACGAGCGCCTCGCGCAGCCGTTTCGGCGTGGCCACCTCGATCTGCCGCCCGTCGCCCCTTGTGGCCCCGTCCGCCGCGACATCGAACGAGACGAATAATTTGCCGCCCGGCCGCAGCAGCCGCAGCGCTTCCTTGATGGCAAACTCTTTATACGGCGCTTCGCCGATGACGGAGGTCGAAATCACCATGTCATAGCCGGCGTCGTGTGCGGGCACGTTGAAATGCGAGCCATAGCGCACCTGCAAGCCGTGCTTCGATGCCCAGCGCCGGAAGCGCCATTCCGCATCGGGATCGCGGCCGTAATCCGACAGCCGGTCGTGATCGAACAGCTCGACCTCGTGGCCCTTGCTTGCGAGATAGGGCGCGAGCGCGCCGCGCCCGCCGCCAAGGTCGGCGATCCGCAGACGGCGCCCGAGCTCGACCTCCATGGCGTCGACCGCGTCCAGCGCCTGCAGGTATTCCCACTGTTTCGACGCCAACAGGTACACGCCGATCGCCGTGTTCCTGGCGTGTTGGGTGATCGGGACCGCCGGCAGTTCGGCCATCGCGAAGAGGCCGGTCAGCTCATCGGGCCGTTGCGCTACGGCTTCGGACGCGTAGATCGCTTTTGTCTCCAATTCGAAGCCGGGCTCGGTCAGCGCGCGAAGAAATTTGACCGCCGCGTCGCGCACGCGCTCCGGCGTGATCGACAGCATGCACTGCGGCCGCTCGAAGCCGCGCGGACACAGGCTGAGCCAGTCCTTGGTCGACCACCAGCAATTGCTGCAGCCCTCGGCCACGAGGTCGACGTTGTTGTCGAGCCCGAAAAAGCTCTCGCTGGTCGGCCCGAACAGAACGATCGAGCGGGTATGCAGCGCGTTGGCCATCCGCACCAGACCGGATTCTCCGTCGACATGCAGCAGCGAGTTCTTGAGGAGCCACGCCACATCGTCGAGCGTCGTCTTGTTGACGAGATCGATATCGACACCCGCAATGGGGCGGCTGTTTTTCGCGCCGATCTGAACGATCACGACGTCGGTCTCCCGCTTCATCAATTCGACGAAGCGGCGCCAATGCTCGATCGGCCAGCATTTGGTGACCGTTTCGTGGATCGGCGTGTTGCTCTGATCGAAGCCGTCATGCACCGTGATGTAGCGCCGGCCGTAGAGGCCGTGGCGTTTCAACACGTCGTAGCGGCCGATATCCGCGCAAAAATACGGAAGACTTTTGCGGCCGACGTCGAGACCGCTGAAGTAACCGATCACCTCCGGCAGACTCATCTTGTCGAAATGCACGTCGCGCGACAGCACGCCGTCGAGCAGAGGATGGTGGTCGAAAACATGTTTGTTCGGCTCGAAGCGCTGGTCGGTGACGCGGATGAGATCGAGCAAATCGGGCGCGCAATCGAAGACGCGCTGATATTTGACGACCTCGTATTTGACGATGTAGCGGCTGTGGATGATGAGATCGTAATTCTGACGCAGCACGGGCAGGTACTGCACGCTCAGCACCGTGCGCACGAAATGCGTCTGCGCAAAGATGAATTTGGCCTCGCCGACCTTTTTCGGATGCGTGTAGAAATCGATCTGCACCGGGCCGTAGCGGCGGCAGAATTCCTGAATGAGCATCGTGTGGCTGAGGAAGTCGCCGAGCGAGCCGGTGCCGTGCACCGCGACCCTCAGGACTGGGCCGCCCTCTGGCTCGCGGTGACGAATTTTGAAAACCTGGCCGATCGCCTTCTGCGCGGCCCACTGCCACACGATGCCGAGAAACGCGATCTTCCGGTGCCAGGGCTGGCCGAAAAAATTCCTTTCAAATTGTAGTGCCACGCGCCCAAGGAAGGACGACGGGCCGTGGGTCGTGATCAGTTCGGTGAGACTATGAAGCTGAATCGCGTCAACTTCACGGCGCGCGTCATCGTCAACCACTGCCATACGCGAAACAGCCCTCGAAACCTAAAGCAGAAGCACGAAAAACCGCCCCCCCGCACCCCTTTATTGCACGCTTGGCCGGGCCGTTCCAGAATGCCGGCCGCGAAGGATTAAGGCGGCGGAGCGCGGCTGCGATTTGCCCGACCTTGCCTGCCGTATTTTCGTGCAAGCCTTCCGCGGTTAACGCTGCGCTGGCGGTTCTTTACGCGATCATCATGCCGCCCTGCGCCGACCCGGCGGCCGACCCTGGCTTGCCATTGGCGGATTCCAGCCGTATGTAGGGGCTGCTGACGGTTAAAGTTCCGGTTGTGCCGCGTTCGGGCCCCCGGCCCGCCAGTCCAGGATCGCCCCCTCGAGGAAGTCGGGCGGACGGACGGCGAAGCGAGCCGAAACCCTTGTGAAGGACACCCGGATCGGCGTTCTGGCCCCTTGGCCCTTTCGCATTCCGACCGTGAGCGACGAGAAACCTCGGCGGCGCGCAGGCGCTGCCGCAGCGCTACGGGTCGCACGTTTCATGCTGCCACTGTCGCAGCAAAAGCAATTCGAGGTCCCCCGCTTTCGCGATGCAATCGTGACTGCGCGGCTTGCTATGGACCCCGCACTTGCGCGGACTAACGCGCCCCTTTCCTTCCACATCCAATTGGCCGACCGCCCCATGCGCCATCTTGCGCCATCGACAGCGCGCGAGACCACGGGCCGCTCCGCCGCAGTGAGATTATCCAATGGCCGACAAAATGCTCATCGACGCAACCCATCCCGAGGAGACCCGAGTCGTGGTGCTCCGCGGCAATCGCGTCGAGGAATTCGACTTCGAGTCCGCTAACCGCAAGCAGCTTCGCGGCAACATCTATCTCGCCAAGGTCACGCGCGTCGAACCGTCGCTGCAGGCGGCCTTCGTCGATTACGGCGGCAACCGTCACGGCTTCCTGGCGTTCTCGGAAATCCATCCCGACTACTATCAGATCCCGGTCGCCGACCGGCAGGCTTTGCTCGCCCAGGAAGAGCGCGACCAGCGCGCCGCCGAGGCCGACGACGATCGCCGCGCCGGCCGGCGCGGCGGGCGCGGACGTCACCGTGGCGCCGAGCACTCGCGCGCGCGCGACGTCATGCAGAGCGAGCCGCTTCCCGGCGAGGAGCAGCCGCACGTGGGGGCGTCGCCGGGCGAAGCGGCTTTGGGCGGCCTCCCGCCTGAGCAGCCGATCGAGACCGAGACGCCAACGTCGGCGCCGGCTCCGGCCGAACGCGAAGCGCAAGCAGAGGCTCAAGACGAAGCGCGCGAAGCGTACGAAAGTCCGATGGGCGATATCGAGACCGATATCGCGCCGCCGCCCGCCGAGACAGCCTCCGCCGAACCGGCGCCCGATCAGGCGCCGCTGCCCGAGGGCGGCGAGGATCACGCCGAGCCCGGCAACCATCTGGGCGTCGCCGACGAGGCCGCGACCGAGCTCGCGCCGGCCGGCGCCGAAGCCTCTCCTGCGGGCGAGCCTGCCGCCGAGAACGGCAATGGCGACGATCACCACGAGGACGAATCGGTGGAATCGGTCGGCGGCGCCGACGCCATGGAGGAAGTGCAGGAGCGCCTGCCCCGCTTCCGCCGCCAGTACAAGATCCAAGAGGTGATCAAGCGCCGCCAGGTCATGCTGGTGCAGGTCGTTAAGGAAGAGCGTGGCACCAAGGGCGCCGCGCTCACCACCTATCTCTCGCTCGCCGGCCGCTATTCGGTGCTGATGCCGAACACCGCTCGCGGCGGCGGTATCTCGCGCAAGATCACCTCGGGCGAGGACCGCAGCCGGCTCAAGGAAATCGCCCAGGAGCTGGAAGTGCCGCAGGGCATGGGCGTGATCCTGCGCACAGCCGGCGCAAGCCGCACCAAAGCGGAAGTCAAACGCGATTTCGAGTACCTGCTGCGCCTATGGGAGACGGTGCGCGACCTCACGCTGAAATCGGTGGCGCCGAAGCTCGTCTACGAGGAAGGCTCACTTACCAAGCGCTCGATCCGCGATCTCTACACGAAGGACATCGACGAGATCATCGTCTCCGGCGAGGAAGGCTACAAGGAAGCGCGCGATTTCATGCGCATGCTGATGCCGAGCCACGTCAAGAACGTGAAGCTCTACAAGGACAATCAGCCGCTGTTCACGCGCTACGGCATCGAAAGCCAGCTCGACGCCATGTTCTCGCCGACGGTACAGCTGCGCTCCGGCGGCTATATCGTCATCAATCAGGCGGAGGCGCTGGTCGCCATCGACGTCAATTCCGGCCGCGCCACGCGCGAGCACCATATCGAGGACACCGCGCTCAAGACCAATGGCGAGGCGGCCGAGGAAATCGCCCGCCAGCTTCGGTTGCGCGATCTCGCCGGCCTCATCGTCATCGATTTCATCGACATGGACGAAAGCCGCAACAACCGCACCGTCGAGCGGCGGCTGAAAGAGGCGCTCAAGCACGACCGCGCCCGCATCCAGGTCGGCCGCATCTCGCATTTCGGCCTCCTGGAAATGTCGCGCCAGCGCATCCGCACCTCGGTTTTGGAATCGTCGACGGAGAAATGCCCGGTGTGCGGCGGCTCCGGCCATGTGCGTTCGGTCTCTTCGGTGTCGCTGCAGTTGCTGCGCGCGATCGAAGAGACGCTGATCAAGGGCGCGACGCACAATCTCATCGTGCGTACGCGGCCCGAGGTCGCGCTCTACGTGCTCAACCACAAGCGCGCGCATCTGCGCGATCTGGAGGAGCGCTTCCGCATCACCATCACGATTTCCGCCGACGCGACGGTCACCGCGCAGGTGCCCTACGCCGTCGATCGCGGCGAGCAGGTGCACACGGCGGAGGCCGCCAAGGCCTTGGCGGCGGCCGCGCAGCCGCCGCTCACCTCGATGATCGAGACCGAGGAAGAGCCGTTCGAGGCCGAAGCGGAAGCCGGATTGGAAGCCGAAGGCGAGACGCCGGAGGCCGAAGAAGAAGCGCCGGAGCTCATGCAAGGCGAACCGGCTGGAGAAGCGCCGCACGGCGAGCCGCGCGACGGCGGACGCCGGCGGCGGCGGCGCGGTCGCGGGCGGGGCCGCGGACGCGGCGAGCCGCGCGAAGGCGCGCCGCAGTTCGTCCACGAGACCATGCCGGAACATGCCATCGCCCATGAGGATCACGACGGCGGTTCGCCCGAGGAGATCGGCATCGGCGAGCACCCGCCGGAGCTAGGCGGCGCGCCCGGCGGCGAAGGCGGCGAACAACGCCGGCGACGCCGGCGCGGCCGTCGCGGCGGCCGCCGCAACCGGCAGGGCCGCACCGGCGAGGCGCCGTTCCAAGGCAACGGCGGCGGCTACGAACCGGAATTGCATGCCGGTACGGATTTCCCGCCGGTGAGCGACGAAGATGCCTCCGCCATCGCCCCGCCTTTCCATGAAGGCAGCGGCGCTGCGACGCCACCGCCAGAGCCGGCCGCCGCACCGCCGGCCCCGCCCGAACCCATGCCCGCCGCGCCGCAGGCCGCGGCGCCGGCCGAGTCTGAGCCGCCGCGCCGGCGCTCCACCATCCGCGAGCCGGCGCCGATCGGCATCGCCGGGTCCGCACCGCCACCTGCCGCACCGCCCGTGCCGCCGCCGACGCCGGTGGTCTCCTCGACGGCGAGCGAGGAGCCGAGCCAGCCCAAGCGCGGCTGGTGGGCGAAGCGGCTCTTGGGCGACAAATAGCCGAGCGCCGATGAGATCCGCCTGGGTCGAACGCAACGCAAAGATGGCGGTCGACCGTTACCGCCGGGCCGGCGTCGCTGCCGACCTGGCACTGCGGGTCTATTCGACGCGGCTCCTCGGTGGCGATCCCCGGCTGGTGCTGCATGGCGGCGGCAATTCGTCGCTGAAGACCACCGCGCGTGATCTGTCCGGCGCCAAGGTCGCGGTGCTGCGCGTGAAGGGCTCGGGCTCGGACATGGGCAGCATCGAGCCCGCCGGCTTTCCCGCCGTGCGGCTCGAACCGCTACGAGCCTTGCGCGCGCGCAAGACGCTGTCGGACGACGGCATGGCGGCGGCGCAGCGCGCCTATCTGATCGATCCGCGGGCGCCCTCGCCGTCGGTCGAGATGTTGCTGCACGCCTTCGTGCCGGCGAAATTTGTCGACCACACGCACGCCACCGCGGTACTCAGCCTGATCGATCAGCCGAATGCGGAGGAGCTGTGCGCCGATGTGTTCGGCGGCAGGCTCGGCTTCGTGCCCTATCGCATGCCCGGCTTCGGCCTCGCAAAGAAAGCCGCCGAGGTGTTCGACAAGAATCCGAAAGCCGAAGGGCTGATCCTCGACAAGCACGGCATCTTTACCTTCGGCGACGACGCGCGCGAGGCCTACGAGCGGATGATCGGTTTTGTCACCCGCGCGGAGGAGCGGCTGAAGAAAGGCCGCAAGGTCTTCGTCAGCGCCAAGCTGCCGCAGCCGATTGCCTCGACCATCGAGGTCGCGCCGATCCTGCGTGGCGCCTGCACGCTGCGCGATGCCGGCGGCGAAGGCGCGCACAGGCGGCCGATCATGGATTTCCGCGGCAGCGCCGCGATCCTCAATTTCGTCAACGGCAAAGACCTCGCGCGCTACGCCCGTGCCGGCGTGATTACGCCCGACCACGTGATCCACACCAAACCGTGGCCGCTGATCGTCGCGGCGCCGCAGCCAGGCCGCCTCGACGCGTTCAAGCACGCCGCGTCCAAGGCAGCGGAGAAATTCCGCAACGCCTACGCAGCCTATTTCGCCCGCAACAAAAAGCGCGCGAATGGCGCCGTCATGCACGATCCGTCGCCGCGCGTCGTCCTGGTGCCGGGCGTCGGCCTCTTCGGGCTCGGCGACAACGCCAAGGACGCAGGCGTCGCCGCCGACATCGCGCAGGCCGCGGTCGAGGGCATCGCCGGCGCCGAGGCGGTGGGGCGCTTTACCTCGATCTCGCAGACCGACATGTTCGACTGCGAATATTGGCCGCTGGAGATCGCCAAGCTCGGCGCGCGCAAAAATCTGCCGCTTGCCGGTCAGGTCGCGGTGATCACGGGGGCAGGCGGCGCCATCGGCGCAGCCACCGCGCGCGCGTTCGCGCAAGCCGGCGCCGAGGTCGCGCTGCTCGATATCGATGGCAAGGCGGCGCAGGAAAAATCCAAAGCGATCGGCGGCGCGGCGATCACCCTTGCCTGCGACGTGACCGACGCCGCTTCAGTGCGCCGTGCCTTCGACCGGGTTGTTGCCAGGTTTGGCGGCGTTGATATCGCCGTCTCCAACGCCGGCGCCGCCTGGCAAGGCAAGATCGGCGAGGTCGGCGAAGCGATCTTGCGCAAAAGCTTCGAATTGAATTTCTTCGCGCATCAGACGGTGGCGCAGGCCGCGGTCAAGATCATGCTGGCGCAGGGCAGCGGCGGCTGTCTCTTGTTCAACGTGTCGAAGCAGGCGGTGAACCCGGGCGCCGATTTCGGCCCCTACGGCCTGCCCAAAGCGGCGACGCTCTTTCTGGTGCGGCAATACGCGCTCGACTACGGCGCGGCCGGCATTCGTGCCAATGCGGTCAATGCCGACCGGATCCGCTCCGGCATCCTCACCGACGATTTCATCAAGCGGCGCTCGAAGGCGCGCGGCGTGAGCGAGAGGGACTACATGAGCGGCAATCTCTTGGGCCGCGAGGTTACCGCCGACGACGTGGCGCAGGCCTTCCTCGCCCAGGCGCTGGCGCTGAAAACCACCGCCGGCGTCACCACCGTGGACGGCGGGAATATTGCAGCGGCGCTGCGATAAAGTGCTATCGTCCCCCCCGGGAAACTTCAAAGGAGCTTCTGACCATGCTGCGCATCATCGCCGTCATCGGCCTGCTGCCCCTCCTGTTGCTGGCGAGCCCGGCCTCCGCGCTCACCAGGGCGCAGAAGATGGAGACCTGCAAATTCGGCGCCGACGATCAGAAGCTCGAAGGCGCCAAGCGCAACGCGTTCATCAAGAAATGCATGGCGCAGGGCAATTTCGAGCCGCCCGGACGCAAGGTGAGCAAGAAGCCGGCGCCGAAAAAGCCGAAGAAGCCCGCCGCCACGGCTGCGCCGCAGCAGCCGGCGCCGCCTCCGCCGCCAGCCGGCAACCCGCCGCCGAAGCAGTAGCGCGACGCGAGGGAGCGAAATGCCGGAAGCCGACAAAGCGGGCGAGCGCTACCAGGCCGACCAGCCGCAGGCGGCGCTCGGCTTCTTCCTCAAAGGCGCGCACCAGTACGACTGGGGCATGAAAAACCGCCTCGCCCGCGTGTTCAACCCGAGCTCGGGGCGCACGGTGATGCTCGCCGTCGACCACGGCTATTTCCAGGGACCGACCTCGGGGTTGGAACGTATTGACCTGTCGATCGTGCCGCTGTTGCCGCAATGCGACGCGCTGTTCTGCACGCGCGGCATTTTGCGCAGCGTGATCCCAGCCGATTGCGCCAAGCCGATGGTGCTGCGCGCGAGCGGCGGACCTTCGATCCTGCGCGAGGAATTGTCCGACGAACAGATCGCGATGGATATGGACGACGCCGTACGTCTCAACGCCGCCGGCGTCGGCATTCAGGTGTTCGTCGGCGGCGAGCACGAGACGCGCTCGATCCACAACATGACGCGGCTCGTCGATGCCGGCTTGCGCGCCGGCATGCCGGTGATGGGCGTCACCGCGGTCGGCAAGACCATGGTGCGCAACGCGCAATATTTCCGCCTCGCTTGTCGCATCATCGCCGAGCTCGGCGCGCAATACGTCAAGACGTATTACGTCGAGAAGGACTTCGAGAGCGTCACCGCCTCCTGCCCCGTGCCGATCGTGATGGCGGGCGGCAAGAAGTTGCCCGAACTCGACGCGCTCACCATGGCCTACGACGCCGTGCAGCAAGGCGCCGCCGGGGTCGACATGGGCCGCAATATCTTCCAGTCCGACGCGCCGAAGGCGATGATCGCCGCGGTCAACGCGGTGGTGCACAAGAACGCCAAGCCGGCCGAGGCGCTCGACCTCTACAAGTCGCTCAAGGGCAAAGGTTAAGGCGCGCCGGGGTCAGCCGGCGAGCGCGCGCATCGGCACCGCGGCGGCGGCGCCATAGCCGTCCAGCCTCTGCTCGAACATCGCCGCGATTTCCAGCGGCGGGCGCGGGCGCGAGAACACATAGCCTTGAATCTGCGTGCAGCCGGCCTCGCGCAACTTGGCGACCTGTTCATGCGACTCGACGCCTTCCGCCGTCGTGGTCATGCCGAGCGCCTCGGCGAGCGCCACGATCGCGCGGACGATCGCCAGGCTTTCCTCGCGCGCCGCCACGTCGTCGATGAACGACTTGTCGATCTTGATCTTGTCGAACGGGAAGCGGCGCAGATAGCTGAGCGAGGAATAGCCGGTGCCGAAATCGTCGAGCGACGTGCGGATGCCGAGCGTGCGCAGGTTCTGCAGCATACCATAGGCATGATCGCTGCCGCCGATGAACAGCGACTCGGTGACTTCCAGCTCGAGGCGGCGCGGCGGCAGCCCGCTGTCGGCCAGCGCGGACACCACGGTCGACAAGAGCTTTTGATTCTTGAATTGCACTGGCGACAGATTGACGGCCACCACCGCATCATTCGGCCACTGCGATGCCGCCTTGGTCGCCTCGCGCAGGACAAATTCGCCGATCGGCTCAATCAGACCCGTCGCTTCGGCGACCGGAATGAACTCCGCCGGCGACACCATGCCCCATTCGGCCGATTTCCAGCGCACCAGCGCCTCGCAACCGGCGATCGCGCCGCGGCGCAGATCGACCAAGGGCTGGAACATCACCTGGATCTCATTGTTCTCCAGCGCCGAGCGCAACCCGACCTCCAGCGCGCGCCGGCGATGCGCCCAGGCTTCCATCGCGGGTTCGAAAAAGCGGTATTGCCCGCCGCCATCCGCCTTGGCGGCGTACAGCGCGAGATCCGCCTTTTTCATCATGGCATCCGCGGCCCAGCCGTCGCTCGGCGCGGCGGCGATCCCGATGCTGGTTTCGATGGTCAACTCGCCCATGTCGAGCTTGAACGGCTGCTTGAAGGCGTCGAGGATCAGCCGCGCCAGCATCATGGACGTGGTCGGCAGGTCGACCGAGGTCTGCAGGATTGCGAATTCGTCGCCACCCAACCGCGCGACGACGTCGCGGTCGCGCACGCACGAGCGGATGCGTTTGCCGACCAGCTTGAGCAGTGCATCGCCGACCGGATGACCGAGCGTGTCGTTGATCGATTTGAACTGGTCGAGATCGAGGCACAAGAGCGCCATCGGCCGGCCGCTGCGCTGCGCCTCGGCCAGCGCCTGCTCGGCCTCTTCCTGAAACGAGGCACGGTTCGGCAGTCCGGTCAGCGTGTCGAAGCGCGCGAGATGTAAAATGCGTTCTTCCGCCAGCCGCTTTTCGGTCACGTCGGTGCCGACGCCGTGATAACCGAGGAATGTGCCCGCGTTGTCGAAGGTGGGCTTCGCCGACAACAGCCAAAACCGCCGGCGGCCGTCGACGTACACCGGCAGCGTCACATCGCGAAACGCGGCCCGCACGGTCATGCGTTTAACGATGTCGGCAAGCTCGGGCGATCGATATTCGCGTTCGACGCCGATGAGTTCGAACAGACGCGCGCCTTCCAGTTCTTCCTGCGGTTTGCCTGCGGCTTCGGCGAAGCGGTCGGACACGCGGATCAGCGTATCGTGGGCATCGGTCTCCCACAGCCAGTCGCTGGCGTGCTCCTGGAAGTCGCTGAGCAAGAGCCCGATGAGCTCGCGCTGGGCTTCGAGCTTTAATTGGTCGCGCAAACGCGCTTTGAACAGGTTGCCGTGCTCGACCAAATTGCGCGACATGAACACCGCATAGATGATCAGCATGATCGCAGTATAGTTGAACACGATGTACGCGGCGGCAAACAACGACGCCGCCGACGCAATCACGATCGTCCAAGTATAGGCGAGCCCCGCTTTCGGAACCGTCGACAGGCTGAACGCGCCGCCGGAAATCATGCCCGCCATTGTGGCGGCCAACAGCAATTGATGCATCGTGTCGGAATCGGGAAACAACGCCAATGGCGCCGCGCCCCAGATGGCGCCGAGAACGGCGGCGTTGAGAAGCGTGCGCCTGATGCCGCGTTCGGAAACGGACTTCGGCGGCTTTCGCCGCGTCCGCGCCCATGACAGAAAAGCGGCGGCGGCCGCGGACGCGATCAACGCGCCCCATATGCTGAGGAAGGTATTGGCTCCGGTATTCCAGAAGACGTAGATGATCACGCACGCGTTCAGGATGTTGACCGTCATGGTCAACGGCACAAGCTGAACGACGGCGTCGATCTGCGCGGCGCGGACGCGGCCGCGCGCGTGCGCATCAAGATCGTCGATGGTGGTGATGGCTCCGAACAAACGGAACAGAGACCGTAACAGCACACGCAATTCCATAACGCCTGACCACAATGTCGCAGAATACAACTCGGAAGATTACGCACCGTTATTCGGACACCGGCTAAAACCTTGACAGGCATTCACTAAACAACCGTGAGACGGGATATTAATCTGGGATATTAATGTGCCCTGCCCTCGACTCCTGGATGTATCGGCGGCGATGCGAGAGCGGGTTGGCGGCGCGGAAAATTGATCGAAAGCAATGCGGCCTTGACTCCGCTCCGGCCACTTGTGACACCGGCCGCGATTTCACCGGCCGCCTGCGGCCCTAGGAGTACTGGAGTAGTCATGATCCGAGCATTCTTGGCGGCGGTCTGCCTCACGCTCTTGGCGGCGGCCGCGCAGGCGGGCAGCGCCGACGACCTCAAGGCGGCCAACGACGCGGCGCAACGGGGTCAGGTGGAGGAAGCGGTCCGCCTGTTTACCCAGGCGCTCGCGGCCGGCGATCTGCCGGCGGCCGATCAGCTCGCGGCGCACAAGGCGCGCGGCAGCGAATACACCTCCGCGAGCCTGATCGCCGACGCGTTCGAGCGGCTCGACCAAGCGCGCAGTCTGCGCGAGAAAGCGATCGCCGACTTCACCGCCGCGCTGCAGACGGCTTCCAATGATCCCGCCCTCCTGACCGCGCGCGGCCAAGCCTACGACCTCAACGGTCAATACGATTCCGCCATCGCCGATTTCGGTGCCGCGCTCAAGCTCAAGAACGCGCCGCTCACGCTGGTGCAGCGCGCCAACAGCGAGACCGCCAAGGGCGACTACGACGGCGCCATCGCCGACTTCAACGCCGCGATCGACCTCGTCGGCAAGGAGAAAGATGCCGGCATCGACATCCTGGATATCTACAGCGAGCGCGGCTATGCGCAGTTCACCGCCGCGCGTTATTCCGCGGCTGCCGCAGATTTCGCCAAGGCGCTGGAGCTCGGCGCGGCAACGCGCAGCGGCGACGTACTGTGGATGCCCTACCAGGCGGCTTGGCTGCACATCGCGCGCGCGCGCGCCGGCGAAAACGACGCCGAGGAACTCGCGCGCAACGCTGCCAAGCTTAACGTCAAGCAATGGCCCGGCACGCTGATTGCCTATTTCCTCGGCCAGGCCAAGCTCGACGAGCTGACGCCGCCGTCGAGCCACGGCGCGATGGGTCACGCCCGCGAATGCGGTTTGTCGTTCTTCGGCGGCGAAGATGCGCTCGGCAAGAAAGACGCCACCGCGGCGACGCCGCTGTTCACGCGCGCGCGGGCGGCGTGCAACATCCACACCGTCTACTATTTGATTTCTGGAGTCGAGCTGAAGCGGTCGGCCAAGTAGCCGCCGTCAAGCGGTGCGCGCCGCTGGGCGCTCCAGCGGCGTCACCGCGAAGGTGCGCAAGGTGCCGCGCCGCAACACATCGATCGCGACGCGCTTGCCGATGCGCTCGGCGTTGAGCTGCCGGATCAGGTCGTCGACGCCGGTGACCGGCTCGCCGTCCGCCCGCACGATGGTGTCGAACGTCATCAAGCCGGCGGCCGCGGCTGGCCCGTTCGGCTCCAACCCGGTGATCATGGCGCCTGCCGCATTGTCGATGCCGGCGTTGCGCGCATGCCGGCGCGGCACCGCTACGGTCTGCCCCGACACGCCGATATAACCGCGCCGCACGCGGCCGTGCTTGATCAATTCGCTGAGCACGAACTGCGCGGTGTTGGAGGCGACCGCAAAGCAGATGCCCTGCGCGCCCATGATGACGGCGGTGTTGATGCCGATCACCTCGCCGCGCGAGGATACCAGCGGTCCGCCGGAATTGCCGGGATTGAGCGCGGCGTCGGTCTGGATTACGTCCTCGATCAGCCGGCCGGAGCGCGCGCGCAGCGAGCGTCCGAGCGCCGAGATGACGCCGGCGGTGACGGTCGACTCAAAGCCGAGCGGATTGCCGATGGCGATCACCAGTTGGCCGCGCTTGAGTTCCTTGGAATCGCCGAGCGCCGCGCTCGGCAGGTCGCGCGCCGAGCCCGCGCGCAACAGCGCGAGGTCGGTGTCGGGGTCCTCGCCAAGCGTGCGCGCCTCCATGAGACGGCCCTCGGCGTCGGCGAGCCGCACCTCCTTGGCGCCGTTCACCACGTGGCTGTTGGTCAAAACGAGGCCGTCCGGCGCGATCACCACGCCGGAACCGACCGCGCCGGAGCGGCCCTTGACGGCGTTGGTCTCCACGCGCAGCACCGCCGGGCCGACTTTGTCGGCCACGGTGATCACCGCGTTGGAATAGGCGTCGAGGAGTTCGGTGTCGGACGAAGGCGCCGCCGTCCCGACGTCCTCGACATCGGAAGACGAAGCAAGATCGAGCATGGAAGGTTCAGGGGATGTGTTGATGCAGCCTTCAATGTAGGATGGCCCGGCGAAAATGGAAGACGGGGGCGATTGATCGAGGATTTTGCGTTCAACTCGGAGGGGAGACGAGCCATGGCAGACAAGATTTCCGGCGGCTGCGCCTGCCGCGCCATTCGTTACGAGACCGAGGCGGAACCGATCGTCATGCTCAATTGCCATTGCCGCGATTGCCAGCGCGCGGCCGGCGGGGCCTACGGCGCCTTCATGGTCGTGCCGATGGCCGCGGTCCGCCTGCAGGGCGAGCCGCGCTATTACAAGACGGTCGGCGATGCCGGGCGCGCGGTCGAGCGCGGGTTCTGCGCGAGCTGCGGCAGCCCGCTGACGGTCAAGCTTGAGCGCATGCCCGACGTGCTGGGGCTGGTGGCCGCCAGCCTCGACGATCCGTCCCGCTACAAGCCGGCGATGGATATTTTCACCGACAGCGCCTGGCCCTGGGACACCCTGCACCCCGACACCCAGAAGCTGCCGCAAGGCCTGCCCTGAGCCGGCTGAACGCGTAGCGCGTATGCAAGCATTGCCCCCACTCCTCCTCGCCGGACGGCTGGCGCTGGCGATCGGGCTCGCCGTGTTCATGGGGCTCGCCTTCGAGGAGGTCTACAAGACCGAGGAGCGCTCGATCCCGGGCGGCATCCGCACCTTCCCGATGCTGGCGATGTGCGGAGCGACGCTCTATCTGATCGAGCCGGCGCACGCGGTTGCCTTCGTCGCCGGGCTCGTCGGTCTGGCGTTCTGGCTGCACGCCTATCTGCGCAACGCGCCAGCCTCGCGCGAGCCGCCGACCTTCATGGTGCCGGCGTCGAACCTGCTCGCCTATGTGCTCGGGGCCATCGCTTTGCTCGAGCCGCCCTGGGTCGCGGTCGCGCTCACCGTGACGGCGGTGCTGCTGCTTGGCGCGCGCGAGAAGCTGCACCGCCTCATCCATGTGGTGCCGCGCGACGAATTGATCACCGCCGGCATGTTCCTGATCCTGGTCGGCATCATTTTGCCGCTGGTGCCGCACGAGCGGGTGACCAGCCTGACGCCGCTCACGCCTTACGGGGTGTGGCTCGCGGTGGTGACGGTGTGCACCCTCTCCTATTTGAGCTACCTGCTGCAGCGCTATGCGCCAATCAAAGACGCAGCCTTATTCCCGGCCGTGCTCGGCGGCGCCTATTCCTCGACCGCCACCACCGTGGTGCTGGCCAAGCGCCTGCGCGAGGCCAAACACGTGGCGGCGGACATTTCGGCCGGCATCGTGACGGCGACCGCGATCATGTATCTGCGGCTCGGCGTCGTGGTCGCGGTGTTCGACGCGCATCTCGCACTGACCCTGGCGCCCGGGCTCCTGGCGCTGAGCGCAATCGCCGCGGCGCTCGCGCTCTACGAATGGCGGCGGCTGCGGCCGCGCAACGTTAAGGGCAATCTCGCGGTGCTGCCGACGAACCCGCTGCAAATTCCGGCTGCGCTGATTTTTTCCGCGCTTATCGTGGTGATCTCGGTCATTTCGGCCTGGGTCAAAGGAACGTTCGGCGCCAGCGGTATTCTGGTGCTGTCGGCGGTGGTCGGCCTGACCGACATCGACCCGTTCGTGCTCAATATCGCGCAAGGCGGCATCGCTGGCATGTCGATCGCGGGCTTATGCGCCGCGGTGCTGATCGCGGCATCCTCGAACAACGTGGCGAAGGCGGCCTATGCGATCGGGTTCGGCGGTGCTGGCGCGCGCCGCCCGGCGCTCATGCTGCTGGCGCTCGCATTGCTCGGCGGCGTAGCGGCCGGAATTTATGTTGTTTACGTCTAGCCGCGAATACGGCCGCCCCGATTTGACGTAAGCCATTTTTTCGCGAAATCCCGTGCGGAATGAGCTAGCATTTTGTCAGGGGGCGTCCATGCGATCTCATCTGTTGGCGGCTATTGTCGGCGCATTGCTGCTCGTCATTCCGGCGCAAGCGGAAGACACCGTGCCGTCCCCGGTGCTGCAGGAAATCCTGATCAAGACATCCCTGCTTACGCTCAACGACGCCAACATCACCGGCAATTACACGGTGCTGCACGCCAAGCTGGCGAAACCGTTCCGCGACCAGTTCAGCCCGGACCGGCTGAAGCAGGCGTTCAAGAGTTTTGCCGACCAGAAGATCGATTGGGGTCTGATCGCCACCAAGCCGCCGGTCGCCACCAGCGAGAGCAAGATCGACTCGCGCGGTGCGCTGCTGCTGCGCGGTTACTTCGATACGCGGCCGAGCCGCGTCACCTACGATCTCGATTTCCTGCCCTCGGAGGGGGAATGGAAGCCGATCAAATTGAACGTCGATGTGAAGCCGCTGGAAGGGAAATAACCGCGCCCGTCGCGCCGCCGAAAAAAGGTGTCCCATGTCGCAGCCTCCCGTTTCCCCGCCCAAGCCGGTCGCCACCTGGCGCAAGGTGGTGGCGGCCATTCTCGACTTCATCTTCATATTCGCGATCGGCGGTTATGTGATCGCCCGCTTCACCGGCAAGCTCACCGATGAAGGCTTCGATCTCAAGGGCGGCCCGGCGCTGCTCCTGTTCGCTATGGTCATCCTCTATTTCATCATCTTCCGCCGTTACCTCGGCGGCACGCTGTTTCAGCGCCTGCTCGGCGCGCGCTGACCGACTTCTGCCGTGCTTTGCGCAGCGAGTTCAATCGCTCTGTAAAATGACGTTCTTCACCATCGGGTAGATCTGCTGCTGCCAGGTCCGTCCCGAGAACACGCCGTAATGGCCGACGCCGGCCTGCATGTGGTGGCGTTTGCGATACGGGCGCAGCGACGTGCACAGATCGTGCGCCGCCAGCGTCTGCCCGACCGCGCAGATGTCGTCCTTTTCGCCTTCCACCGTGAACAGCATGGTGCGGCGGATTGCCTGCGGCTCGACTTTCCGGTTCTCATAGGTGAGCGCGCCGGCCGGCAACGCGTGTTCCTGGAACACCAGCCGCACCGTCTCCAGGTAAAACTCGGCGGTCAAATCGAGCACGGCGAAATATTCGTCGTAGAACGCCTTGGTCTGCGCGGCCTTGGCCTCTTCGCCCTTCGCCAAATTCTCGTAGAGCTCCTGATGCGCCTTGATGTGGCGCTCGATGTTCATGCTCATGAAGGCGGCGAGCTGCACAAACCCCGGATAGACCTCGCGCCCGCGCCCGGCGTAACGGTAGGGCACGGTGGCGATCAAGCTCTTCTCGAACCACTCGATCGATTTCGATTTGGCGAGCTCATTCACCTTGGTCGGATTGACGCGGGTGTCGATCGGCCCCGCCATCAGCGTCATCGAGCGGGGCTGCGCCGGATTGTCGCCCTGCGCCATCACCGCCGCCGCCACCAGCGCGGCGACGCAGGGCTGACACACCGCCACCATATGCGCCCCCGGCCCCATCGTCTCGAGGAAGCGGATCAGATGACCGATGTAGTCGTCGAAACCGAAG
>DATJVE010000051.1:0-24835 GCA_035501975.1 Pseudolabrys sp.
AAATGTCTGATTTAATGGTCGGAGTGGCAGGATTTGAACCTGCGACCCCCTCGTCCCGAACGAGGTGCGCTACCAGACTGCGCTACACTCCGACTGGTGGCCGGTCTTATAACCACGGCCCCTCTAAAGGCAAGCTTGGGAGCGAGAATGACCGCCGAGCCGGGAACGCGGGTGTTGAAAGCCGATACCGCGGCGATTTCGGCGGCGGCCGCCTGCCTTGCCGCCGGCGGGCTGGTGGCCTTCCCGACCGAAACCGTCTATGGGCTCGGCGCCGATGCCGGCAATGGCGAGGCCATCGCCCGCCTCTATGCCGCCAAGGGGCGGCCCGCCTTCAATCCGCTGATCGCCCATGTCGCCGACGGCGGCGCCGCGCGCCCGCTCGGCACCTTTGACGCCGCCGCCGAGGCGCTGGCCGCCGCGTTCTGGCCCGGGCCGCTGACGCTGGTGCTGCCGAAGCAGCCGGACTGCGTGGTCGCCGATCTCGCGCTCGCCGGCCACGACAGCGTCGCCGTGCGCGTGCCGGCGCATCCGGTCGCGCATGCTTTGCTCGCCGCATTCGGCGGCCCGGTGGTGGCGCCGTCGGCCAACCGCTCCGGCCACGTCTCGCCGACGACGCCTGCGCACGTGCTCGCCGATCTGCGCGGGCGCATCGACATGGTGCTCGACGCCGGGCCGTGCACGGTCGGCGTCGAATCCACCATCGTCGCCTGTCTCGATGTACCGACGCTGCTGCGGCCCGGCGGCGTGCCGCGCGAGGCGATCGAACACGTGCTCGGCCGCGCGCTCGCCGTTGCGCCAAGCGACGACGCGGCGCCGCTCGCGCCCGGCATGCTCACCTCGCATTACGCGCCCAAGGCGAAATTGCGGCTCGATGCCGAGGCCGCAGAGCCCGGCGAAGCGCTGCTCGGCTTCGGCCCGGCGCCGAATGCCGCGCTCAATCTGTCGCCGCGCGGCGACCTGATCGAGGCGGCGGCTAACCTGTTTTCGCATTTGCGCGCGCTGGATGCTTCCGGCGCCGCGCGCATCGCGGTAATGAAGGTGCCAAACGAGGGCTTAGGCGAAGCCATCAACGACCGGCTCACGCGGGCGGCGGCGCCGAAGACAGGGACAGCGCGATGAATCTCCACAGCAAACCGCAGCCGTTGCGCGCGCTGGCGCCCGATGCACTCGCCCGGTTCAAGGCCATCGTCGGCGAGAAATACGCCATCACCGACAAGGCGGCGCAGGAATCCTATCTGGTCGAGATGCGCGACCTGTTTCACGGCCAGACGCCAGTGGTGCTGCGGCCGGGCTCGGTCGAGGAAGTCGCCGCCATCCTCAAGCTCGCCAATGAGACCAAGACCGCCATCGTGCCGCAGGGCGGCAATACCGGTCTGGTCGGCGGGCAAATCCCGCATCACGGCGAGGTCGTGCTGTCGCTCACCCGGCTCGACAAGATCCGCGAGGTCGATGCCGTCTCCAATACCATGACGGTGGAGGCCGGCGTCACCCTGCAGCGCGCGCGCGAGGCGGCGATGGCGGCCGACCGGCTCTATCCGCAGCTGCTGCCCTCGGAGGGCACCTGCACCATCGGCGGCAACCTCGCGACCAATGCCGGCGGCACCGCGGCGATCGCGCACGGCGTCGCCCGCGCGCACGCGCTCGGGCTCGAGGTCGCGCTCGCCGACGGCCGCGTGCTGCGCGATCTCAACAAGCTGAAGAAGGACAATACCGGCTACGACCTGAAGAACTTGTTCATCGGTTCGGAAGGCACGCTCGGCATCATCACCGCGGCGGTGCTGCGCCTGGTGCCGCGGCCGCGCTCGGTGGAGACCGCCTTTGCCGGCGTGCCCTCGCCGCAAGCTGCGGTCGATCTCCTGAACCTGGCGACGGATCGCACCGCCGGCGGCGTGACCTCCTTCGAGCTGATGGCCCGCCGCGGCGTCGAAGCTGTCGTCAAATACGATTCTGCAAGCCGCATGCCGCTTGCCGGCAACGACCCCTGGTTCGTGCTGATTGAATTGTCGTCGCAGGCGAAGAGCGGCCTGCGCGAGGTGATGGAAGACATCCTGCACGCCGGGCACGAGAAGGGCCTGGTGCTCGACGCCACCATCGCCGACAGCATGGCGCAGGGCAAAGCCTTCTGGCGTATCCGCGAAATGTTCGGCGAGGTGCAGCGGCACATCGGCGCCTCGATCAAGCACGACGTGTCGGTGCCCGTGGCGGCGATTCCCGCCTTCATCGCGGAAGCCAACGCGGCGGTCACCAAGCTCATCCCGGGCAGCCGCCCCCTGCCGTTCGGCCATGTCGGCGACGGCAACATCCACTACAACGTGACGCAGCCGGAGGGCGCCGACAAGCAGGCGTTCCTTGCCCGCTGGGACGAGGTCAACAGGGTCGTCTTTGCGGTGGTGAAGAAATACGGCGGCTCGATCTCGGCCGAGCACGGCATCGGCGTCATGAAGCGCGACATCCTGCCCGACTACAAGGACGCGGTGGCGATCGAGCTGATGCGCAGCCTGAAGAAGACGCTCGACCCCAATGGCATCCTCAATCCGGGCAAAGTGATCTAGAACAACGCGCCCTGCCCGCTGTCTTTCTTCGCGCGCTTTGCCGGCGCAGGTTTCGCCATCGGCTTGACGTCTGCGGGCTGCAACTGCCCCGGAACAATCGGCTCCAGCAATTTCGCGTTGTCGTTCGCCGTGCGGTTGACCGCGGTGGAAATCTCGTAGGCCTCGAGCAGGCCGTCCAGCGCGGGCGCAATCAGCGCCGAAGCGGTCGTTGTATCGACCTCGTTGCTGTTGAGCCAGAGGTCGAACGCCTCCGGCGGCACGATCACCGGCATGCGGTCGTGGATGGGGCCGAGTGTCTTGTTGGCGCGCGTGGTGACGATCGCCGCGGTGTCGAGCTCCTCGCCGTTGGGCCCGGTCCAGGTTTCCCACAATCCGGCAAAGGCGAGCGGTTCGCCCGACTTCGCATGCACGTAGAACGGCCGCTTGCGGTCGCCCGCCTTCTGCCATTCGTAGAAGCCGTCGGCCGGGATCAGGCAGCGCCGCCGCTTCATGGCGGCGCGAAAGGCCGGCTTGTCGACGACGCTCTCGCCGCGCGCGTTGATCAGCAGCGTGAAGGTCATCGGGTCCTTGACCCAGGACGGCAGCAGGCCCCAGCGCACCAGCGCGAACTGCCGCTTGCCGTCGACCAGGCGGACAATGGCGATCGGCTGTGTCGGCGCGATATTGTAGCGCGGCGGGAAATTGGGCTGCTCGGCGTAGGCAAACAGCGCCCTTAGGACTTCCGGCGAAGCCGTGACCGTGTAGCGGCCGCACATTTTGAGGCCTTTCTTCGTCTGGTTAATCGCGCCTTAACCGGGCGCCATAACACTGGCGGCCGGTCCAATCGGGGGGTCTGGGGCCGCGATGAAATATCAGGATTGCGCCGACGCCTTGCAAGCCGAGGATGCCGCCGGGGACGGCGCCGCGCGCCTTGCCGAGGCCAATATCAATCCCGCGACCGGCCTTGCCACCGACTATCTCAATCATTTCAACGAGGCGATCATGCTGCTCGAGATGCTGTCGAGCTGCCCCGATTGTCTCGACGAATTCTTGAGCTGGCGGCCCAAGAGCTATCGCGAGCATTTCGCAGCCTCGAACTTCAAGGGCCGCGCGCTTGCCATCGCCGCCTATGATGCCGCCGAGCCGAACCTGCGCGGCTGCCTCGACACGCTCGCCGGCACCATGACCGCGGTGCTCGAAGCGACTCGCGCGGCGATGCAGGCCGATCTTCCGCAGCCCGCCGCGGTCGCGCTCGCCGACCGCGCCGCCGTCTTGCTGCGTCCGCTGGTCGCGCGCGCCGGCGCGGTGATCAACGGCGAAGACAGCGCCGAACCCGGCGAACCGGCGCCGCCGCAGGCGATGGTCGACAGACTGATGAAAAGTTAAAGCGCATGATTTCCGAAAACCGGGAGCGGGTTTTCGGATAGGATCACGCGCAGAGTACGATGATGCCCGACCTGCGTGCCTATCCCCAGCGGCCAATCCTTGCGGTTAGCGCGGCCATTGTCCGCGACGGCAAGGTGCTGATCGTGCGCCGCGCCCGCAAACCGGCGCTCGGCGTCTATACGCTGCCGGGCGGCGGCGTCGAAATCGGCGAGACGCTTATCGAGGCAGTGACCCGCGAGGTGCGCGAGGAGACCGCGCTCGTCATCGAGCCGGTGGCGCTCGCCGGCTATCGCGACGCGATCGTGCGCGACAAGCAAGGCGGCGTGGAGCGGCATTTCGTCATCCTCTGTTTTGCCGCGCGCTGGCTGTCCGGCGAGCCAACGCTCAACGAAGAACTCGACGAGGCGCGCTGGCTCGCTCCGGCCGAGCTCGCGACCTTGCGCACCACCGAAGGCCTCGCCGACATCGTGGTGGCGGCGATCGAGCGGCTTGCCGCGACGGCCTGATCGGCTGCCTTGCGATTGCCCGAGTGCGCGGGCATATCAGTGTCACCGTCCCGGCCAAACCGCATGAAAAAACGCCTCGCCATCGTTCCGCTTCTGCTCTGCCTTGCACTGCCGGCGCAGGCGCAAACCGCGCCGGCGCCGTTCGACGGCGACCTGCAGCGCCTCGCCGAGATCATGGGCTCGCTGCACTATCTGCGCGCGGTCTGCGGGACCAACGAAGGGCAGAAATGGCGCAACGAGATGCAGGCGCTGATCGACGCCGAGGCGCCCGAAGGCGAGCGGCGGCGCAAGATCGTGGCGAGCTTCAATCGTGGTTATCGGGGGTTCCAGCAGACCTATCGCACCTGCACCCCGGCCGCCGACCTCGCCATCCGCCGCTATCTCGACGAGGGCGCCAAGATCGCGCGCGACATCACCGCGCGTTACGGCAATTAAGTGTGCAAAACACGCACTGGTATTAACCTTTCCTCAAGCTCGCGGCTTGGTGGGCTCGGCTTGCGTGCTAACGTCCCGCCGGGACTTGGGATGCGTTAAAGGAACGGCCGGGGACAAAGGTCATCATGACGACAGTGGAGCGAGCAACTCAATCACGTGAGCCGCTGCCGGACCACGAGCAAAAGCGCGTGGCCTTGGGCTACTTGCAGGAAGCCTGGGCGGAAGCGCGCCTCGATGGCATCGAGGACGATTGCCTGGCGCAGGCCTGCCTGTTCACCGCCTTCGCCGAATTTGTCACCACCTACGGGGAAGACGCCGCGGCGAAATTCGCCGAAGGCCTGAGCGCGCGCATCCGCAACGGCGAATTTTCCCTGGACCGACGCCGTCAATAAGCCGCTCTCCGATCCGGACGCGCCTTATTTCGGTTCAGCCAGGCCGAAATGGCGCTTGAGCACGGCGTCGACATCGGCCGGGTAGAACGGCTTCTTCAGCAAAGCGAGCGCCTCCGACAGATGCGGGCTGGCGGCCGCGCCGCGCCCCGGCGCCGGCGACATCACGACGACGGCGGTGCCGCGGCGCGCGCGCTTGATCCCCTGCAGAATGTCGGCGCCGTTGAGCCCCGGCATGTTGGAGTCGAGGAACACCAGTCCGATCCCGGTCTTGCGCAAGCTTTCGAGCGTGTCGGCACTATCGGCGGCCTCGTGCACGTCGAGCTGGAAGCGGCAGGCGCCAAGGATCTTGCGCACGACGCCGCGCAGCGAATCGGAATCGGAGGCAACGAGAACCGGCGTCGGCATTTTCGCGCGGATGCAGATTTCGACGAACTTGCGCGCCTCGGCGGCATTGCCGGGCACCGGCAGCACGCCGTCGACCGTATCGGGGAGCGCTGCGCCGCGCGCAGCGGAGGCGAACACGAGCGGCGCCGGCTTTTTGGCGCGCGCGGCCTTGCACAGCGACTTGGTGTCCGCACCGTCAAGCGCCGCATCCGCGACGCAGAAGTCGACGCCGCCGCGGCTGATCGCGACCTTGGCGGCCGACGCCGTGCCCGACTCGAAGTCGATGGGAACCGAGGCCCGCCCGGCGGCGTCGCGCCACAGAGCCTCGGCGTCGGCGGCCGCGCCCACCAGCACCATACGGAGCGAAACGAGGTCGCCACTCATCGTCGTCCCTTACGTCCCTGTCCTCATCAGCTCCGGCGGAACAGGGCCGGACGAGGGGGTGCTTCGTTACCGTTGATAACTACTCATGGTCGAATATTTTTCTACAGTTTTCTCGCGTGATAAAAGCTTTTGGGGAAAACATTTGTAACCGGGAATAAGTGCGATAGCGTGTATTTCGCACGGTCTGCGCGGAAAATTTAGCTTGCCAAGGTTTCCAGGAAACGCACACGTTCGCCCTGCGCCGGCGCGGTCAGGTCGCCGTCCCACATCACCCTGTGACCCCGCACGAAGGTCCCGACCGGCCAGCCGGTGACGCTCATGCCGGCATAGGGCGTCCAGCCCGCGCGTGAGGCGATCCATGCGTCGGTGATGGTCTGGCGTCGCGTGAGATCGACCACCGTCACGTCGGCGTCGTAGCCGGCGGCGATCCGGCCCTTGCCCGCGATGCCGAACACGCGCGCCGGCCCGGCGCTGGTCAGGTCGACGAAGTGCAGCAGCGACAGGCGTCCGGCATTGACGTGGTCGAGCATGAGCGGCACCAGCGTCTGCACGCCGGTCATGCCCGAATGGGTCTTCGGATAGGGATGCGATTTTTCCTCGCGCGTGTGCGGCGAGTGATCGGAGCCGACGCTGTCGATGACGCCTTGTGCGAGGCCTCGCCACAGGCCTTCACGGTGAGCGGCATCGCGGATCGGCGGATTGAGCTGCGCCAGCGTGCCGAGCCGCTCGTAGCAGCCCGGCGCTTCCAGCGTGAGATGCGCGGGCGTTGCTTCCGCGGTGGCGACGTCCTTGTGGCGCGCGAGGAACTCCGCCTCCTCCTTGGTGGTGACATGCAGCACGTGCACGCGTTTTCCCGTCTCATGGGCGAGCGCGATCAGCCGCTGCGTGCACATCAGCGCGGCCTGCGCGTCGCGCCAGACCGGGTGCGAGCGCGGGTCACCTTCGACGCGCAGGTGCATGCGCTCGCGCAGCCGGTACTCGTCCTCGGAATGAAAGGCGGCGCGGCGGCGGGTGGTTTTCAGCGCCGCACGCACGCCCTCGTCGTCCTCGATCAACAGCGAGCCGGTAGAGGACCCCATGAACACCTTCACCGCGCACACGCCGGGCAGCATTTCCAGGTCGCCGAGGTGCCTGGTGTTCTCGCGCGTGGCGCCGGCGTAGAAGGCAAAATCGCAGTGCATGCGGTGGTGGCCGCGTCTGATCTTGTCGGCGATCGTCTCCGCCGTCGTCGTGGTCGGATCGGTGTTCGGCATCTCGAACACGGCGGTGACGCCGCCGAGCACGGCGCCGCGCGAGCCGGATTCGAGGTCCTCCTTGTGGGTCAGGCCGGGCTCGCGGAAATGCACGTGGCTGTCGATGACGCCGGGCAAAAGATGCAGACCGCGGCAGGCGACCGTCTGGCCGGCCGACGCCCGCGACAGGTCGCCGATGGCGGCGAACTTGCCGGCGCGGATGCCGAGGTCGCGAACGCCCTCGCCATCGTGGTTGACGACGGTGCCGCCCTTGAGGATGAGGTCGTAGGTTTCAGCCATTGATGCCCGTCGGGCTTGAGCCTTGCGCAACAGCGCTTACGTTCCGGCGCGAGTTCTGGCAAGAGATTTGGCATGAAAGCAGCCCTCCTCCCCGACCGCGGCGTGGTCAAGGTCGCCGGCGACGACGCCCGGCGTTTCCTCAACGGGCTCATCAGCAACGACATGGGCAAGGTCAAGCCGGGCCAGGCGCGCTTTGCCGCGCTGCTGACGCCGCAGGGCAAGATCATCGTCGATTTCATCGTCGCCGAGGCGGAGCCCGGCGACGGCGGCGGCTTCTTCCTCGATTGCCCGCGGGCACTGGCGCCGGCGATCGCCGAGAAACTGAACTTCTACAGGCTGCGCGCCAAGGTGACGGTCGACAACCTGTCCGACGCGCTCGGCGTCATGGCCGCGTGGGACGGTGCGGGTTTGAGTGAATTCGGGCTGTCCTATACGGATCCGCGCCTGCCCGCGCTCGGCACACGCACCGTCCTGCCGCCCGATCTTGCCGCCGAGGCCGCCGCCGATCTCGGCGCGACGCTCGCCGATGCGGAGGCCTACGATTCGCATCGCATCGCCCTCGGCGTGCCGCGCGGCGGCGAGGATTTCATCTACGGCGACACTTTTCCGCACGAAGCCGACATGGATCAGCTCGCCGGCGTCGACTTCGAGAAAGGCTGCTATGTCGGCCAAGAGGTCGTCTCGCGCGTCGAGCACCGCGGCAGCGCGCGCAGCCGCATCGTGCCGGTCGCCTACGAGCTTGCGCCCGCGACCGGCCAGCCGGTGATGGCGGGGGAGAAAGACGTCGGCACGCTGATGTCGGCGGCCAAGGGCCGCGGCCTCGCCTTCGTGCGGCTCGACCGCGTCGCCGACGCGCTGGCCGCCGGCACGCCGCTGCTCTGCGGCAACCTGCCGGTGCAATTGGTGAAGCCAGACTGGGCGCGCTTCCCCTGGCCGGGCGAGAAGCCGCAATGAGCGCCGTGCACGCCGACGGTCTGCCGCGCTGCCCGTGGCCAAGGCAGGACCCGCTTTATGTCGCCTATCACGACGAGGAATGGGGCGTGCCGGAATGGGATGACCGCGCGCTGTTCGAGAAGCTCGTCCTCGACGGCTTCCAGGCCGGGCTGTCGTGGATCACCATTTTGCGCAAGCGCGACAACTTCCGCCGCGCCTTCGATGATTTCCAGCCGGAGAAAATCGCCCGCTACACGCCGAACAAGATCGAACGGCTGATGCAGGACGCCGGCATCGTGCGCAACCGCGCCAAGATCGAGGGCGCGGTGCTTTCGGCGCGCGGCTATCTCGACACCATGGCGAAGGGCCCGGGCTTTTCCGCGCTGCTCTGGGATTTTCTCGACGGCCAGCCGAAGGTGAACAACTTCCGCAGCATCAAGCAGGTGCCGGCCGAGACCGACATCTCGCGCAAGATGTCGAAGGAATTGATCGGCCGCGGCTTTAAATTCGTCGGCCCGACCATCGTCTATGCCTTCATGCAGGCGGTCGGCATGGTCAACGACCATCTGGTGACGTGCTATCGCCACAAGGCCGTCGCCAAGCTCGGCATGCGGAAATGAGCAAGGCGCGCACCGCTAAGAAAAGCGCGCGCGCCTGGCAGCGTATGCTGTCGGGGCGTCGGCTCGACCTGCTCGACCCCTCGCCGCTCGACGTCGAGATCGAGGACATCGCGCACGGTCTCGCGCGCGTGGCGCGCTGGAACGGACAGACCAAGGGCGCGCATATCTTCTCGGTCGCCCAGCACGCGCTCTTGGTCGAGGCGCTGGCGCGCGCCAAATCGCCGCGGCTCGACGCGTCGGGCCGCCTGGCGGTGCTGCTGCACGACGCCCCGGAATACGTGATCGGCGACATGATCTCGCCGTTCAAGGCGGTGATCGGCGACAGCTACAAGGCGGTGGAGCATCGGCTGCTCGCCGCCATCCATCTGCGCTTCGGCCTGCCGGCGACGCTGCCGGAAACCTTGCGCGGCCTGATCAAGGCGGCCGACCGCTCCGCCGCCCATCTCGAGGCGACGCGGCTTGCCGGCTTCGAGACCGCCGAGGCCCGCCGCTTTTTCGGCCCGCCGCCGAAATTTTCGGCGACGCTCGAGCGCGACTATCTGACGCCCTGGCCGGCCGGCACCGCCGAAGCACGCTTTAAGGAGCGGTTCAAGAAACTCTTGCGCGGCTGATTCAACGGATATTGAGATGCTTTCCCCAAGCACATTGGCGTCATAGATATGACAAACGAGTCACACCCTATGAAGGCCGCATGATCCACGTCTGCTCGCTTGCCCGCCTGCACGACACGGTCGACGCAACCGGCGCGCGCCATATCGTCACGCTGCTGCGGCTGACCGACCGCGTCGAGCGGCCGGCGCACATCGCGCCGGAGAATCATCTGGTGCTCGCCGTCGACGACATCACCGCGCCGGTGGACGGCTATGCCGCGCCGGGCGAGGAGCACGTGCAGCGGCTGATCGACTTCGTCGGCAAATGGGACCGCGCCGCGCCCATGGTGGTGCATTGCTTCGCCGGCATCAGCCGCTCGACCGCCGGCGCCTTTGTCGCCGCCTGCGCACTTAACCCGCGACGCGACGAAATGGCGATCGCCTGGGAGGTGCGGCGAGCCTCGCGCACCGCGCAGCCCAACGCACGCATCGTCTCGATCGCCGACCGCCTGCTCAAGCGGCAGGGACGCATGGTACGCGCGATCGAGACCATCGGTCCCGGCGATCTCGCCACC
Source organism: Pseudolabrys sp. (assembly GCA_035501975.1). Lineage (GTDB taxonomy): Bacteria > Pseudomonadota > Alphaproteobacteria > Rhizobiales > Xanthobacteraceae > Pseudolabrys. The sequence continues at coordinate 10,269 of DATJVE010000051.1, forward strand.
GAAGGCCGCCCGTTCCGGCTCGATATCGACTGAGCGCTCCGCTAGATTGGTGCCGTATCAATCAGGGGGGCGGTGTGACGGATAAAAAATACGGCGTGGTGTCGCCCGAGGTGCTCACCTCGCATGACGGGCTCGGCTTCCTGAGCGCGATCGTCGCCGGCACCATTCCCAACCCGCCGATCAGCGAGGTGCTCGGCTTCCATCTCACCGAGGTCGAATACGGCCGCGCGGTGTTCGCGGGCCTGCCGGAATTCCGCCACTACAACCCCATCGGCACCGTGCATGGCGGCTTCGCCATGACGTTGCTCGATTCAGCGCTCGGCTGCGCGGTGTTCTCGACGCTGGTCAAAGGCGAGGGCTGGACCACGCTCGAGATCAAGGTCAATTTGGTGCGGCCGCTGACCAAGGACACCGGCATGGTGCGCGCGGAAGGCCGCATCGTGCATCGCGGCCGCACCATGGCGACCTCGGAAGGCGACCTCAAGGACCGCGCCGGCAAGCTCTATGCCCACGCCACCACGACGACCATGATCTTCCCGGCAAAGGGCTAAGCGGCCGCGCTGCGCGAAATGGCCTTGAACCGAAGCGGGCCGCGCCGCGACCAAGACTGCGAAGGCGACTTCGGCGATTGGGCATCGTTGGGAGAACGACCATGGCTATCCGCTATTATCACACGCAGCGCGGCACGCTGACGCTCGCCGCAATGACCGTCGCGGCCGTCGTCACAGCTTCGGCCGCCTATTTCGGTCCATCGTCACCCGCGCGGTTGCCGCTGTTCGCCTTGACGGTCGGTTTTGTGGCGCTGGCCTGGCTCTTTTCCTCGCTGACGGTCGAGGTAAACGAGCGCGAATTTCGCTGGTATTTCGGCCCGGGCCTCTGGCGCTACCGGCTCGCGCTCAGCGACATCGAAACCACGCAGGTCGTGCGCAATTCGCTCGCCAATGGCTTCGGCATCCGGGTGCGGCCGGGCTTCCGCCTCTACAATGTGTCGGGCCTGGACGCGGTCGAGCTGCGCCTGAAGAGCGGCGACATCCGTCGCATCGGCAGCGACGATGCGCAAGCGCTGGCCGCCGCGCTGAAAACCTGAGCGCCGCGAGCAGTTCTGGCTAAGCGTTTGTTAGTTGTTGTCGGCGGCGAGCGATGGCCGCAGGCCGAGCGGGCCGCGGCCCCGATGCGCGCTGCGGATCACATGCGCGCGGCCTTGATTGCGGGTGAATTCGCAATAGGCGAAGCCTAAGCCCTGCACCGAGCCGCGGAAGCTCGCCTCGCCGGTGCGCTCCAGGTTGAAGCAGGGCTGAATCGGCAGCCCGCGCAGCGAGGCGCACACCGATTCGCCGCGCACCTGCAGCGTGCCGGCCGGCAGCGCGGCATAGCGCACCTGGCCCTCTCCGCGGAATTGGATGGAGCCGACCACGGAGCCGTCGGCATGCACGCGACCCTGGCCGCGCGTGCCTTCGAAGCAGGTGTATGAGAACAGCTTGCCGATGACGAAGCGGCGCGCTTCCTCGGCGCTCATCTCGCCGGCGACAGCAGGCACCGCAGCCAACAGGCCGACCGCAAACGCGACTTCACGCACCATATGCGCACTCCGACTGACGCCACCGGTTTACAGAACCCACGGCCTGCCGATCAAGACCAGCGGACTCTATCTGCCGTTCGTCGACAAATCCTGAACGTGTTTACCCGATTTTGACCACGATTCGTCCGCGCACCTGGCCGGCCAGGATGGCCGCGGCCGCCGCGGGAACCCCGGAAAGATCGATTTCCTGGGTCATTGCGGCCAGTTTTTGGCGGTCCAGGTCGTTTTCCAGACGTTTCCACGCTTCGCGCCGGCGCGAAATCGGGCACATCACGGAATCGATGCCGTAAAGACACACGGCGCGAAGAATAAATGGGGCGACCGAGGTCGGCAGGTCCATCCCGCCGGCGAGCCCGCAGGCGGCGACCGCGCCGCCATAGCGGGTCATCGACAAAAGGTTGGCGAGCGTAGTGGAACCCACGCTGTCCACCGCCCCGGCCCAGCGCTCCTTGTTGAGCGCCCGCGGCGGGCCGGCGAGGTCCTTGCGCTCGACGATCTCGGTCGCGCCCAGGCCCTTGAGATAGTCGGCCTCCTGCGGGCGGCCGGTGACCGCACTGACGGCAAAGCCGCGCTTGGCCAGGATCGCCACGGCAACCGAGCCGACGCCGCCGGCCGCCCCGGTGACCGCGATCGGCCCGCGCTCGGGCGTGAGGCCGTGGCTTTCGAGCGCCATCACCGCCAGCATAGCGGTATAGCCCGCGGTGCCGATCGCCATCGCCTCGCGCGCGCTCATGGTATGAGGCAGCGGCACCAGCCAGTCGCCCTTCACCCGCGCCTTCTCGGCATAGGCGCCGAGATGGGTCTCGCCGCAGCCCCAGCCGTTGAGGATGACCTTGTCGCCCGGCTTCCAGGCCGGATGGCTGGAGGCCTCCACGGTGCCGGCGAAATCGATGCCGGCGATCATCGGGAAGCGGCGCACCACCGGCGACTTGCCGGTGATGGCGAGCCCGTCCTTGTAGTTGACGCCGGAATACTCGACGCGGACGGTGACGTCGCCGTCCATCAAATTGGCGTCGTCGAAATCGCTGAGCGCGGCCTTGGTGCCGCTCTCCGCCTTCTCGATCACAATCGCCTTGAATGTCGCCACGGAACGCCTCGCTGATAGGCAGGATCAGCGGCATTCATGGCGCGGCGAGGCTATCGGCGCAAGCGGCTCATACCGCCGAAGGCTCCAGCCGGCCGATCGGCTGCTCGACGATGGGCAGATTGATCATCGCCGACATCACGCCGAAAAACACCGACAGCCACCACACCGGATTGTAGGAGCCGTAGGTGTCGAACACGTAGCCGCCCAGCAACACGCCGAGAAAGCCGCCGACCTGATGGCTGAAGAAGGCAAAGCCGAACAGCATGGCGAGCCAGCGCGTGCCGAACATGACCGCCACCAGCGACGACGTCGGCGGTACCGTCGACAGCCACAGCAGGCCGGTGACGGCGCCGAAGATCAGCGTGGTCACCGGGCTCGGCGGCAGCGTGATGAACACCGCGATCGACAGCGCGCGGGCAAAATAGATGATCGACAGGATGTAGCGCTTGGGCATGCGGTTGCCGAGATAACCGGACGCCAACGAGCCGACGATGTTGAACAGGCCGATGGTGGCCAGCGTCCAGCCGCCGATCTCGGCGGAGAGACCGCGGTCGACGAGATAAGACGGCAGATGCACCGTCACGAACGCCAGTTGGAAACCGCAGGTGAAGAAGCCGAGCACCAGCAGCACATAGCTGCGATGGCCGAAGGCTTCCGCCATGGCCTGGCGAAACGACTGCGGCGGCAGCGCCACCGCCGCCGTTGCCGCGGCGCTGGCACGCGGCGTGGCGAGCGCGATCGCCAGCGGCAAAATGAGCATCGTCACGCCGGCGAAGATCGTCAGCGCCGTCTGCCAGCCGAATTTGTCCATCAGCGCCACGCCGATCGGTGAGTAGAGGAACTGGCCGAATGAGCCAGCGGCGGTGCCGACGCCGAAAGCAAGCGAACGCCAGCTTGCTGGCAGCAGCTTGCCGAACGCGCCGATCACCAGGTTGAACGAGCAGCCGGACAATCCAAAACCGATCATCACCCCGGCGGTGAGATCGAGCGCGCCGGGCGTCGTCGCGTGGACCATCAGCGCCAGGCCGAGCGCATACAAAGCGGCACCGACCATCATGACGCGGCTGGCGCCGAAGCGGTCGGCGATACCGCCGGCGAACGGCTGGCCGATGCCCCACAGCAGGTTCTGGATAGCGAGCGCCAGCGAGAAGACGTCGCGGCCCCAATGGTGCTCCTGCGACAGCGGCGTCAGGAAAAAGCCGAGCGAAGAGCGCGGCCCGAAACTGACCATTGCGATCAGGCAGCCGCAGACCACGACCACCAAGGGCGTGCGCCAGCCGATAGCGGCCGTCTCGCCCGCCGCAGATTGCACTGACATCTTTATGGCCGCTCCAGCCGGACCGTCTTCACGATTTTGCCCGCGAACGGATTCGCGGGCATATCGAACAACATAGTGCGTCCGCCGGCCCCGCCAAAACGAATTATCGTGATGCCGAGCATCAGCGCCGCGCATGGCTGCGCGCGCGAGGCAAGTGCCTACATCTTCTTGACTTCTTCGGCGGTGGTCTTGGCGTCGCCCCACTTTGGCTCGGCGGCGCCGTCGCCCCAGGCGCGCGGGCGGTAGAAGATGAGGCCGCCCAGCCGGTCCATGCGCTTCATCTCGCCGACCCAGTTCGGGTGCGCCCAGTAGTCGTGATAGTGCGTGGATTTGGCCACCTCTGGCATCCACAGCTTGCCGTCGAGCATGTCGTGCGCGATGTGCTTGGCGCGGTCCCAGGCCAGCGGCTCGGTGACCACGTCGGGGATGCCGTCGCAGGCGAAGGTGAACTGGCAGGCGAGATGGCGGTTGGCGTTCTGGTAGACGACGCCGCAGACGTCGTTCGGATAGAACGGCGAGAACACCCGGTTCATCACCACTTGCGCCACCGCAATCTGCGCGCGCACCGGCTCGTCGCGCGATTCGAAATAGACGGCGTTGGCGAGACACTTCTCGGCTTTGGCGCGCGCCGCGCCGGCGAGCCCGAGCCGCTCGGCCGGCGACTTCGGATGCTGGTCGACGCCGGTGACCTCGCCCTTGGCGGCGATGCTCTCGCCGGCTTTGTCGTCGCCCTCCTGCGGCGCGGCCAGCGCCGATTGCTTGATGTCGGGATCGACCGAGGCCATCACCACGGGCGCGCCGCCCGCCGCCCAGGGCGCGATCTGCTCCAGGCCCGGCGCCAGCGGATCGGCGCCGAAAAAGATCTGCGCGCTGTCTTTGTGATCGGGCGCCGGCGGCCGCGCGGCCGGCGGCGGCACTTGCTCGCCGGGCGCGTCGGCGAACTGGTAATCGGCGTAAGGGTCGAAGCGGCTCGATTGGTCGTCCTTGAGCGGCGCGTCGGCTTCCGCCTGCGGCACCGGCTCGACCGCCAGGACCGGCGGCAACGGCGGCAGCGGCTCGCGCGACCGCGCAATGAACGAATCGTACTTGTCCTTGCGGTTGACCGCCGGGTAGCGCAGCGGCGCGTTCGGATCGCCGAGGAACTGCGAGGCGATTGAAGCGGCGATGTCGGTCGGATCGAAATTCGCCAGCGCGTAAAGCGGCGGATGCGGAATCGTCGTGCCGATCGGATTCGGCATGCTGAACGTGGCGGCGTGGATGGTGCCGAAGGGCGAGGCGATGACGTGCGCATAGGCGCGCGCGGCGACCCCCGGCTGCCGCACCAAGAGCGCGCCGAGATCCTGAAAGCCGATCGTCGTGGGCATGAGCGCGAAGACCAGGGCGCCAAGGACGACCGACGCTTGCCTTCTCTGCCGACGCTTCCGCGAAACCGCCATGACCCCGCTCACGCGACGCAATGCATGTCCTTCGGCAGATGTCCGCTGCCCGGTTCGCCGGTTGTCGGAAATCATGCTCGTGCCGGCGCAACTCGGCCGGGTTGTCGACAATGCGACCGATCTTTTTATGGGCTGATTAACCTTGCGAACGCGTTAACCGTATCCAGCACGGGAACTTTCCCCAACCATCGCAAGCAGGGCCACGCCGCCAACCGCGGTCTTTTACCGCCGCGATCTTGGCTAAGAACCATTAACCATATTGCGATCGGCGCGCCCGCGCCCCTAACAGAAATGGCCGGGGCGAGCCCGGCCATTACAAACCTGCCGTCGTTGCCGGTCGCTTACGCCTGGCTGGCGGCCGCCTTGCCCAAGGCCGCCTGCGCCGCAGCGAGCCGCGCGATCGGCACGCGGAATGGCGAGCACGACACATAGTCGAGCTTGACCTGGTGGCAGAAGGCGACCGAGGCCGGATCGCCGCCGTGTTCGCCGCAGATGCCGACCTTGAGCTTCGAGCGCACCTTGCGCCCGCGCTCGACGCCGATCTTCACCAGTTCGCCGACGCCCTGCTGGTCGATCGACACGAACGGATCGCCGGGCAGAATGCCGCGCCCGGTATAGATGCCGAGGAAGCTCGCGGCGTCGTCGCGCGAAATGCCGAACGTGGTCTGCGTCAGATCGTTGGTGCCGAAGGAGAAGAACTCGGCGGTCTCCGCGATCTCGCCGGCGAGCAGCGCGGCACGCGGCAGTTCGATCATGGTGCCGACCTGATAGGTCAGCTTGGCGCCGGTCTCGTTCTCCACCGCCTTGGCCATGGCGTCGATGCGCGCCTTGACCAGATCGAGCTCCATCTTGGTCGCGATCAGCGGCACCATGACTTCCGGCACCACCGGCTTGTCGGTGCGTTTGGCCGCCTCGACCGCGGCCTCGAAAATGGCGCGCGCCTGCATCTCGGCCACTTCCGGATAGGCGATGGCGATGCGGCAGCCGCGGAAGCCGAGCATCGGGTTGAACTCGGCGAGCTCCTTGGCGCGGTCGGCGAGCTTGCGCGGATCGGCGCCCATCGCTTTTGCCACTTCCGCGATCTCCGCCTCGCCGTGCGGCAGGAATTCGTGCAGCGGCGGATCGAGCAGGCGGATGGTGACCGGCCGGCCGCCCATGATCTCGAACAGCTCGACGAAATCGGCGCGCTGCATCGGCAGCAGCTTGGCGAGCGCGGCGCGGCGCGATTTCTCGTCGTCGGCGAGGATCATCTCGCGCACCGCCTGGATGCGGTCTTCGTCGAAGAACATGTGTTCGGTGCGGCACAATCCGATGCCCTCGGCGCCGAAGCGCACGGCGGCTTTGGCATCGGCCGGCGTATCGGCATTGGCGCGCACGCCGAGCTTGCGCACCTTGTCGGCCCAGCCGATCAGCGTGGAGAACTCGCCGGAGAGCTGCGGCTCGATCATGTCGACCTTGCCGGCCAGCACCTGGCCAGTCGAGCCGTCGACGGTGATGAAGTCGCCCTCCCTGTAGGTGTTGCCGCCGGCGGTCACCGTGCGCGCGTTGTAGTCGACGCGCAAAGAGCCGGCGCCGGAAACGCAGGGCTTGCCCATGCCGCGCGCCACCACCGCGGCATGCGAGGTCATGCCGCCGCGGGTGGTAAGGATGCCTTCGGCGGCGTGCATGCCGTGGATGTCTTCGGGCGAAGTCTCCACCCGCACCAGAATGACTTTCTTGCCGTCGGATTTGAGCTTGGCCGCTTCGTCCGGCGAGAACACGATTTCGCCCGAGGCGGCGCCGGGCGAAGCTGGCAGCCCGGTTGCGATCACGCGGCGATGCGCGCGCGGATCGATGGTCGGATGCAGGAGTTGATCGAGCGCCAGCGGATCGACGCGCAGCACGGCCTCTTCCTTGGAGATCAGGCCCTCGTTGGCGAGTTCGACGGCGATGCGCAGCGCCGCTTTGGCGGTGCGCTTGCCGGAGCGCGTCTGCAACATCCACAAGCGGCCCTGCTCGACCGTGAACTCGAGGTCCTGCATGTCGCGGTAGTGGCGCTCCAGCGCGTTGTAGATGCGCTTGAGCTCGGCATAGGCCTTGGGCAGCGCGTTTTCCATCGACGGCTTGTCGGAGCCGGCCTCCGCGCGCGCCGCCTCGCTGATCTCCTGCGGCGTACGAATGCCGGCGACCACGTCCTCGCCTTGCGCGTTGATGAGGAATTCGCCGTACAGCTTCTTCTCGCCGGTCGAGGGATTACGCGTGAAGGCAACGCCGGTCGCCGACGTGTCGCCCATGTTGCCGAACACCATGGCCTGCACGTTGACCGCGGTGCCCCAGCTTTCCGGGATGTTGTGGAGACGGCGATAGGTATTGGCGCGCTGGTTCATCCAGGAGCCGAACACCGCGCCGATCGCGCCCCACAACTGCTCGTGCGGGTCCTGCGGGAACGGCTCGCCGCGCTCGGTCTGCAGGCGCTTCTTGTATTGCTCGACCAGTTCGGCCCAGTCGTCCGCGGACAAATCGGTGTCGAGCGAATAGCCCTGCTTTTCCTTGTGATGGTCGAGCAATTCCTCGAAATGTTCGTGACCGACGCCGAGCACCACGTCGGAATACATGGTGATGAAGCGGCGGTAGCTGTCGTAGGCGAAACGGCGGTCGCCGGATTTGTTGGCCAGCGCCTCGACCGTTTCGTCGTTGAGGCCGAGATTGAGCACGGTGTCCATCATGCCAGGCATGGAGGCGCGGGCGCCCGAGCGCACCGACACCAGCAGCGGGTTGCTCTTATCCCCAAATATCTTGCCGGCGGTGCGGCCGACCTGGGCCAGCGCCTTTTCGACCTGAGCGCGCAAGTCCTTCGGGTACTGCTTGTCGTGCGCGTAATAGTAGGTGCAGACCTCGGTGGTAATGGTGAAGCCGGGCGGTACCGGCAGCCCAAGATTGGCCATTTCGGCAAGACCGGCGCCCTTGCCGCCGAGCAGATTGCGCATGCCGGCTTTGCCTTCGGCGCGGCCGTTGCCGAAGCAGTAGACCCATTTGCGGGTCGCCGGGCGGGCAGCCGGTTTGGGGGCTTTCCGAATTGCCTGTTTTTTGGATTTGGCGCTCACACGCGAGGTTTTTGCTTTAGCCATGGCTCAATGAATTGGTGGGGCGGGTCTTTATGGCCCCTAAAAGCACTCTCAGGGACCGCGATGCAAGCCCACCTTTATGCTCACCGGATAAGGCCGAGGCCCATGATACCGATCAAAATCAGATAGATCGCGACGATGAAGTTCAACAGGCGCGGGACGATCAAAATAAGAATGCCGGCGATCAGCGCGACAATAGGCTGCAGGTGGGCAATGCCGATGACCATGACGGGGTCCTTCGCGGTGGGGGATGCAAGGGGGAAACGGCTTAAGACACGGCTAGGTTCCGCATTGTCTTAATCCGTCACCCTGAGGTGGCCGCCGAAGGCGCCCTCGAAGGGCGGCGGCCCGGACCGTTCATCCTTCGAGGCTCGGCGCTACACGCCTCGCACCTCAGGATGACGGATCACTACCCCTCGATCTTGGAAAAATCCGCCACCGCGCGGGTGGCCTCGCGAATTTCGTTGAGCAGCCTGAGGCGGTTTTCGCGCAATGCATTGTCGTCGACATTGACGGTGACCTTGTCGAAAAAGGCATCGACCTTCGGCCGCAGCTTCGCCATGGCGCTCATCGCGGCCGCGAAGTCCTCCTTGGCAACCGCGGCGGAGGCGTCCTTCTTGGCGACGGCGATTGCTTCGGCCAAAGCCTTTTCCTCCGTCGCGACGAGACGCTTGCCGTCGGGCGCGCCGGCATAGCTCTTGTTGTCCTTCTTCTCCTCGATGCGCAGAATGTTCGACGCGCGCTTGACGCCGGCGAGCAGGTTCTTGCCGTCGTCCGTGTCGAGGAATTTGCCAAGCGCCTCGACCCGGCGGACGATCAACAAGAGATCGTCCTGGCCTTCGCGCGAAAACACGGCATCGACCAGATCGTGCCGCGCGCCGTCCTCGCGCAACGTCACCTTGAGGCGGTCGGCGAAGAACGCCAGCAGATCGTGCGTCTGCTGCAGATAGGAATGCGCCTGCACAAGCACCGGGCCGGCCATCTGCTGTTCCCTCTGCGACACCAGCACCTCGAGCTTCATCGCCAGCTCGATGTCAGTCGCGCTGAGCGCCACGATCTGCTCCTGCAGCGGATGCAACGCGGCGATCGCCTCGGCGGCGGCTTCGTCGCGGCGCACCACGCCGAAGTGCCGCCACAGATGCGAACGCAGCGGCAGCCGCAATTCGTTCTCGATCACGATGCGGATGACTCCGAGCGCCGCACGGCGCAGCGCGTAAGGATCCTTGCTGCCGGTCGGCTTTTCGTCGATCGCCCAGAAGCCGACCAGCGTGTCGATCTTGTCGGCAAGCGCGACCGTGATCGCGACGGGATCGCCGGGCACCAAGTCGTCCGGCCCTTTCGGCCGGTAGTGATCCTCGATGGCGTGGGCAACGGCTTCGTCCTCGCCTTGCGCCTCGGCGTAATAGCGGCCCATCAGGCCTTGCAGCTCGGGGAATTCGCCGACCACGTCGGTGAGCAGATCGGCCTTGCACAATTGCGCGGCGCGTTCGGCCAAGTGTGCGTCGGCGCCGACGAGGTCGCACAGTTCGCCGGCGAGCGCGACGATGCGCGCGATGCGCTCGGACTGTGAGCCCAGCTTCTCGTGGAAAACGATGTGCTCGAACTTCGGCAGCCGCGCTTGCAGCCGCGTCTTCAGGTCGGTCTCGTAGAAGAACTTGGCGTCGGACAGCCGCGCGCGGATCACGCGTTCGTTGCCGGCGATGATGGCCTTGCCGCCGTCGGCGGCTTCCTCGTTGGCGACCAGGATGAACTTGTTGGCGAGCTTGGCGGTCTGCGTGTCGCGCAGCACGAAGCATTTCTGATTGTTGCGGATGGTGGCGCGGATTACTTCCTCGGGGATGGCCAGGAAGCTCGCGTCGAACGCGCCCATCAGCGTCACCGGCCATTCGACTAGCCCGGCGACCTCGGCGAGCAGGCCTGCGTCCTCGATCAGTTCGTAGCCTTGCGCGAAGGCCAGATGCTTGGCGTCGCTGAGGATCATCTCGGCGCGGCGCGCCGGATCGAGCACCACTTTGGCGGCGTCGAGCTTGGCGAGGTAGTCGTCGAAACGACGCACCTTGAAGGCGGCCGGCGCCAGGAAGCGATGGCCGCGCGTCTGGTCTCCGGCGGCGATGCCGTCCACGTTGAACGGGACGATATCCGGCTCTTCGGTTTCCGGCCCGAATGTGGCGAGGATCGAATGCAGCGGGCGCACCCAAGCAAGCCGGCCCGAGCCCCAGCGCATCGACTTCGGCCAGGGGAACGAACGCACCACCTCGGGGATCGTCTCGGCCAGCACGTCGAGCGCCGGCTTGCCCGGCTTCTCGATCGTCGCCACGTAAAAATCGCCTTTCTTATCGGGCTGCACTTTGGCTTCGTTGATCGAGTTCAGGCCGGCCGCCTTGAGAAATCCGGCGATCGCGTTGTCCGGGGCGCCGACGCGCGGGCCCTTCTTCTCTTCCTTGATGTCGGGCTGGCGCACCGGCACGCCGTGCACCGACAGCGCCAGCCGGCGCGGCGTGGCAAAGGCCTTGGCGCCTTCGTAAACGAGGCCGGCCGCCACCAGCCGGTCTGTGACCATCTTCTTCAGATCGTCGGCGGCGCGCGCCTGCATGCGTGCGGGGATTTCTTCCGACAGGAATTCGAGCAAGAGGTCGGGCATTTAAGAACTCGTTGGCGGGCGAGCGAACCGCCCGCACCTAGCAGGGACTTGGGTAGCCTGTCACCTGCCGCGGAAGCGGCCGCAATTGGCTACCAGCCGCCGCCTCCGCCGCCGCCGCCTCCGCCGCCGGAACCGCCGCCGCCGCCAAAGCCCGATGAGCCGGAAGACACCGGCACCGCACCGGCAAAGGCGCTGCTGACGCTGCCGACCGTCGCGGCCATCGTGTTGCTGAAGCTGCCGCTCGACCAGCCGCTGCCGCCGCTGTACCAGCCGGGCTGATAGTGCCGCATCGGATCGGCGTCTTCCGGATGCGCGCGGCGCAGCGCCGCCTCGAAAGCCGTCGCCCAGGGCTTCTCCACATCGAGCGCGACCGCGTAGGGCAAGAGCGCCTCGAAGCGCTCGGCGGTGATCTCCGGCGCCTGCAGATTAAGCCGGTCCTTCTCGGCGGTTTCCAGATAGAGCTTGAAGCCGTCGAGTTGATCCATGATCGGGCGGCCGAGCGCGGTCGGCGCGCGCATCAGGTAGAAAAACAGCCCGTTGAGCACGGTGAAGGCGGTCACCAGCACGAAGGGGAACGGATAGTTGGCGACGAAGCCTTGCAGCGCCGGCAACGCCTCGCTCACTCCGCTGTTGAGCATCTCGTGCAGGATATTGAAGGCGATGGAGACAAAGATCGCGGCAATCGCCAGCGAAATGGCGGTGCGTACGAGCACGGCGAATTTGGCGCCGTCGCCAAAGATCGCTTGCATGAACGGCACGATGAACACGCCGAAGAAGAAGCCGACGAAACCCAGCACAACCATGATGGAAATGTCCTGGTCCTGCAGACCGCCGAAGGCGACGAGGCCGGCGACGACCGCCGCCGTCATGGCGAGACCGGCAATGACGTAACCGAGATTGCGGCGGAAGAAGCGGTTGCGGTTCTCCGCTTCGATGCTGGTGGTGAACTCGGTGCCGACCTTGGCGACCGCTTCGCCGTGCGCCTTGTCGATGGTCGCGGCGCCGCCGAGATTGACCCAACTGAAGATCGCGCGTTCGCCGGCCGGCAGATCCTGGTAGCCGCCGGGCGGCTGCTGACCTGTCCTTTTCAGCGTCAGCGTCTTGCCGGCCTGGTCGAACTGGATCAGCCCGCGCACGGCGAGCGAGAGTGCCGCCGCGGTGAAAGCGCGCCATTTCTCGCGCGCGAGGCCCCAATTGTGAACGTAATTGGCGAGCGCCGGTGAAATGCCCTGGGGCGGATGAAACAGCGGAATGACGGTGCCGCGCTTGGGATCGCGGCCGACGGCTTCCCAGGCGGCGAAGTAGTAGACGAGGACCACGAGGAAACCGATGCCGGCGATGAGCCACTGGCGATTGTCGAACAATTCGTACCACAGCAGCATGTTGGCGCTGGGTGGATCGACCGCGCTGACCGGCAAGGCGGCGACCACGGTCAAGCCCTCGCCCGGCGCGAGCCGCCGCGTGGTCGAGACGCCGAGCGTGCCGAGCGCGCCGATGCTGCCCTGCCAGTCGATGCCGCGCGCGCCGAGCCGGCCGGTATAGGCGGTCCAGCGCAGCGGCGCCGCGCCCTCGACAAGATGCAGCTGGTAGGAGGCGGATTCGATCGGGAAGCGCCAGAAATTGCCGGTGACGTTCCAGTTGAGCTCCGGTTTGCCGTCGAACCAACGCACCTGCCGCCCGGTCGTGTAGACGAATACATACGTATGCTCGCCCGGCCGCACAAAACTATCCTTGTCCCCGGCGTAGATGCGGATGACGCCGTGCGCACGCTCGGTGTGATAGGGCTCGGGGTTGCCGTCGCGATAGACGCCGATGAGCTTGAACGAAACCTCGCGCTCGCGTCCGCTCGCGTCCCTGAACAGCAGTGGGAAATCGCGGTAGATGCCGTGCCGCATCGCGATGTTCTCGGCGCGCACACGCAGCGTCTCGGTGACGGAGAGTTCGCCGTCTTTGGCGAGCTTTACGTCGGAATTAAAGGAATGGATGACCTCGGCGGCGTTCGTTTGGCCGGCGCCGATCAGCGCCGCGAGCAAGACGGCAACGCGCCGGAGCCCGCTCATCGCGGCGCCAGATCGACTTGCGGCGCGTTGCGCTCGCCGGCGTCGGACAATTCGAAGAAATCGCGCTGCGAGAATCCGAACACTCCCGCGATCAGATTGCTGGGGAAAGACTGCACCAGCACGTTTAGATTGCGCACCGCGCCGTTGTAATAGCGGCGCGCCATCTGCAGCTCGTTTTCGAGGTCGCTGAGCTGCTGCTGCAACCCGAGAAAATTGGCGCTGGCCTTGAGGTCGGGGTAATTCTCGGAGAGCGCAATCAGCCGGCCGAGCGCCGCCGATAAAGCGCCTTCGGCCTGCGCGCGTTGGGTGACGTCGTCGCTCGGCACGGCGCGCGCGGCGCCGCGCAATTGCGTCACCTCGTCGAGCACGCCGCGCTCGTGCGCGGCGTAACCTTTGACCGCTTCCACAAGATTGGGGACGAGGTCGGAGCGGCGCTTGAGCTGCACGTCGATGCCGCTCCACGCCTCGTTGGCCATCTGCCGCGTGCGCACCAGATGGTTGAACGCGACGATCGCGTAAATGACGACCGCCACAACGACGGCAAGGATGATCCAGAGCAGCATTGCTGTTGGTCGCCGCCCGATTCGGAATGGTTCAACTATAGCTTCAGATGGCTGTTATCGCACAACGGCGGCGTCTTGGTGCGCTTGCAGGTGCAGAAATTGCGCTTGCCCGACCGCCTGGCGGTCCACTCCAGCGGCTGGAAGTCGGTCACCTCGTGCGAGCCGTCGCAGAACGGCTGCGTCTTGGAGCGGCCGCAACGGCACCACCAATAGGTCTCGCCTTCGACCACCTCGACCGTGATTGGCTCGCGGCCGCCGATTTCGGGATCGCTCACGACGCCCCTCCTCCCTCGGTCGCCAGCCACGCCTCGCCGCAGGCTTTGGCGAGTTCGCGCACGCGCAAGATATAGCTCTGCCGCTCGGTGACCGAAATCACGCCGCGCGCGTCGAGCAGATTGAACACGTGGCTCGCCTTGATGCACTGGTCGTAGGCGGGCAACGCCATCAGGTGACGTTTCTTGTCCGCGCTCCAGCCGTCGGCCAAATACTTCTTGCAGGCCGCTTCCGCCATCTTGAACTGCTCGAACAGCATCGCGGTGTCGGCGAATTCGAAATTGTGCCGCGAATATTCCTGTTCGGCCTGCAGGAACACGTCGCCATAGGTGACTTTCTTGTCGTCGCTGCGGCCGTTGAAGTTGAGATCGAACACGCGGTCGACGCCCTGCACATACATGGCGAGGCGCTCGAGCCCATACGTCAGCTCACCGGCGACCGGATTGCATTCGAAGCCGGCGACCTGCTGAAAGTAGGTGAACTGCGACACCTCCATGCCGTCGCAC